>NZ_JBYUPU010000029.1:0-85410 GCF_058135425.1 Paenibacillus sp. MAH-35
ATTTGTTCCAAATTAACTTCCCAAACACAAAAAAAGAGAAAAAATATCCCCTCCCTTCTTTTAATACACATGTAATTCATATATAATTATAATATCAATTAGATCGAAAGGTGAGATTATGTCCGAGAAAGCTAGCCGCAAAACGTTCCGAGCCCGCCTTCAAACGATGGTTCAACAGCTGCGCAGCGGCATTATAGAGGGCACCTACTCCGTTGGCGACTATTTGCCTGCCGAGAGCACGCTCGCCGAGCAATTTCAGCTCAGCAACAATTCGGTGCGCAAAGGACTCGAGGTGCTGGTGGAGGAAGGCTTTATTGTCAAAATCGATAAAGTCGGCAGCCGTGTGATCAAGTCGGCGGAGCGGGAGCGGATCACTGTAACCGTAGGCTGCATGCCTTCAATAACGCGGGATTTGGAGTTTATGCGGCTGCTCGATGATTTCCACGCCCTTCATCCTGCAGTTGCCGTCAAACCAGTTACCGGGACGGCAAGCGGCCTATTCACCAGCCGCACCTATATCGAATCGATCAGGGAGCAGATGGAGAGCGGCTCGATTGACATTTTCACGCTCAACAACATGAATTTCAACGAGCTCGCGGAAAGCGGCTATACGGGGCTGCTGGAGGAGCAGCAGGCAAATGCGGGAATCTATCCGTTCCTGAACGAGGCTTTTACTGCTGACGGCACCTTGTATGTACAGCCCGTAACATTTTCGCCGGTCGTGCTCTGCTACAACCGGACTCATTTCCTCGAAGCGAAGCTGCCGGAGCCGGACTCCGGATGGAAATGGAACGATCTCGTTCAGGCGGCGGCCCGGCTGACCGTGCCCGGTCAGAAGCACGGATTTTACTTTTATCAAGTATCGGAGAACCGATGGCCGCTCTTCCTGCTCCAAAGCGGAGAATCTTTTCTGCGGGATGGCGGTCTTCCGGGGGACATACGGGGAACCCGGCTGATGGAAGGCATCCGGCTGTGCGGGGAGCTGATCCGTGACAGAGACATCTTCCCGGGCTACTTGTCCGAGAGCAGCACGGATGCGAGCCGTCTGTTTCTGGAAGGAAAAATATCGATGATGCTGGCTACGTACAGCAGTTTAAACGACCTAAAGCATTCCGGCCTCGACTACGACATATCGCCGGTACCTTATGTCCATATCCCGATTACACTGCTGCTCTCGATCGGTATGATCGTGAACAAGCGCTCCAAGCATAAAGAAGCGGCCCGGCAGTTCGTAGACTATATGACCTCCGAAAGGGCGCAGAGTCTGATCCGCCGACACACAGTCAGCATTCCCGCCATGAAGCAGGCCGCAGAAGCTCCGGTCCCGGAGGAACCCCGGATGAACCGGCCGAGACACTATTCGTTGTTCCGCGAAATCATTCCTTCGTACCGGCTGCATTCGGAGCTCCACTGGCCGGCCCGGGATTTCGAGCCCCTGCGCCATCTGCTCAAAATGTTCTGGTCCGGTCTGATCGACGAACACACATTGAGCGAACGGATCACATCTCTGCTGCGGAAAGACGGTGCCGGCTAAACGAATCAGAATCCGGCCGTCCGACTGCGGACAGGAACGAACCCTTGACGGACACGCAGAGAGACGCGGGTATGCTCAGCGGCAATACGAGTCCGCCCGCCTCACTCTAAGATTCATACGGCAAAGAGGCAGCCTGATGGCTGCCCCTGACCTCTTTTCCTACTGTCGCATTAAGCCTTCAAAGACACGATCATATCGACCTCGGTCGAAGATCCGAGCGGAAGCGTATGGATGCCCAGAGCGGCCCGGGCATGCTCGCCGGACGATCCGAACACGCCGATCAGCACCTCGCTGCCTGCGTTCATAATGACCGGATGCTCCGTGACATGATCGGCGCAGGACAAAAAGCCGTTGACTTTGAGAATTTTGTCCACTTTATCCAAGCCGATCTCCCGGTCGAGCGATTCTAGACAGTTGACGACCGACAACGCCGCCGACTTCTTCGCCTCTTCGATCGACACGTCGACGCCGATCCGCCCTTTGTACAGCAGTTCTCCTCCGGAGAACGGCACGTGACCGGACACATAGGCGAGATTCCCCTCCACCCGTACCGGCAAAATGACGCGAGGCCCGCTGCTTGCAGGCGCAGGCTTAAATCCTAGCGATTGTTTAATCTCTTCATACTTTTGACGATCCATGTTCCATCCGCCTCCATGATCTATGATTGATAGGATATGGCTTTCTGCTGCGGCTATCTCCCGCAGGCTGTCTCATCTTCCTAACTCTACCGTTTGCTTTTACTGCGTGTCAATAACGGGGTTCGCTTCAACCTTCACGACGAAGCCATAAGAAGCGTCTCCCCCGAACGTATCCTTCCCGTCCCACACTGCCCTGACCGCGTAGAAATAAACCCCTTCCCGCTCCGGAGCGGCGAAGCTGCCGTCCATCAGCTGGATCTCGTCCATGGTCCCGTTCGCATGCAGCCGGTACAGGAGCAGATGGGTCGGCCGGTTGTTGCCTGTAAAAGAAGTCCGGATAGCCGCCCCGGGGGCAACCGCCTGTACCGGCAACTCTTGGGTTACTCCAAGCAGGCTTCTCTCGGCGCACCCAAACCAGCAATACGTACCGACAGCTACAGGCAGCTTAACCCCGTCTGCGATGACGTCCGGTATCGGGGGTCCCAACGCCCCCGCATCAGAATCGGCGCCCTGATGCGTGAAAAAGCCGCCAACCAGCAGCACATCGGCATATCCTGAAAGATCGGCTCCACCTTCCACCGGAGTTTCGAAACGCTGCACCCGATAAGGTCCGCCTTCCGCATCCTCATGGAAGCGCTGGCTAATACCGGCTCGTCCGATCACTTTGTTCTGCCCGTCGTAGAAGACCAGATCTCCCCGGAACGCATAAGGCATCTTCTCCCGCGCTATGGTGGACCTCGTATCATCCAGCAGCACCAGACCGGTCACCACCGAACTTCCGTTTGTTTGACTTACCTGTAATCCGCCAACGTAAATCCCCGGGTAATCCGGATCGTGCAGCAAAGGCCCGGCTTGGTTTGACAAAACGGATACGGTTCGGCTCCGTTCGTCGTAGCTGACGGCGGCTCCCATCTGCTCGGCCATATAGCGAAGCGGAACATAGACATGACCGTCGTAATTCAAGATCTCGTACCCGGCAGGCAGAGCGGCCGCTTCCCCGTTCATATGCAGCGACACGGCAGCCTTCACCGCCTGCAGCACCGACTCTCCCGCCGCCCAGACGGAGCTGCCCGCCCCCAGCATCATTCCCAGCACAAGTCCGAACAACACTTTCTTCATCCGCATCCTCTCCTAATCTGTCCCGGCCTCCAGACGGCCGAGTTCCATTTTCCAATATATACCTAATGGAAGTGAGAAAGTTGTGCAGACAGCACAAAAAGAGAGCCGCCCTCAGGCAGACTCTCTTCCGGTATAACGCTATATCTGCTTCACCACTTCTTGCCGTCCCGTCTTTCCCCGAACACCTGAAGCTCCAGATCGCTCAGCCGGCGCTGCATCTGGCTAAGCGGGTCCTCCGGTTCGATCCGGCTTTCCACGTGCCGCTCCTGAACCTGGGCCTCCAGAGTCTCGATCTTGCCTTCGAGCTCCTTCAGGATTACCACAAAGCGTTCGTAATCTTTGATGATGATATCCAGATATTCGTTCACTTGATCCTCATTATAACCCCGCAGCTGCTTATCGAACTCGTGATTGTATATATCCAGCGGGCTTAAAGACAGCAAGTATTTGCTCAAATGCGATGCAGTCCGCTCGGACATCTGCTCAGCGCCTCCTTATTCTTCGGACAGGCTGCTTTCCTTCAGGATGACGTCATGAGCGCCGCCCTCAACGATGCTGGTTGCGGATACGAGCGTAATTCTCGCCTTCTGCTGCAGCTCTTCAATGGAGAGTGAACCGCAGTTGCACATCGTCGATTTGATTTTGCCGATTGTCTTATCGAGGTTTTCCTGCAGACTGCCCGCGTACGGCACGTACGAATCGACACCCTCCTCGAACAACAGGCCCTGCTTGCCGCCCGTGTCGTACCGCTGCCAGTTGCGCGCACGGTTCGAGCCTTCGCCCCAGAACTCCTTAACGAAGTTATTGCCGACACGCAGCTTGCGGGTCGGGCTCTCGTCGAAGCGGGCAAAGTAACGGCCCATCATAACGAAATCCGCGCCCATAGCCAGCGCCAGTGTAATATGATAATCGTGCACAATGCCGCCGTCCGAACAGATCGGAACATAGATGCCCGTTTCCCGGTAGTATTCGTCCCGGGCTTGCGCAACTTCAATCAGAGCGGATGCCTGGCCCCGGCCGATCCCTTTCGCCTCACGGGTTATGCAGATCGAACCGCCGCCGATTCCGACCTTGACAAAGTCCGCTCCCGCTTCGACCAGATACAGGAAGCCTTCGCGGTCCACGACGTTACCCGCTCCGATCTTGGCGTTAAAGTTCGCTTTCACGTACTGGATCGTCTCGCGCTGCCATTCGGAATAACCGTCCGACGAGTCGATGACGAGGACGTCGACTCCGGCTTCCACCAGAGCAGGGACTCTTTCCTCGTAATCCTTCGTATTAATACCGGCTCCGACGATGTAGCTTTTGTTCGAATCGAGCAGCTCCAGCGGATTTTCCTTATGCGCGTCGTAGTCTTTGCGGAAAACGAGGTATTCGAGATTTTGGCCGCCGTCCACGATCGGCAGACAGTTCAGCTTATGCTCCCAGATCAGATCGTTCGCTTCCGACAGCGTAATCCCGGACTTGCCATAAATAAGCGAAGGGAACGGAGTCATAAAATCGGCTACCCGCTTATCCTGCGCATCCCGGCTGACCCGGTAGTCCCGGCTCGTTACGATCCCGAGCAGCTTGCCGGTCGGCGAACCGTTGTCCGTAATGGCGACGGTCGAGTGCCCGGTTTTCTCTTTTAACTGCAGCACATCTTTTAAAGTATGGTCAGGAGTCAAATTGGAGCGGCTCACGACAAATCCGGCCTTATAGCCTTTTACCTTACGAACCATCTCCGCCTGGTCATGCACCGATTGAGAACCGAAAATAAACGAAATTCCGCCGCACCGCGCCAAAGCGACCGCCATACCATGGTCGGATACCGCCTGCATAACCGCAGATGAGAACGGAATGTTCAAAGAAACGTCGGGCTTCTCGCCCTTTTTAAACTTTACGATCGGCGTCTTCAAGCTGACATTGGCCGGCGTACAGTCCTTTGTCGTCAAGTTCGGCAGCAACAAATATTCGCTAAACGTCCTCGATGGTTCTGTGTAATAATAAGCCACTTTCCTCTGCCCTCCATTATTTGTTCTCGATAAATTTTTGCAATCATACCATACGATTATGAAAGAAGCAACGGATATTTTTGCACGAGCACGTTCTTGTAGGAAGAATGCCGTCCATCCAAGTGAAAAACCCTCCACGCCTGATTCTGCATGGAGGGAATACTTGACCGGCTGCCCGGTTACAAAACACCGATTACGTACCTTAATGGATCGCTCGCGCTTACGACGGTAAGCTGCGTATTCGTATCAATGGATGCGACCAGCTTGCCGCCGGAGGTGGCGACATTCAGGAAGTCCGTCCCGGGCCGGAAGCCGGACGTATACCAGCCTCTTGCGATTTCGTGGCGCAATCCGCCGCCGGATACGGAGCCTGTCGCGATGATCAGCGTTCTGTATTTCGTTATATCGTCATTCAACACAACCGTTCCGCTGGAAACATTCAGACTCCCGGTCAGCATACGCTCGCCGCTCTCCATAGCGATGACGGCGTCAACCGAGTCGCTGTGAATCGTTCCGGACACCCCCGGGGCGGCCGTATTGGCCGAGATCTTCACGCCCGTACTGCCGGCGGGGATGTAGATCGCGTATTTGTAATTATTCGTATAGCCCGCGTTACCGAGCGAATTGCCGGCTATTTCTACATTCGAGCAGTTGTCGGCACGAATGCCGTAATATTGCCCGTGTTGCGCCTGACTGACTCCCCGAAAGACGTTATTACGCAGCACAAGATCGTCCGTATTCGTTATATAGGCCCCTTCGCGATTAGAGGTCGACCCGATATTGCCGTCCACCACAATCCCCGCCCCCCCGATCATTCGAAAAGGCGAAAACGCGATGTTGTTCAGTACATTGCCGCATACCGTGATGTCGGCGGAAGGCTCGTCGAATACGCTGCTCGTCTTGCGGGAAATCGTAATGCCGTGCAAGCCGGCATGACTTACGGTATTATTGGCAACAATCGTATTCCGGCACGAGTAGATCGCAATACCCGCACTTCCTGTATTCTCGATCGTATTGCCCGCAACCACGGCGTTCCGGTAGCTTTCCGGCTTGATCGCAATATCGGCGATCTGGTTGAAGTAGTTGTTCACGATACGGATATTGCTGTGAAACACCTGCTTGCCCGCACTGTCGTATTTCGAGCCGTGAGTACCGACGCCTCTATGTCCGTTCACGAACGTACAGCCCTCAATCAGCACGTCGCAGCAAGGCGTATCGTCGAACGCGCCGAATGTGGGGAACGCTTCGGCTGAGGCGAAATCGATCTGCACCATCTCGTATTGGCCGGTCGAAGCGACCACCTGATCCTGGAACAGACAGTGAAGCAGCTTGACATTGCGGCTCGAATTGAATTCGATGATATGCCCGTTATGGCCATTAATAAACCGGACTCTCTCGATATGAACGCCGTCAGCGTGGGCGATGCCGAACGCCTGGAAGTTGCGTGACGGGTTGGTCGGAGGATGCGTATACCCGCACAGATCGATCGTCCCGCCGATGACCGTGATGTTGCCATCGCCGCCGTAGCCGTATGCATATTCAGCATCGCCGATATCCCCGTTTACGAACAGTTTCAGATTGGAGTCGGGATTTCCGAGTTTTTTCAGTACGGCCCCATCCTCCATTTTGATCGTCGTATGGCTGTACAACCGGAGCACCCGGGTGATGACATATTGTCCGGGAGGCACGTAAACGACTCCGCCGCCCCTCATCTTAATATGCAGCAAAGCTTGTTCGAACGCCCCCGTATCGTCCGTCACTCCGTCTCCAACCGCTCCCAGCCGCTTCACATCGTACCAGCCCTCCGTCCCGTGCCGGTCCGGATGAGGGTGGCCAGGGTAAACGCTTTCCGTAACCGATAGGTTCCCGCGTCCCGATTGCTCCCAATCGGCAGACTTGCCGTGAGCGATTGCCGCTCCGACGGAGCCAACCGCCATAACGGCGCCGGCTGCGCCGAGCGACTGCAGCAGCTTTCTCCGGTTGAATCTGGCCTCCGACGAAGGATTGTCGTATGAATTGTTCGACATCCCGCCCACCTCCCGGTGTTTTATTGTCCCTTCGCTTTAATGCTGTTGTTGATCGCCTCTTCCGCATCTCTCAGCGCCGAATTCACGTCCTTGCCCTTCTGGAACATATTGCGGAGCTCCGCCTGGATCAACGTCATCGAGCTTGTGTCATGCAGGGACGGCGTATACGGAGCGGCGGTTGTCGTCTTAAACACAGCTGCAATATTTTTGCCTTTCAGGAACGGCAAGTCTTGCCCGAACGCCGTCTTGTATTTCTCGTCTTTCATGATGCTGTTCCTGCCTTGCTTCGCCATATCGAGCTGGACTTCGTCGGAGATGACGGTCGTCATCACTTTGAACACCTCGTCCGGATATTTGCTTATACTCGTCGGCACCATAATGTGCAGATCCGCTCCCATTCCTTTGCCCGGCGCTTCGGGGAATACCGGGTAGGCTGCAAAATCCCAATTGAGATCGGTCAGTTCTCCCAGCCGGGCGGTCGTGATGATGTTGACATCGGCCAGCATGGCGAGCGTCCGGTCTTTGGTGAAGGCGTTGATGCCGGCCGTTTTCCATGCATGCTTGCCGTTTCCGGGTATGGAGTAGATTTCCGCCGCCTGAAGCAGCACCTTTTTCCATAGCTCATTATTAATAACGGCACGGTTCGTCTTCGGGTCAACGAACGGCAAGGACAGCTGCATCGCCATCCGTTCCGGAACGTTAGGCTCGAGTCCGCGGTATTGGGTCGTCCCGTCCATGCGGGTAAGCCGCTTCGCCAGCTCCGTTGCTTCCTGCCACGTTATTCCGTCTTTTGGATACGGCACGGCGAATTTGTCGAAAATGTCTTTATTGTAATACAAGGCGCTGAAGCTTCTGGTGTACGGAATCGCTACGAGATCGTCTCTCTGCGCGGCGGCTTGAATCGCTTCCAGCGTCTGCGGCTCGAACCGGGCCAGATCGACCGAATGCTTCTTCAGCCCTTCCATAAGCGAAGTTAGCAGCTTGGCCTCGCTGATCGCGGGAATTCCATTGACGTTATTCGTTATGATCATATCGGGCACACCGTTCGATGCCAGCATTTCCGGAATGAGCTTGTCGTCGTAATCGACCCGTTCGACCGTAATCCACGGGTAAGCCTTGCTGACCGAATCGGCAAAAAACCGTTTAAATTCTTCATCCGTCAAATAACCGCTCTTCTTCACCCCGATCTTGATCGTTACCGGGTCCGGGGTTTTCTCTTCCGGCTTGGCGGCCGGTACGGGTTCCGCGGACTGCGAGCATGCGGCGAGTACAAACAGCGCCGCAGCGGGAACGATGTAGCGTAAGGCCGCACCTATCCGAATCTTTACTTTTCTAGAATGGATCATTTGCGAGGACTCCCTTCCAATCGGAAATTTTTCGTAATCGATTACATTTCAAACAAACCCGTTCGTTCCTGTTTGTACGCTCCTGCATCCGGCATCAACGATCGATCTCCACACTACGCGGTTCGGCCATCCTCACCCCCTCAGATTAATTCATTACTGCCGGATCGGGAAGCAAAAGTTTGCAACCGTTTTTCGTAATCGATTACATTCCAGAGAACATTTGATTCCCCTGCCAATTTTCAAGATATCATCGATATGTTAAATCAGATGCAGCTTGCGATAAAGAATTTGTAAAAATCGGGAATTACCGCCCTTCGTAACACTCCACCCGCCTGAAAAACGTCTCCATATCGCTCATCCCGTACATTCCGATGGTGGCGAAACGAAGCCTCCTCCCGCTGATCGCCGGCGCAAGCTGTGCATGTAATCGCTGTACAGCCTCCTCCGCCTTCTCACCCAGCTGTTTATTGGCCAAATATCCGATCGACACGTGCGGCCGGTACTGCGGCACCGCTGTCGGAAAGCCGAAACGCTGTTCGAACACGCCATTCAATCGTTCTCTCGCCTTCTCAATGCCGCTAAGTACAACTTCCGCATGGCTGTCCGTTGGCTTTAGTCTGGCTACAATGGAGGAGTTGTTCCATTTCTCCAGGCAGTCGTATTCGAATTCGATCGGTTCGATGCGGATGCCGATCGGTTCGCCGTCAGGAACGGTAAGAAGCGGATGTCGGGAATCGAACGAGGCCGGCAAGCTTCTCAACCACTGCTCCGCTTCTAACCGGGCCCGATCGGGCAGCCTGCGGACATTGAAATCGTTCAGGCCGTCCCACACCGTTACGTGATAGGAATGAAGCGGCAGCGCACAGAACAAGTAAGAGCAGGCGAGCTCGCCCGCTTCTCTGCTCACGTCCCACAACGTCTGATAAAAGGCAAGCTCGGGACTGCCGCTGCGGCAGTCGATCTTCTCCAGTTCCGGATAACCGTTTACCTTGGAGTAATTGTCTCCCGGATTGTCGAACAAGAGGGAGAAGCCTTTGAAAGGCGCCCACACAGGTACAAAGCCGCTCACTTTGGGATTGGCAATCATCGTCATTGGATAACCCCTTCCGGTTGCAAATGAATCGTGCAGCAGATAGATGCATGCATGCTTGTTTGTCTTTTTGTAATCGATTACATATCTTTCAAAAGAAAAGCGTCCCTCTTTGCCGCCCTCGTCCGGGGCCGGGTACATCTCCGGCCGAATGCATCCCGTCTCCGCCCGGCAATTTGGCCGCCTGCCCGTCCGTCCGGTTCGCCGAACGCTTTCAACGACCGGGCCTGCGGCTCTGCGAGGCTTATGTTTCTCGCACTTCCAAATGGTGCGGCAGCAGGATAAGCCCCTCTTCTTCGTCGCCCGATTCGCCCTGCAGCTTCTCGATAAGTTTGCAGACCGACGTGTAACCCAGATCATACAAGGGTTGGACGATCGAAGTAAGGGTTGGATTCGTAATCTCCGCAACGAACGTGCCGTCGAAGCTGACTAGGCCAACCTCGTCGGATAAGCCGATCGACTTTTCCTTAATCCCTTTCAGCAGATAGGACGCCTGAAGGTCCGAGTGGGTCAGGATGCCGTCGATCTGTAGTCCTTGGCCGAGTATGCCGTTTACGATCTCTTTGACATGCTCGAATTTGTTCTTCGCTCCGGCGATTAATTCGGGACGAAACGGGATGCCCGCTTCGTTCAGCGCCTCCTTATACCCTTCGATCCGGGCGGCAACGGAGCTCGACGCACTGCTTCCGGCAATATAAGCGATATGGGTATGACCACGGCGGATCAGCTCCCTCGCTGCCTCATAACCGGCTTTTTTGTTATCGATCGCTACGCAGGCCGCTTTAATACCCGGATAATATTCGGTGCACAGAACGACGCTGTAATCGTCCACAAGCGTTTCGAGCAATTCCTTGCTCACACTGGACGAAACGAAGACGATTCCTTCCGCCAGATTGGTCTTGAGCATATTGATGTAAGTATCCAGTATCCAGCGCTTCGATTCGATCGTTCCGATAATGATGTTGTAGCCTTTGTCGTAGGCGGCGGCCTGCGCTCCCCTGGCGATTTCCGAAAAGTACGGATTGGACATGGAGGGCAGCACCATCACAACCGTTCGGCTGGCCTGCTTTCGCAAATTTTTGGCGAGCAGGTTCGGCTTGTAGTTCATCTCTTTTATAACCTGCAGCACCTTATTCTTCGTTGCGGGCTTAACGACCGGATCGTTATTCAGCACTCTGGATACCGTCGCGACCGAAACGTTGGCTTGCTTGGCAACCTCTTTAATGGAGCTCATGAGCGGACCGTTTTCCTTTAGCTGGAGTCGGCTGACTTCCGATTTGTAATCGATTACAAAATAATTGATATAACGTTATATTAGCAGAAACTTTCGTAATTATCTATACTTTATATTCATCTGCCCGAAAATTTTGCGGGGCAACGGGAACAGCTGATGATTGGAGCTTCTGGCAGCCGCCCTTTCCCGTCACCCGGGTCGGACAAAGCCGCACTCCCATAGTCCTGCAGGCTGCCCGCACCTGACATCCGCACAACCAAAGAGACCCGCCAGACGGCTGTCGCCGGGCGGGCCTTGATGCCGCGCTCCCGCTTTAGGGGAAGCGCCGTCTGTACCGATGCTGTGCAATCATGCCGAACCTCTGCGTCCGGTAAACAGCGAGATCAGGAACAAGATCAGGAATATAAAGAACAGCACCTTCGCGATCGAAGCGGCTGCGGATACGATGCCGCCGAATCCGAATATGGCGGCTACAATTGCGATAACGAGGAATAAAGCGGCCCAGCTTAACATATGCATCACCTGTCCTTTTGGGATTATGGATGTCCGACGTTTTGCCGGTACATTTCATTACCCGCTGCCCTCCGAATGAAACATGACGCGTTTTCTCGCCCGAACCTCCCCTTTTATTCGCTGTCGCTTGCCGTTGATTGCGTCTTTTTCGCAACTTCACATCAGACCGCGCTTCACCCCGCGATAAGTCATTCCTGCTAGAAACCTTATGTTTCAACCTGTCCTCCCCCGGTTAATAAAAGCCTAGTACGATGCCGGACCGGAAGCGATGCTTCACCCATGTTGAAATGTTTATCCCCGCATCCAGCACCGGCTTCGTACACAAGATCGGCATTCGCCCCACCGGGGCAACGAACAGGAGGCGTTCACTATGAACGAAAAAGTTTTCTTGAAAGTAGTCGATAACGGGGCTAGGGCGATGGAGGAAATCAACACGCTTCACCGTCAAGGCTATTTGCCTGAAGATATTTTCGTCCTGGCGCACGATAAGGATCGCACCGAGTACTTGGCGGGAGCGGCGGATGTCAATACGATCACTTTGGAAGAAGAAGGCGTCATCAAAAGTATCGCCAATATGTTCCGCTCCAGGGGAGACGAGCTGCGCTCCAAGCTGGAGGCGATGGGCTGTACCCCTCGCGAAGCGGAAATGCATGAAGCGGAGCTGGATCGCGGCAAGGTGATCATTATGGCGAGAGCCCGGTCCGCGACCCAGAGGATATTGTAGGATGCGACAATGAGCCAGCCGGCCCCCGTCCGGGGAAGTTCCGGAACAGGCAAGGAATGAGAGCCAGCCCGCTCTCATTCCTTCTTGTCGTTTCAGCCCGGGTGGACAGCCTTTTGGCCGATAAGATAGTATGAACGTACAGCTAACGTGAGAACATCGCCGGATATTCGAACGATTCCATCGATAAGGGAGCAGCAAACGATGCGCATTATGATTGTAGATGATAACCCGATGAACGTGATGGTCGTAAGGGAGATGCTGAAAAAGGCCGGCTACGCCAAAATCGAGACCGCTTCTTCCGCCGGAGAAATGTTCCAGCTTCTCGGCCTGGTCGATCCTGCGCCGCTGCCGCCGTCCAAGATCGACCTGATCTTGCTGGATATGATGATGCCGGGCATTGACGGCATCGAGGCGTGCCGGAGAGTGCAGCAGTCCGAGCAATGGCGCGATATCCCGGTCATTATGGTGACGGCCGTCGGCGATTCGAACAAGCTGGCGGAGGCGCTGGATGCGGGAGCAAGCGACTTCGTCACCAAGCCGATCAACCGGATCGAGCTGCTCGCCCGAATCCGCGCGGCGCTTCGCCTGAAGACGGAGATGGACTGGCACAAGGAGCGGGACCGGCGGCTCCGCGAGGAGCTGGAACTGGCCCGCCAGGTGCAGGCCGCCGCGCTTCCTTCCCCGGTGGACGAGCCCCGCTTGTCGATCCGCGGGCTGTACCGCCCCGCCGACGACCTCGCAGGCGATCTGTACGCCTGGTACCGGATCGACCGCGACCGTTACGGCATCGCCGTCATCGATGCGATGGGGCACGGGATCTCGTCGTCGCTCGTCTGCATGTTCGTCGCTTCCGCTCTAAGGGATGCAATCCTGACCCGAGTCGATCCGGAATTCGTCATTCGCGAGTTGAACCGGAGGACGATGCAGCTTCAATTTTCGAATCCGCTCATCCAATATTACTTCACTTGCCTGTATGTGGTTGTAGATACGGCCCGCGGCACCGCCGAATACGTCAACGCCGGCCATCCTCCGGGGCTGCTGTCCCGGGGCGACGGCTCCGCGCCGGAGCGGCTGGAGCGAGGCTGTACCGCAATCGGACTGTTCGAGCAGATCGAAGTCGAGAAACGGGTGCTCGACCTGAACGTAGGCGACCGTTTGTTCCTCTACACGGACGGGGTGCTGGAGCTGATCGAATCCGGCGAGGAACAGCGCGTCGACCGGCTGCTGGACGCTTTGCTGGAAAGCGGAGCGGACTGCGCCGTGCTGGAAAACCGTTTTTTCCTAGAGCCCGAGCCTGACGCGCGCCAAGACGACCGCTGTCTGGTTGTCGTCGAAGTCCGCAAAGGAGACAGCTCCTGATGAAAATAAAAACGAAGCTCGTCATGGGCTACGGCCTGCTCGTCGCTCTGCTGATCGTCATTACGACGATCGGCTACGAACGGATGGCCAATATGAACGATGCCCTGGAGAAGTTTTACACGATGCGTTATGCCAAAGTAAAGCTGACCTCCACCATTCACGGGGACGTCAACACCGCCGCCCGGGAAATCAACAACGTCCTGCTCGATGCGGACGGCCCCAGAAGCCGGTTCGACGTCATCGATCAGTCGGTCGATAACGTCATCCGGCAGCTCGCCGAGCTGCAAAGCCGGGTGCAGGAGCCGGCCGAGCAGCAGCTCGTCGATACGGCCGTCCGGGAAGCCGAACGGTTCCGGACCTTCAAGGACAATGTCCTCTCGATGCTGATGGAAGGCCGGATGAGCGCTGCGCTCGAATACCGCAGGACGGTAGGCAACGACACGCAGAAGGAATTTCTCGGCAGTCTGGAGAGCTTGTCCGGCTATCACCAGCGGGCGCTTGACGCCGAGCTGGCGGCCTCGCAGGCTACTTACCGCCAATCCGTCAGCGCGACGGCCGTCCTGACCGTGACGGGCATCCTGATCGCGCTGTGCATTATGCTCTGGGTCATTCCGAGCATCACGAAGGGACTCAGCCTGCTGACCGGCATGGCCCGAAAATTCGGTCAGCACCGGCTGCGGTCGCTGCAGCGTATCGAGGTGCAATCGAAGGATGAGCTCGGCCAGCTGGCCCGGGTGTTCCAAAGAATCGCGATGGACCTGCACGCCAAAAACGAGCTGGAAGCGAAATACAACATGGCCAAGGAAGAGCAGGCCTGGGTTAATACGCATATGGCGCGGATTACGGAGCTGCTGGAGCACGCCACCGATATCGGCCAGGTGGCGCAGACGTTCATCACCGAGTTCGCGCCCGTGCTCGGAGCGCAGTACGGCGCCATCTACTTGTACGACGAGCTGCGGCGCACGGACAGCCTGACGCTGCATGGCGTGTATGCCGCAAGCGGCGACGTGGTCGTAGAGCCGTCGTTCCGGACCGGCCAGGGACTGATCGGCCAATGCGCCCAAGATGGCAAGCCGATGACGGTGGACGGCATTCCGGACCATTATGTCCGCATCCGGTCGGGCCTGGGGGAAACCGTACCGGCGCAGCTGCTTATTTATCCGGTCCGCTTCCGCGGCGACGTGATCGGCGTGATCGAGCTCGCCTCCCTCCTCCCGTTCACCTTCATCCGCCGCGAGCTATTGAAGCAGCTTGCCGAGAAGCTCGGCACCATCCTGAACACGATTCACGACCGGCTGCATGTGGAAGAACTGCTCCGGCAATCCCGGGCGCTCACCGAGGAATTGCAAAACCAGTCCAAGGAACTGATGCGCTCCAACGAGATGCTCGAGAAGCATACGAGACAGCTGGAGCGCTCCGAAGAGCTGCTCCAGAAGCAAAGCCTTCTGCTTATCGAGGCGAAAGAAACGGCGGAGCTTGCTTCCCGGGCCAAAAGCGACTTTTTGGCTGTCATGAGCCATGAAATCCGCACTCCGATGAACGGGGTTACCGGCATGACCGATCTGCTGCTCGAATCCGATCTGCAGCCGGAGCAGCAGGAATACGCCCTAATAATCCGCAAAAGTATGGATGCGCTGCTTAAGGTGATGAACGATATTCTCGACTTTACGAAGATGGAGTCCGGGAAGATGGAACTGGAGGAACTGCCGTTTCAACTGGATGCGTGCATCGCCGAGGCGGCCGATCTGTTCCGCGCGGAGGCGGCGAAGCGTAACCTGGAACTGCTGGCCGATATTGACCCGGCCGTACCCAGCTGGATTGTCGGCGACCCGTCGAGGCTGCGGCAGGTGCTGGCGAATCTGATCGGCAATGCGGTTAAATTTACCGAGTCCGGCGGTATTTACGTGCTCGTTCGTCTGGCCGAGGAACCTGCCGACCGGGCCGATTCGGCCGAAGCAACGGATGTGTCGGAGGCCGCTTCGGATGGGCCCGCCTCGGATACTATGGATGCTGCGGGTGCGGCCCCCTCCGACACCGTTTATCTCGAATTTGCCGTCAAGGATACCGGAATCGGCATCCCGCAGGATAAGGAAAGCAGGCTGTTCCAGCCGTTCTCCCAGCTCGACGCCTCGATGTCGCGCCGTTACGGCGGAACCGGTCTGGGGCTGGCGATCTGCAAGTCGCTCGTGCAGCTGATGGGCGGGGAAATCCGCTCGGTCACGGAGGAGCGGGACGGCGCGCTGTTCGTATTCACGATCCGCGCATCGCGGCTCGATGCAGGCAGCGCCGGCGGCGATCTCTCCTTGCGGGAGATGGCTGCCTCCGCCGATAACGCAGCCGAAGAGTTTGCCGCCCGGACGTCCGGAGTCCCCTTAACGGCGGTTATCGCCGATACGCGGCCTTACCGGGCGCTGTTAAACGCCGGTCTGCTTCGCCGGCTCGGGTACAGCTCCACCATCCTGAACGCCTCCGATCCCGCAGAGCTGCGCGAAGCCGTCTCGGCGCAAGACCCCGCCAGCCTGCTCGTGTTCGGAGCGAAGCTGCCCGGCGCGGTTCCTCTCGCCAAGGAGCTTGCCGCCGCAGGGCGGCGAATCGTCCTGGTGGCGAACCGCGACGGCGAAGCCGCTCTGCTCCCGGCGGAAGAGGCAGCCGGCGGCCTTGTCGCCCTGGCGAAGCCTCTTACGCTGAACCGCTGGAAGGAGGCGCTGCTGCGTTAGCGGTGCCGTTTATCGTTTCAACCGTCCCGCCCGGGGGTAATAATAGACAGGGCCGAGAGGCCAATCCAAGCGGCGGGAGGTAGATTGCGATGGAAAGAACGATCGGTATATTTCAGGAAGAGACAGGTGTGGTACGCGCGGTCGAAGCCCTGGAAGCGCAAGGCTTCGGTTCGGAGTCGGTCCGGATCATTGCCGGCAACGGCGACCGCGCGCAGCGGGTGGTAGCTGAAACCGATATGCCGGTGGACCGGCTTCGCGGAGAAGAGGCATACGCAGGCGGCAGGCCGGAGCCGCTTGAGGATCGGGTGCCGTTCGGGCCGATCGGCATGCTGGGAGCAGCCGCTTATCTCACCCATCCCTCCGGCTATTCCGCACCCGGCTCTGCAGACGGATACGTCGGACCGGTAATCGGGGCAGCCGCTCTCTACGACGGGGACAGCAATGCAAGACATAAGATTGATGCGCTCGGACTCAAGGAGTCGGATACCGACTACTGTCTGGACCGAATCGAGCAAGGCGGGCTGCTGGTCGTCGTCGACTCGGACCGGACCGGCCGGCCTTATGCGGAGTCGGCTCTGCGGGAAGGCGGAGCTTCGACGATTTTGTAACCGGCCGGCATGACAGACCGGCCGCGGGCCGCTCCCGGACTACCATTCCGGGATGCGGCTCTTTGTGCTGCCTCGAGGCGCGTTTGGGGGTCGGTAGAGGCTCGGGAGTGGCCCCCTCCTGCCTCCCTTTCCGCCGTATAGATTGAGCAGAACCAATTCCTGCTGAGTTGAGGGGTTGAGAGTTGTTGGGCTGTTGGGCTGTTGAGAGTTGAGGAGTTGAGTAATTGAGGGGTGAGCAACTGAAGAGCGGAGGAGCTGAGCAGTTGACTAGTTAAGCAACTGAAGAGTTGAACAGCTGAGGAGCAACTGAGCAGCTGAGCAGCAGGATAAGATTCGATTGCACCCCTTATTTTAGTGTGAATTCCAATATTTTAGATAATAAGAGATGATAGGGAGGCTGTCGATTCAATGTGGACAACCAAGTGGAAAGGGAAAAGATTACCTTCTGGCGAGTTTTGTCTGGAATCCCCTACCTTACAATCCTTATGAAATCAAGGGATTCCGGACAACCTGTCTGAGCAGAAGAAGGTAACTTTTCACTTGGAACGGCCTGCTATCACTTCTACACAATGAATCGACAGTCTCGATAGGGACTCTTAATAGGGAGGGATGAGCCCGAAACGGGAAATACATCCAGAAATAAAAGCTGCAAATAGCTTCTATTTCCCCCAAAAAGCCAGATAACTGAAAAATAAGAGGGGCAAAAGGCTGCTAATTTATTCGCGCATCCATAGATACCACCGAAAACTACGGATAACCTCGATCCGAACACCCCTTCGGGGTTCACACTGCTCCCAGCACAGACTTTGGCGCACACGGCCCCATTTTCCCACACCGCGAGCGACCCCTGGCGCACAGTGCCCATTCACACGAGGCTGCTCGACATCACTCGCAATCCGGACCCGGCACCCGGCCCAACTTCTAACCGCGCTTCCCCGGTATCTCCCCATTCCCGCAGACGCTCTCTATCCTCCATTCCAAGCGGCGGCTGTCCTATTACCTATTGGGAAAACGGAACATCCTACCGGCTATCGCCGGAAAAAAGCCGCTCCCGCTTACGGCCCCGCACTCCCGATCCCCCATACGGGTTACTCGGGAGAAGCTGCGCGCGCAAGATGGGAACGGCCCTCTCCGATTCTATTCCGTTTAGAACATCGGGAAGACGTATTTGACGAGGAAGTACAGGGCGCCGAAGAAGATGACGATGTATGCCGCATATTTGATAAAGGTTGACGCCACCAGGCTCGAATCCATCTTTTTCTCCACATTGGTTTTCTCGATTTCGACGTTCCGGTTTTGTTCGATAGCCATACGATCGCTCCCTTTCCGTCTTGTATAGTAGCGAAGCAACGCTTACTTGTCGTTACCCGCCCCAAGTCTTTCCTAAACGATTTGCTTTTCGATGCCGCCGGCATGTTTCAACCCGATTTTTTGTGGTTAAATAACAATAGACGTTCGGATAAGGGAGATGAACCGAGTTGAACAAGCATACCTCTGATAAATTAAAACTGCGCACCGAGACCCAGGAAGGTCGGTGCACCGTGTATATAAGCGGCGAGCTCGATCTTGAAGTCGCTTCACAGATGCGAGCGGTCATGGAGCCGCTTGTCGAGCTCTGTGACCGGATCCTGACGTTGAACCTGAAGGAGCTCCGTTACATCGACAGCACCGGGATCGGCATTCTGATATCCGTGCTGAAGGCGCGTCACGCCAGGAACGGGTCTTTCACGGTAGAAGCGATTCCGCCCAATATCAAGAAACTGTTCGACATGACAGGCATTACGCCGTTCCTCACCCAAGTCGGCCCGTCGTCGGCCGCTCAAGCTCACTAAGAAAGGATCGATACAATCCAGATGAAATCCGTTGAACCGACTGTTACGCTTCGCGTTCCGGCCACGGCGGAATACGTCGACCTGGTCCGGTTAACTTTATATGGAATTGCCTCCAAGATGGGATTTTTGTACGAGGAAATTGAGGATATGAAGGTGGCGGTTTCCGAAGCTTGCAACAATGCCGTATTGTATGCTTACGAAGGAACGGGCATGATGGAGATCCGTTTCCTGATTGACGGGGATGCTCTCTCCATTACCGTAAAGGATGAAGGAAAAAGCTTTAGCGTGACAGCGGCGGATGCTCAGTCGTCTCCATCGCTGCACGGCAAGACGATCGATGAAATCGAAGCCGGGGGGCTAGGTTTATACTTGATGCAGGCGCTTATGGATGAGGTCGAGGTAAACGGCGGTGCCGGAACCGAGGTCGTCATGACGAAGCGTCTGGGCAGGAGTGAGGAGATGGCATGAGCTCTAACCCGGCATGGCCTTGCCCGAATTCGTCTGCTGCACTGATCGTCGAGTATCAGCGCAACCCGAGTGACGATTTGGCTACAACGCTCATCCGGCAATACGAACCTATGGTCAAAATGGCAGCGGGCAAAATGTCCCGAAATCGTCCCGATCTGTACGAGGATTTAATTCAGGTCGGGCAAATGTCGCTTCTCCGCTTGTTCGACCAGTTCGACGCCGGAAAGGGCAGCCCGTTCGAACCTTACGCTATGAAAAGCATCATCGGGCATATGAAAAATTTTCTTCGCGATACGTCCTGGTACATTCAAGTGCCGCGCCGCATTAAGGAAAAGGGCGCCCTGCTCCAACAGGCGGTCGACGAATTGACGATCCGGCTGGAGCGTTCTCCGAAGATCGAGGAAATCGCAGACCACCTCGGACTGTCGTACGAGGAGACGATGGAGGTGTTCGCCGGACGCGAGCTGTACCACTATGTTTCCCTCGACACCCCCGTATCGGAGGAGGAATCCACCTCTACGCTGGGCGATCTGATCGGCGCGCCGGTTAACGATTTCGAATCTGTGGATAACCGGATGGATCTGGAAGCGGCGCTGGCTCACCTGAAGCTCGAGGAACGAAAGGTGCTGTCCCTCGTCTTCGAAGCCGGGCTGTCCCAGCGGGCGATAGCCGAACAGCTTCACGTCTCACAAATGAGCGTATCCCGCATTCTGAAAAGGGCTACGGAGAAGCTGAAAGCGCTGCTGGAGAACGAGAACCCGGAGCCGTAGCTTCGCCCTTCGCGCGCTGCGGCAGGCAAAGCAGAACCAAGACGGCGCGTACGGCCCGGAGCCGACCGGAGAACGGACGTGCCTCTTCGGAATGGCCGGGACCGCAATGCCGAGAGGAGAGCGGATATGAGCGAGCCTACTTCAAGCCAATACTCAAGCCCGGATTCGTTTGCCGATTGGCAGTGGGTTCGGCGGCAGCTTCCCCCGCACAAGGACGATCTCTTCGTCACTGACGCGGACACGGCTGCCTGGATCGAACGCTTAAGCCAGGAAGACGACAATTTGACGATCGTGACGGCGACATCGGGCGGGCTGCCCGTCCTGTACGGGACGTTGCGGCACAAGGTCGATTTCGGTTCGAAGCCTGTTCACCCGGAATGTCCTCCGCTGCATTTCCATGTGATGAAATCGCGGCTGATCACCGTTATTCCAGCAAGCAGCGGGCTGGACATCCGCTTGGAGGAATCACCTTGGGCCCAGCGCCTGGAACGCTGCAGAACGGCCCACGAGGCGTTTTGTGTCCTGTTGTGCTCGCTCGTCGAGCCGCTGCATGCGGCGCTGGACGGCTACGAGGCCCGGCTCGGGGAGTTGGAACAGTCGATGCGGGAGCGCAATCGCAAGCGGATTGTGGATCGGCTGTTGGAGCGGAGGCACGAGCTGATTCGATTCGGTCTGGCTCTGACTCCTCTGCGTGAAGCCGGGGACGCCGTACGCGAATCGTTTCTGGACGAGCCGGACGAGCTTCCGGAATGCCTCCGGTTGAGCCTGAAGCTCGAACGGATCGAGCGGCTGCTTCGCAAGCACGAGAACCATATCGATACGCTGCTGCAGATGGAGGAGGTCGTCTCTTCGGTGCGCGGCAACGAGATTATGAAAACGCTGACGATCTTCACCGTGCTGTTCACGCCGGCGACCGTCATCGGCGCCCTATGGGGGATGAATTTCGATCTGCTGCCGTTTGCGGATTGGTCTTCCGGGTTTGGGGCCGCCTGCGCGGCCGTGCTGCTGCTGACCGCCGTGATCTACGCCTGGTTATGGCGCAAAGGCTGGACCGGCGATCTGCTGAGGGGGCGTAAAGCCGGCTCCAACGTCTAAAGGAGCTGTTCCACAAAAGTTCGCCTACATCGCAGCGTCCCGATTCCGAAGCGAAAGGACCTCGGCTTCCACTGCAACGTGGAGGACGAGGTCCTTCTTCTCGGGTAAGCCGACGTATGACCGGGCACCAAGCGCCGGGAAAATCGGTGCGAAGCGGAGCGCAAACATCGCAAAAAAACGTTGAGGACAGCCCCTTCCTATTGTTCCCTCAGTCCCGCGAATACTCCCTTTCGGCGGATAACGGAATATACAACGCCGCACCCTCCTTGATATCGTAAACAAATCCTTTGGCATAGTCCTCCGGATCGGCGTACGAGCGTATGAGCGTCATATCCCCGATATCCAGCACCGTCCCGCCTCCGGGACCGGCATAAGCGCTCCGAATCCGGTAGACCGCATTGCGGACGCCGTCATTCGCAACGTATACGAACCGACCCGCGAGCGTCTGCAGTTCCTCCGCCTCCGCCGTACCTTCGAGCTGTACCGTTATCGTATTCCGATCGCGGAGCTCCTTTGTAAATCCGGTTACTTTGCCGGTACGTCTTCCCGCCGCCAGCACCAGCCGTTCCGCGGAATCCACGCGCCCGATCTCCGTTCCGTCATGGACATAAGCGTACTCCGGGCTGCCCGCACGCTCGGAATACAATCCGAACGCCCCGCGGAATACGATCTCGCCGTCCAGCAGCAGTTCCTCAGCCGGATCAAGCGAGCTGACGATGTAGTCAGTTCTTCCGCACGCCAGCTCCACCCGGACGGCACGGGCGGCCAGATCACCGGCGGCAGCTCCTTTCGCTCCCGCTTCGGCTCCGGCTCCGATTCCTGCAGCTTCCGAACCGGCATTCTTCCGCTCCACGGTCGCCAGCCGGATCGCCCGTACAACACGTTCACCCTGATAAGGCTCTAGGACCGAGGTGAAAAAACTGGACAGATCGCCGCCTTGGCGGTGGGCCAGCACGTAGCGGAGGGAGGCCGGGTTGCCGGGTTTGTTGCGGGGCGGCACTCCGTCCGCCAAGGCAACCTCGTCGAACTCGCCCAGCATCGTCAGCCTGATGTGCACGGTTCCCCGTTCGCCCTCCGGCAAACTTCCCCAGGTGTCGACGACAGACCAGTCAACGCTGAACTGCCGCTGCGGATTGCGGTCCCGCTCGACGTTATTCAGCCAGTGGAAGCCGGCTCCGTTGTAAGCCGCCCCCGGTACATCGTCCCCTTCCGGGCGGACGCCGAACGAGCTGTCCGCCCCCGCATACGTTCCTTCCTTCTGCGGGACCAGGCTCAGTCCCTCGACCGTAACCGGCCCTTCGGCGCCGTGGAAGCTATAATGATGGTCCTGGCCGCCCTGTACGCGGAACAGGTCGACGGCGTAAAACGATTCCCGCCCCACGCGGACCATGGCCGTCACCCTTTTGTACATCGAGATGTGGCGGTACGCCTGCGGAGCTTCGACGTCCATCAGCTTGATGCGGCCGGCGTCGTCAAAATGTCGGGGCTCGCCGACCCATTGCGGGTCCTGCTTTTTCTTGTCCACCAGCACCGTATTATGACTGGTCGTTCCGATCACCCACTGGGCCCGGTGCATATCGACCGTATCGGCGAACTCGGGGTAGCCCAGATCCGGTGTTAAATCGATGCCGAACGCGTGAATCCCGATATTCAGCGTGTCGCGGTGCCCGTGCCCCGTGTTGCGGCCGTAATACATCCAGACGTCCCGCCTTGTATCCGCCACGCTTCCGTCCGCTCCGCCTTCTTCGCCCTCCTCGCCCTCTCTCAGTACGGAGAAGCCGTATCCGGTAAACTGATCGCTGTCCAGACGCAGCCGTCCGCGGTTTGCAACTACGTCCTCGATGTCGCGCGCGATCCGCTCCGGATCATCCGAGAACATCCCGCCGGTAATCCCCGCGGTTCCGTTCCCGTTGATCAAGTAGGCAGCCTGCGCGAATACCGGATCTCCGTATACTTCAAACGCCTTTACAAACACGGAACCTTTAAACCCTATGCCGGGATTTCCGGCCTTCCCGGTATCCCCGATCGTCGGCACGAACCGTCCGGAGCATATTAACGGGATAAAGGCATCAAACATTTTGCGGAATTTGGGATGCCGGTACAAATCCGCCGCCGGATCATCCGAATACCCTTCCATAATATCCGCCACCTCGAGCAGCGAATTCAGCCACAAGGCGTTGTAGCCGGGCGAAGCTTCGTTGCCGTGTCCGTCGCGGTCGACGTCGTTGACGAGCGCTGACAATATATTGCCGCCCGTCACCTGCCAAGGCTGATTCAGTCTTTTCCCCGCACGGCCGTTGAAGGCGATCCATTCCCCGGTTTCCGGCTCCTGGTCGAGTACGACGGCCGCCAGCGCCAGCGCGCTTTGGTGGAAGCCGGTATTTCCGTAGTTTCTTGCCGCCTTGACGGCGGGGTATACCTGCCTCACGATCCCTTGCTCGATATGACTGCACAGCGTTTCCGCCGTATGACCAGTCCCGGACAAGGCCGGCGATTTCCCGTTCAGAAAGCGGATCGCCTCCGGTTCGCCCATCGCCGGGAAAAAAGCGTCGTAGCAGTAAAGCAGCTGCTTGACCAGCGAAGCCTCCCAAATCGAGCCGAGCGCCTGGCCGAGTCCGGTCCCTCCGTGCGAGTTCAAGAAAATCGTTTTGTCATGCTCGGCTACGTCCAGACTTGGATAGACGTCAGCCACGCGATGCAGCAGCACAATGCCGGCTGCGGCATATTCCGGCCTGCCGGTGTATAAGTAGGCGTCGCGCAACGCGGCAAGTGCCTTTAAGATCGCGCCCGTTCCCGGGTGCCACAAAAACCAGTGTACATAATAAGCGACGAACGTATACGTATTCCCCTTCTCATCCGTCCAGCCATAGCCGTCGTCGACGCCCCAGTCCGGGCCTCTCCCGGGATACAGTGTGTTGACGAGCAAGCTGCGGTCCGCCCTTTCCGGACGGAAGAAGCCCGATTCGTCGAGGCCGCTGGCATAATACGCGGCGAAATCGTTCGTCGGGAACGACATCCCGCTGCTCGGGTCCGTTATTTTCCAAGGCGCTTTCAGCGGGTCGGCCTGGTACGGATAATTGCCGTACTTATCGATCTCCTTGCCCGTAACCGGGCTTCCGAGACGCTGATTCACCCCGTAGCTGCGCGGCAGTGTCTGCCCCGGCACAAGATTCCACAGCGCTTCATGCCCGATCGCCAAATAGCTGTCGGCTTCGTTCACCGCGCGGTCCCTCAGCGCCTTCGCCCACTCGAACCGCTCTGCATTACGGCGGGCATTTTCCCTTTTGGGCAGTGTATAAATCGTGCTTCGACGTTTCATCCGGATTCCCCTCTCCATCCTCTCGGTTATCCTATCATACTGCCGGTCGCCTCTGAGGTCATGCCAATTTCGTAAGAAGGGACGGTCATTTATTGAGGTGTAGACGAACTTCTCCGTAACCGGTTTCAAATCGCGGCGTTCCGGTTAAGTAGAAGTACGGGATACCCTAGTACAAGCAAGCATCGTACCGTACGATCAGGCTTAACCCTTATTCTAAGGACAGGCGGTGAATGTCATGACAGTGAAACATCAGATTCGTTGTTTTGACAGTGACATACTGGTATTCGAGACGGATCGCTGCTTCAATGTGAATATTCAAACCCGTTCCAACCCGCTGGGCTTCGGGCGTACGCTTTGTGCCTATGATTCGCTGGAGCAAGCCGTCGAAAGCGCGGAGCACTTCTGTATGGTGTATCAGATCGCCAAGGAGCACGGCTACTACTTGAAGGAAGACGAACTGGTCCGGCATGAGCGCAGACCGATCGCCGTAGCGTGGATTATGGAGAGGCGTCTGACCTCCCGCGAATGGATGGACCTGCTGTCCCGCGCCGAGACAGTTTCATGAGTAGATGAGCCGGCCTCCGGTCCGCTGATGGCGGCCAGGCCGGCTGTATTTTTAAAGCAGTAATTCTAAAGCAGTTTTTTAAGCAAGTTTTTAAAGCAGTATTTATAAGAGCGATCTGCAGCTCTTAATCGGGAACTTGTTTGTTGTTTTTGGGAAATAAAGGTGGTTTGTATCTCTTATTTTCCGTTGCTGGTTGAAGTTACTCCATTTTTCTTCCGATTAAGCGCTGCAAAAAGCTCTTATTTTCGAGAAAATGGGGTTTCATCCAAAAAAGTAGAGTTCCAAACCACCCTTATCCCCCGTCGGCTCCCTGATCTTCGGCTCAACTTTCAACCTAAGATGGGATCTATCCTTTGTTTTGGTTCAATCTTGGTGCCGGTTCAATCTGGATTTTGGTTCATCCTTGGTTTGGGCTCATCCTCGGTTGCGGTCCATTCTTGGTTTTTAGTTCATCCTTGATTTTGCTTCATCCTCGATTCTGGTTCATCCCGGCTTCGTCCACTCTTGATTGCGGTCCACATTCGGATTCGGTCCACCCTTGATTGTGCTCCGTCCAAAGTTTCCGTTCTTCCACGCTTTCTTCATGGCCGCTTGACCGGGCAGGTGTTGACTTTCAGAAGCCGGTACATCCAGCAAATACCCGCCAGCCCGGACAGCAGCAGCGGAACCCCGAGCAGTCCCGCATATTTCCAGGGACCTTCCACAACCAACAGCATCGACAATAATCCGGCACCCGCCGCTACTCGCACAATTCGATCCGCACGTCCCACATTTCTCATCCTTCTACTCCCTCCTGTCTTCCGCTACCCTATGGTCCATGGAGTGGAACGTCATCTCCTCGATCAGCCCGGTGACCGAAACCATGCGTTGGATAAACAACCGGTAAATGAACTGGCTCAGCTCCTTGTGCGTATGCATCCATAATTGGAACAGCGCGGCGGGCAGCACCAGCAGTTCCGTGTCCTCCTCCGTCTCCGCCATCGCTTCATAGCCGGTATGCCCCAGGATGCTGGCCATCATAATAACGCACGTCTCGCCGCTTCGCACCCGATAGAGGGTCAATTCTTTGCCGGCGGGGCTGATTTTGTAAATGCGGACGCAGCCTTTCAGCACAAACGAGGCATGCTCGAATAGATGCCCCTCTCCGACCACGTGCTGAGCCGGGAGACGCGTTATGAACGCTTCCGACTGCCGCCATTCCTCTTGCGGGACTGCGGCGAAGCAGGGAAACTCGGAGACGATTCTGGCGATCTGTTCCGGACGCATGATCCAACACTTCCTATGTATGATTTGGACGGGATTCCCTCATGCGGACCTGTCTTCCAGGCCACTATGAAATACGGCGGCAGCTAATCAGCTTCCATGAATCCCGCTTCTTGTACTCCCTATGCGAGCAATTGCCGCTTTCGCGTAATTCCTTTCTCACGCGCCGTTCCGTTTAGCCGATCCCTGTTATAAGTTCCAGCAACATCCTGCTAAAACCTTCAACATCGGAAAATCGCTCTTTGAAGCTTAGAAGACTACTCCCCGCAATGTCGCTTCTAACGTTCCGCCGCAAAAAAAGACGCCTTCCGGCGTCAGTTTTGGATCGGATCGGGAATCATCCCTTCCTGCTCCAGCTCCGTATTCGTCTTCATCGCTTTCATCTCTTTGCCGAGTCGGATCAGATCCTGTTCATCCTGCGCCATCACGCCGTTTAACGTCATGTGCAGCGCCGGGTCCACCTCTTGCTCCGCCTGACCGATTCCGGCCCCAGCGCTCGGGCGCTCCCGCACACGGTGCGCCGATTCCCCGATCAGCTCGCACAGCTTCCGGTGCGCTTCATCCCGTACGGATACGGGGACACCCTCGCCGCCGCTCCAGTCTCCGCTGAACTCCGCTTGCTGAACGAGCAGCGTAATCCGCTCGGAGCCGTCCGACAAAAACGGAATCCGGTACGTGATTGCGCCGTCACGCTCAGGAGAACGAAACGTCAGCTGGATCACTTTGCGGCCTTCCGTCTCGGAAGGCTGAAACCCTAGCCGAAATGCAGTTTTCCTAAATTCCACCAACGGCCTCGTTACATTTAATTCGCTTAACGTCATCCTGCCTCGCCTCCTGTTATCGTGATTCCGGCCCCGCTCCGGTTCCTTCCACCCGTGATTAGCGCCGAAGCAACCCCCTGCGCGGCTTTGCCTTGCGCACCCGCAGCACCGAACGGGCCATACCCCGTGCGAGATCCGACCATTCGGACGCGTACCCGCTTACTTGCTTGACCGCTTTTTGAGTGCTGTAGGATGCATCCTTGGCCCATTCGCTCGTAGTATCGCGAAGATCCTGGGCTCCGCGTACTAGATCACGGCGAAGCCTTTTGCCTGATTTGGGAGCAAAAAGCAAGGCGGCCGTCGCTCCCACCATTCCTCCGATCCATACCGCTTTCCAGGAACCTTGCAGGTTGCGTTTGCTCATTGCGAATTCCTCCTCATTTGGTTTGTATCGCGTTATCCCATCGTTCATTCTGCTTGCCGTATAGGGTTTATCAGGTTATTCGCTAAGCCGACTTTCGAATCGCTTGGGACAGCATCCCCAGCAGTAATACGAACAATGCGGCGCCGACAATGGCCGGGATGACTGCAAAACCGCCAATGACCGGGCCCCAACTGCCAAGCAGCAGCGATCCGAGCCAGCCGCCGGCAAATCCGGCAACCATCGCTCCGAGCATACCGCCCGGCATCCGGTTTTTCACAAGGGCGTCTCCGATCGTCCCAATTAAAATGGCCATCACGATGCTGAGCAAGAGTCCCCACATGCGATCTCCTCCTTCTTGTTGATGAAGGCCGCCTACCGTTTATTACCCCGGCATGCCACACATGAACCAGCCAAATACCGCCACTCCGCGGCGCCCCGTACAAAAATAACCCTACTAAGTGAGACCTCGGCTTTGAAGCGAATCCGGCTGTTTCTCGTAAAACCGGAAACTGCCATGCTCGGTTGCTAAAGAAAAACGGTCCGGAACAGGGTATCGTGACGGTCCTTTGGCGTGCAAACCCATACGTTGGTTCATGGAAGGGAACCGGTACCTTCGCTCCAGCCGGTCGTTGGTGCGGTTGTGTGGAAACACCCCGCCTCCGAATGAAGCCTGTTACCAAGTTTCTTGCGAACCGATCGGGTTGGGCTGCGCTGAGATGACAAGCCTGCAGGCTACCAAACCAGATAAGAGTCTTCGGTGAGGCTGTCGATTCATTGTGGACAACCAAGTGGAAAGGGAAAAGATTACCTTCTGGCGAGTTTTGTCTGGAATTCCCTACCTTACAATCCTTATTCAATCAAGGGATTCCGGACAACCTGTTTGAGCAGAAGAAGGTAACTTTTCACTTGGAACGGTCTTGCTAACACTTCTACACAATGAATCGACAGTCTCTTCGGTACCTTCTATTTTCGGCATTTAGGGAGGAATGAGACCAATAGAGGCGGTTTGTATCCCTTATCTCCGCCACTTGAAGGGGGCTGCACCCGTTTCGCGGATATTAGAAGCTTCAAACCGCTCATATTCCGCGCCCAAGCCGGTTTTCGGACAAGATAAAGGCTGCAAACCACTTCTATTGACGGTGCACAATAGCAATGCAACTCCAAAAAACCGTCCCTCCATTCCAGAGAGACGGCTTTTTCCCCATATTTCCTTCGTGCAACGAATACC
The DNA here is from genome assembly GCF_058135425.1 of Paenibacillus sp. MAH-35. NCBI lineage: Bacteria > Bacillati > Bacillota > Bacilli > Caryophanales > Paenibacillaceae > Paenibacillus > Paenibacillus sp. MAH-35. The sequence continues at coordinate 28,629 of NZ_JBYUPU010000029.1, forward strand.
GATCACGGCCCCGGTTCCCTAGATACGAGAACCGCTACTAAACCTATCTTAAACTCACTTCAGCATCTTCCCCATCCGGTTCGCGCCTTCGATGATCAGCATCGCATGCTCCTTCATCTTCTCCAGCGTCAGCCGGTTGGAAGGGCCCGATACGCCAAGTGCGGCGACGAGCTTGTGTGCACGGTTGTAGATCGGAGCCGACACGGCGGCCGCGCCGGGTTCACGCTCCTCGATGCTGGTCGCATAACCCAGCCGGCGTATGTCCCCCAGTTGACCGACGAAAGCATCCCGGTCTGCGGGCGAAGCCCATTCCAGCTCGTGCAGCAGCTGCGCCTGCTCATCCGGTTCGGCGAAAGCGATAAGCACCTTGCTTGAAGCGCCCACGCTGAGCGGCAGCCGCGCCCCGATCGGAGCGACCCGTCGGATCGCCTGATTGCTCTGCACCGCCTGAATCCGGATCCGCTCATTCCCGTCGCGCACATACAGACTGATCGTCTCGCCGAGCGAATCTCGCAGCCGTTCCATCTCGGGCTGAAGCAGGACTCCCGGATCGTCGCTTTGCGACATGTTGGCGGCAAGCTCCCAGATCCGGAAGCCGATCCGGTACTTTTCCGTCTCCGCATTGCGGACCAGATAACCTTTCCCTTCCAGAGACGCGAGCAGCCGGTGGACCGTGCTCTTGTGAAGCTCGGTCTTGGCGGCAATCTCGGTGAGGCTCAGCTCGGTCTCGTCGGTGAACAAGGATAAAATATCGAGCGCCCGTTCCACGGCGCGTACGGTCAGCTTCGTATCGTCCATCTTCGATTCGCTCCACATGTTTCATTATATGAAACTCAGTTTTAATTCAAGTATACCTTATCCGTCTTCGGATCGTAAAGAGACTCCGGACTGCCTTTTTCTACACATTTCCTATCCGGCATCTATTGACCAACAGGCCTGTAAACGAATACTATAGAATTAAGATAACTACTTACGTGTATACGATTGGAACCTTGCCCCTATCGCCGGCCTGCGCTTGCCGGAGCGAGTCTCCTTTCCAATCGGCACCCTGTCCCCGGCCGCAGCGATTGTATCCCGATCCAAGCAGAGAACCTCCCTTATTACGCAACTCGAAGTACATCATCGATCAAGGAGGGATACCCCATGGAAACGACCCACGTTTCATCCACAACTTACAGCACACCCGTATTTGAAAACGCTAACATTGGCAAATCGTACAAAAAGCTATGGATGCTGCTTCCCCTTGCCTTGCTGATCGTTCTGTGTACCGGAGCGATCGTCGCTTTCCACGGTTATATCGCCTGGATGCTCGGCCGGCCGTCGATCGCTCCGCTCAGCTCGAACCCGATGAAGGCCGCAGGACTGGCCTATGACGACATCGTCTTCACGAGCAGCGACGGCGGCAGCACGCTGGAAGGCTGGCTGATTCCGGCGGCCGGCTCCGACCGGTCGGTCATCTTCTCCCACGGTTACGGCGGCAACCGCGAAGAGCTGTGGGTCCCTTTCTACAGTCTCGCCAAAGAGCTGAACAAGCAAAACTTCAACGTTCTCCTGTTCGACTACGCTTATGTAGGTACGGATATGTCCGTGACGGGAGGCGTACGGGAGGCGCTGGAGCTGCAGGGCGCGATCGACTTTTTGAAGAAAATCGGGACGAAGCACACGTACGTATGGGGCTTTTCCATGGGAGCGGGCACCGCTTTGCAGACGGCGCTGTACAGCAAAGACATCGAGGCGATGATTCTCGACAGCACCTTTCTGCTCGAGCCCGACACGCTTTACCATAACATTAAAAATCAGGTCGATCTGCCCCGGTTTCCTTCCTTGCCGCTGATTCGCCTGTTTTTCCCGATTATGAACGGCACGAGTATGAACCAGATTCCGTATCAGGATGTCAAACAAAAAGAGTACCCGATGCCGATCCTGTTCATTCACGGCATGAAAGACTCCAAAGCGCCGTATGATATCGCGCAATCGATCTACGAGAACCAGTCCGCTCCGAATACCGACCTGTGGCTGCTTCCCGAAGGCCGGCACGAGCTGATTTACAAAGCGAATAAAAAAGAATACGTTAAGCGGACGATGGCGTTTTTTAACACTGCGGCGGCACGCCAACCGTAACCTCCTTTGCCTGCAAGATCACTCGTTCTCCCGCAGGATCGCCAATTTTCCGCATGGGCCAACTTCCCTTCCGAATACACTGTATAGGATACAGCCTCAGGTAGGGAGGGAAGACCATGTTAGTTGTATACGGCTCGCTGATGCCGCTCAGACTCCTGGAGGAAATCCGCTTCTGGAAAATGCAGGAGAAGGAGCATACCGTCGTAATCCGCGAGCTTATCCCGAATTTGGAGCAGCCGTACGTGCAACTGCTGGAGCAGTGGGAGCTTGTCTTTGCACAAACCGAGGCCGCCGCGAACAAATGGATCGAAGCGGTCATTCGGTCCAATATGACGATAAGCCCGGAGCTGTGGAAGCATGTCGAAGCTTTGCTGCAGCGCTCCACCGCCCAGTCGACGGAATTTATCAATCAGCTGTTCGGCATGCTTGAGAGAAGCGCTGCGGTCCGCAGCGTACCAACCGCGCCCACGGTCATTCAGCACATTATCCGGGAATCGGAATATTTCCTCGGCATCCTGCAATCGATCCTCACCGCGCCGGCGTTCCCCCCGTCTTCCCATCCGGTTCCGTCCCCTCAGCCTCAACCTTACCGCAACGAGGAGCAAGCAGACCGGGAGGAGCCGCTTACGCCGGAAGGCGTATGGACCGATTACACGGCTGCCGCAAAGCCCGTACCGATCGGCGGTCATACCCTGCCGCCGCTTCCTTACGCGTATAACGCGCTCGAACCGCATATTGACGAGAAAACGATGCGGATTCATCACGACAAGCATCACCAAACCTACGTAGACGGCTTGAACAAAGCCGAGAAAATGATGGAGCAAGCGCGCAAAACCGGCGATTTCGACCTGATCAAGCATTGGGAGCGGGAAGCGGCATTTAACGGGGCGGGACACTACTTGCACACCCTCTTCTGGTACGTGATGGCTCCAAAAGCGGGCGGCAAGCCCACAGGGGCGATCGCGACTCAGATCGACCGTGACTTCGGCAGCTTCGAATCGTTCCGGAAGCACTTCTCCGCAGCAGCCGACAAGGTCGAGGGTGGCGGATGGGCCGTGCTCGTCTGGAGCCCGCGCAGTCACAGGCTCGAGATTTTGCAGGCGGAGAAGCATCAGAATTTGTCGCAATGGGATGCGATCCCTCTCCTTGCCCTGGATGTCTGGGAACATGCTTATTATTTGAAACATCAAAACGAGCGGCCCAAATATATCGAAGCGTGGTGGAACGTCGTCAATTGGCCGTACGTGAACGACAGATTCGTCCAGGCGTCCAAATTGAAATGGCGGCCGTACTGACGGAAGCGGCGCTCCGGAACAGGCCCCGCTTCTAAGCCGCAGCCGCGAATACAGGTCAGCTCAGGCTCTCAGGCACCCATCCGCCGTTGTCTGCCTTTTCTGTCCGAATGATCCGAAGAGTCCGCTCCCTTTCCCGATTGGCCTGGTCATTTCGAGTGAAATCGGATCTTTTCTTCAGCCTTCCGTTCCGGTACGATCATAGAAATCCCGGACATTAGAGACACGTTTTCCGGACTAGGGAAGGTGGCGCCATACAATGAACAGACTATACCAACCATTAACCGGAACAGCCGTACGGCTTGTACCGATGGAGCGTGCGCATGCGAGCGCTCTGTACGAAACCGCCCGTGCTCCCGTTGTCTGGACCTATATCCCTGTACGCATGGAATCGCCCGAGGACATGCAGCGGCTGGTCGACGAAGCTATGGCCGAAGCGGAACGCGGTCACACGCTGCCCTATACGATCATGGATAGCGCAGACAGCCGGGTGCTCGGAAGCACTCGGCTGTTCGATTTATCCGATGAAAATCGTTCCCTTGAACTTGGCTGGACATGGCTGACCCCAGGCGTGTGGCGGACACGGGTTAATACCGAGTGCAAGCTGCTCCTGCTGACTCATGCCTTCGAGACGATGGGCGCTAACCGTGTACAGATCAAAACGGATTCGCGGAACGAGCGCTCCCGCCGGGCGATCGAGAGGATCGGCGCCGTCTTCGAGGGCGCTCTGCGCTGTCATTATATTTTGCCGGACGGCTACGTTCGCGATTCGGTCTATTACAGCGTCGTATCGGCGGAATGGCCGGAAGTGAAACGCAGGCTGGAGCAACTGCTTATGAGCCCTCCTTCCAGGCGGCAAGTAAGGCTTGTCGGCGACTAAAGGAACGGATGAGCTTCTGACCGGCAGGAGTCCATTCATAAACCGTTATACTGAGACTGTCGATTAAATGTGAAGAAATGTTATCTGGCCGTTTCACTCGGTTGTTCATAACGAATCGACAGTCTCTATACTGCCTATTACTTTCGTCGGCCCGGTTGTATGTGATTATCGAAGGAATGAACTTATCCCGTACTAATTCAGCTGCCAGCGGTTGGTCGGTTTCGCCGCTTTGCTCCCTCCGGCATGCGTGTAATCCGCTTTATGCCTGCATTTGCGGTAAACGTTCCGTCTCCGGTGCATATGCCCCGTCTCCTCTTCCTCCTGAGCGGCGGTTTCCGTTTCCTGGGCATATTCCCGGAGCAGGCGGATATAATCCGCCGCCTTCGCCACCTCATCCGCCTGTGGGCGGAACACGTACTTGCTGCCGCTCAGCACGCCGAACACCTCGATACGTCCGGGCAGCTCCTCGAACGCTTCGCTGCAGAACAGGACGGCCAGATGGCGGAAGCCGGCAATCACATCGGGATCATCATCCACCAGGTACTTCCGGATCACATAAGGCGAATCCGGACGGTCGTCGGCCCGGTACAACACCTGCACGATGAACGAAACTTCCGCTTGCACCGCTTCGATATGCGTGCGGTACGACTCGAATACGATCAGCGGCCGGATTGCGCCGTTCTGCTCACCGTGCAGCAGCTGTTTCAACGCGCTTACGGCCCGGTACCGCACCTGCCAGTAATGATCGGCGGAATCGAACTTGTAAGTCCGGTTCGTCCACCGGCGGTCCGCCGACCGTTCGATCGAATACTCCGACCGGTGCTCCGGCGGGAGGCTGTAATAATCGTTAACCATATGACAGACCGAATATTGGACGAGCTGCTGCCAGCTTACCTCCGTACCCAGCATCGCCGCGGCGCCGGCTTCCTCATCCGCTTTGCGCTTCAGATAACGGGACGGGCAGCGCAGCAGCTCTTCCAGCTTGTAATCTTCGATCAGCGCCTCCTCCCCCTGCTTTCGGCCGAGCTCTTTATACGCTTCCAGTCCATTCGCGCGTATCATCATCCGGACACACCCGCAGCGGCAGCAGCCACCCGTCTTCCCAACTCGCGGCACGCCTCCTTCTCCTGCTCGGACGGATTCAGCTCCACCTTCAGACCTTCCGCAGCAAGTACCGCTCCGCAGCTCAGCAGCTTTTCCTCCAGCAGATTCACCGCTTTGCCGAATTCAGGATAGGAGGAATCGGCCGAGCCGAACGCCGCCGACGGTTTGCCCGATAAATCGACGTCGTCCATCTCGTCATAGAAATCGAGAAATTCATCCGGCAAATCCCCGTCTCCCCATGTATAAGCGCCGAGCAATACCGCGTCATAATCCGTAAGCTCCGAGGCATTCGTATCAAACACGTCTTTCAATACCGCCTCGGCCCCTTGCCCGCGAATCCCTTCCGCTACCGCATCAGCCATTTCTTCCGTGTTCCCGGTCATGCTCGCAAATACGACAATAACCTTCATCCTGTCCGCTCCTACCCTTCTCCCTTGATCCGATGATCCTTGCCGGAGTCATCCTACATATCCCATGCCAAATTTATGTACAATCGCGCAGCTTGGAAGCTCTGGCCCGCATATACAGCTTCAACAAAGCAATCCGGACAGCCAGCAAAATCAATGCCGTTAACCGGGCAGTCGTCACAGCCGTACCTCCTTCCTGTTCCCATCCGATGCGTACATATCAAGCAAAGAAAGCTCGTTCTCGCGTTTCATCCATATATCGCAGCACGAGCACTCGTAGCGGACGATACCGGACGGCGGCAGCTCGGAGATCACCGCTCCGTACCAGTCGCTGCATACCTGATCGAACTGCTCCGCCGTCAGGTCCCACCGGCTGGTGACGATAAATTCCTCGTACTCCTCCGGACTCCGGGCGGCTAATACTTCGATCGACGACCATTTACCGTAGCCCGCCTTCGACTTGAACTTATCGATGCCGCTAAGCATCCGTCCGCTCAGCCCGTGCTTCAAACAGATCCTTTGAACAACGGCGATCACATGCTCATCCTCCCAATCGAAAGATCGTACTGCCCGCAGCTGAAAGTAGCCGGTCCGCACACGGCATTGGCCCTTATCTCGCTCCCTTTCGCCGGCCCGAACCGGTATCCTAAACGCAAATGGGCTCGGTACTTCCGAATCCCAAACGATAACCCAACAATCTATCCAAACAATCGCAACAATATATAAGCAAATAAATGATAACGTTTCTCATTATATTGATAATGATTTTCATTGTCAATAATAATTTATCTTTATTCTACTTCCGCCTTTCGTTCATCATGCTGTCCCTGCCCTGACGAAGACCCGATAACGGGCATACAAAAAGACGCTCCCACCTCACTGTTACCCAGTGAACGGTAGAAAGCGTCTTTTGCTCTTTGTTTTTGCTTTTGGAATTGCTTTTGGTTCCGGCCATCGCCGCAAGCGAACGCCCGGGAAAGAGCCGCGCTCCTCTCATTCCTTCACAAGCGACAAAAACTCCGAGCGCAGCGCCGAGTCTGTAGCGAACCGGCCGCGGACACCCGATGTAACCGTCTTGCTGCCGGGCTTCTTCACGCCCCGGGAACACATGCATAGATGCTCGCCTTCTACGATGACCATGACGCCTTGCGGGTGAAGCACTTCCACGAGAATATCGGCGATCTCCGAAGTAATCCGCTCCTGCACTTGCAGCCGCCGTGTTACGGCCTCCACCAGACGGGCGAACTTGCTCAGTCCGGCGATCTTGCCGCTAGGCAAATAGCCGATATGGATCTTACCGAAAAAAGGCGCCATATGATGCTCGCATTGGCTGTAATATACGATATCCTTAACGATAACGAGCTCCTCATGCTTCTCGTCGAACGTTACGCCCAGCACTTCCCGGGGATCTACGGAATAACCCGCGAAAATCTCCTCGTACATTCTCGTTACCCGGGCCGGTGTCTCGATCAGCCCTTCGCGGTCGACATCTTCCCCGATCAGCCGCAAAATTTCTTTCACATGATTCTCGATCAGCTCGCGGTTCCGTCCAACGTTATCGTTCTGGTATTCCTTGGTACCTGCCATTCGTACCCCTCCTCCTCGCTTGCGCGGGAGACGCAGCAATTATTTCCACTTCTGGTTTTTCATCATGTGCTGCATTTGCTGCATCTGCTTTTTATTCAAATTGTAGCCCATTTTTTTGGCCATCTGCTGCAGCATCTCCGGATTCGACTGCATCGCTTCCATCTGCTTGCGCAAATAATAAACACCGATGAAAAAACCTCCGACCAGACCAACGATCAACGTTACGATCGGAATTACCCAATTCCACCACATTCCAGCGTCACCCCAACATTTGTTCGTAAAAACTCCCGAATACACTTCATCATAACGAAATAAGCCGCTCTTAGCAAGCGGTACAATGTGCCGGATTCGGCCCCGCTTTTCGTGCAGTCGAGCCGGCTTTTAAGATAGATCCGGCTCGGGTCAGGCGCTAGAGCAGCACATTTTCTACGAACACGGTCGTATGTTTGGCGAGATCCACTTCCTTGACCTCGATATGGTCGTCGTTTTGGCTAACGACGCGGACAACCGGACGGCCGGGCAGCCCCCGGTGCTGTCCGACGACGACGCCGGTCTCCCTCGTCGACAGCCGGACCGAGGAGCCGGTCGGATAGATCGAGACGGTGCGCAGAAAATGAATCAGCACCTCCCGGTCGAGCTTCGAACCCGCCAGCGCCATCATATGCTCGCAGGCCTCGTGCGGAAGCATTCGTTTGCCTCCGGCCGGCTGCTTGAACTGCAGATTGTCGAACATGTTGGCGACCGCCACGATTTTGGCGTACAGATGAATCTGGTCGGCCGCTACTTTCCGCGGCAGCCCTTCCCCGTCCGGTGTCTCATGATGCTGCAGCGCCACGTGCGCAATTAACAGGTTGAACTCCTGCTTCTGCTTCAGCACCTCGAAGCCCCGCCACGTATGATGACGCTTCGGATCGGCCGAGCTGTCATCCGTCAGCTTCTCCACCTTGCCGATATCGTGCAGCAGGGCGCCGATCGCCAGTTCCTTGAGCTGCTGCGGGGTGAGGCTCATATTGATGCCGATCATCGTCGACATCATACATACGTTTAAGGCATGCACGTACGATTCGTTATCCTGTGTGCGGATGTCGGAGAGCTGGATCAACACCTCTTTGTTTCTCATCACGTCTTCCAGCAGCTGATCGACGCTGATGCTCACTGCGCGGGTATCGAACTGCTTGCCCGAGCGGATCGAGTCGAACGTCTCCGTCATTTTTTTCAGTACGCCCCGTCTCGTCTCCTCCGACAGCACATCGGGAATCTCGACGTCCTCGAACTGGGGATCTTTAATATAAATCATCGTTGCCCCGATCCGGTTCAACGTATTGATCATGTAGACGGTCAATTGCACACCCTCGGACAGCAGCACTGCCCCGGAGCTGGAGAAGATCGTTTTCCCCAGAAATTGTCCCGGCTCCACCTGATCGATGCTAATGTATCTCATGATGCGCCCCCTTCCAGCATAAAAACTTCATCCGCCCCTTCATTCGGGGCGTCTATGAGCGCACTTCCGCAAACGGTTATACGTCCCCCTCCTCCAGTTCCTGAAGAGCGGAGCCAATCCGCTCGGCCGCTTCGGGATGGCTCTCCCTCGGCCAAGCGCGCTTAAGCGCCTCAAGCGCTTCCGCACCGCCTATACGCCCGAGCGCCCACGCCGCCGTCCCGCGAATTTCCGGCCTCTCGTCCTCCAGCAGCAGACCCGCGAGCAGCGGCACGGCTGTCGCGTCCTTGAAATTGCCCAGCGCGATAACCGCGTTGCGCTGAATCGGCTTCTTTCCGCGCCACGAGGCGGACATATCGCCGTAAAGCTCGCGGAATTGCTTGTTCGTCATCGACAGCAGCGGCTTCAGGAGCGGCTTCACCTTCTCCGGGTCCGGCTGCAGCTCGGGCTGATGCGCCCAGTGCTTCCCTTTGTTCACGGGACAGACGACTTGGCACGTATCACAGCCGTAGAGCCGGTTGCCGATCTTCCGCATCAGCTCGTCCGAGACGAAGCCTTTGGTCTGGGTGACGAACGACACGCACAAGCTCGAATGCAACTGCCCCGGACCTACCAGCGCCCCGGTCGGACAAGCGTCGATACAGATCGTACAGTCGCCGCACTGATCCGTAATCGGCTTGTCCGGCGGGAACGGAATATTCGTAATCATCTCGCCCAAATAAACCCACGATCCCCATTCCGGGGTGATGATCGCACAGTTTTTGCCGCTCCAGCCGATCCCCGCCCGTTCGGCAACCGCACGATCCGCCAGCGCACCGGTATCGACCATGCTCTCGGTACGGGCGTCCGGCACCCGCTCCCGGATGAACGCCTCAAGTGCCGCCATCCGTTTGCGCAGCACGCGGTGATAATCCTCGCCCCAGGACGACCGTGAGATGATCCCCCGGTAAGCGCCGGGCTCCGACCTGGGCGGGTTCACCAGCTTGGACGGATAGGCGATCGCGATCGACACGATCGACTGCGGCTGCTCCAGACTAAGTGCTGGATCGGTACGCTTGTCCAGATCCGGCTCCTCAAAGCCGGATTCGCGCCCGAGCTCCCGGTGGCGAAGCAGGATTTGCTTCAACTCTATAAAAGGCTCCGCAGACGCGAAGCCAATCTTGTCGATTCCAAGCGAGGGCGCAGCCTCGCGTATATCTTCTTTTAGTTTTGCCCAGTATTCCCGGGTACCGGGCGCCTTTCCCGCGTCATCCATGGCGCTCACCTCATGTCAGGCGCTTGATCGCTTCCCGAGCCAAAAAATCGCAATGATTGTTGAACTCGTTGTCGCTATGTCCTTTAACTTTAATATACTCCACCTTATGCGTTTCCATTAATTGAAGCAGTTGCTTCCACAGATCCTGATTTTCCACCGGCTGCCCTTTGCTGTTCTTCCAGCCGTTCTTCAGCCAGCCCCGGAACCAGCCCTGCTTGAAGCAGTTGACCAGATAGGCGGAGTCGCTGTAGAGCTTTACGGTGCACGCTTCCTTCAGCGAGCCGATCGCTTCGATGGCGGCCAGCAGCTCCATCCGGTTATTCGTCGTATGCTTCTCGCCGCCGGACATTTCCTTACGGTGCTGGCCATAAAACAGAATGGCTCCCCAGCCTCCGGGACCGGGATTGCCGGAGCATGCCCCGTCCGTATAGATCATGACGTCCTTCACTTACAAACCTCCCATTTGATCGATCGGCCAGAGGATGAAGTCCGCACGACCTTGAATCGCCTTCTCCGATACCGTGCCAAATATGCGGCTGTCCTTGCTGGCGTTCTGGTGCCGGTTATCCCCCATTACAAAGTAACGGCCTTCCTCGACTACGACCGGTCCGCGATCGCCGTCTTCGATCTTGATGTCGGTATAGGGCTCGGCCACCGTCTCTCCGTTCACGTACAGCTTGCCCCCGCGAATCTCCACTTGATCGCCGGGAATCGCTACAACCCGTTTGACCAGATACTGCTTCTCTACCGACTGCATGTCGGGGTCCTTCAAGATAACGACGTCGCCGCGGTTCGGATGCCCTACCAGGTATACGAACTTGTTGACGAACAGCCATTCCTTCTCCCGGAGCGTAGGCTCCATCGAATGACCCTTCACCGTAGACAAATTGAACACGTACAAATTGAGCAAAATGACAATGACAAGTGCCACTGCGATCGATTTGGTCCAATCCCACAATTCCGCCGCCAAACTTTGTCCCTTCGGCTCCTCGGCTGTTACCGCTGGTGCCGTCTCCCGTCCGTCCTGGCTTTCAAAAGTGCCCATGTCACACCCCCGGCCCTTCGTTTCTCCACAGCTCGTAGTAGGCAAGCACCTGATCGTTGCAAAACGGCGGCCCTTCCCGTTTCAGCCGCGCCAGCAGCGATTCGAGCCCCCGCTTCACCTTGCGCTCCACGACATCGGAGTAATGGTAATTGTGCTTATGAAGCTCGTATTCTTCCTGATCGACGATCTGAATCGTGCCGTTCGGCGTGCGGATGACATCCAGATCGTAATCGATGTAAGTAATGACGCCTTCATTCACGTAGGGAGGCGAAGCGATGTTGCAATAGTAGCGGATACCCTGATCCTCCAGAAGCGAGACGACGTTGTACCATTCCCCGGGGATAAAAAAAGTGACCGACGGAATCTTGCTCGTCCATTCCTTGCCGTCCCTTTCGCGGATCGGCGTCTGAGAGTTAATCAGCGCAATCATCGATTCGGCCCGATGCTCCGGGGCAAGAAGCGCGTCCGGAACCCGCCAGTTCTGCATCCACATCCGGTGAAGATGACCGTCATGCTTGAAGCTTTTAATTTGATATGGGGAATATGGATTCATAGTAAGCCCTTTCTGACAACTACTCCTATTATATATCGTCCACCCGTTATTGTCTTTTTAATAAATCTCGAAGTACGTTCTAAAAAAACTCGTTATGTAATACAAAAGCATATCTCTTCGCCAAATGCAATGGCTTCAAGATATGCCCCTAGAAACGCCGATAGGCAGACGACTGTTACCGGCCGCTGACGATTCTTAAATGACGGTAAGAACGGGAAAAATGATGGTCGGTGTAGCCGACCGCTTCATAAACAGGGAGAATCGGTTCGTTGTGTACGTCCACCGTTACGAGAATTTTGCTGACCTTCCGCTGCGTGAACTTTTTCTTCAGGCCGTTAATTAAAGTCTTGCCGATCCCTCTGCGCTGGTGCTCCTTCGCTACGGCTATTCGGTAATAGTATCCTTGATTGCGTTGATCGATCGTACCGATAATAATCCCGGCGATTTCGTCGTCCACTACCGAGACGAGAACCAGCTCCGGATCCAGAGACAGCTGCTTAGCAAAGGCATCCATCGTTTCCTCGCAGCACGATTCGGACAACACTTCGCTAAATAGAGTCGTAATCGACGCATAATCGGACAATTGGAAAGGTCGAACGAACATCTTGGTCTCTCCCCGTTTTGTTTTTTGTAAACGATAAAGAATGTTTCACTTCGATCAGAAGCTTTTTTTCTTGTAACGTAACAAATACGACAAAAATCGAGGAAATCCTTCCTAAACCTTAACAAAACCTTAAAAAGTTTCGTTTTTTTCGATATTTCGTGAGAAAACGCTTTACTGAGAGCGATTTCACTTCCTTCTCAGGAAAGAGTTGCTTGCAATCGCCGGATGAAACATGGGCATTCCTGTGCGATCTGCTCCGTGCCGCTTCTATCCGTTGCTTCTATTTGTTGCCGGGCATTAGTTCTTTTCTCCCGGATATGGTTCGGAAGGGCTACGGCGCACCCTCTTAAGCAGGAAGTTCTAATAATTAAAAATATGAAAGCCGTTTGGAAAATATACGAGTCATCCAAACGGATCTAATATCGGCCGCCGTCATCCTGAAAAATCCGGTTCATTCCGGCCCGTCCGGTACGACCCCGGCTCTTCAACCGGACAGCTGCAAATCGCGGATAACGCCGGTTCATTTTTATTCGATTGTGGGCATAATGGAAGAGGACCCCGGAGCAACTTTTCAAACATAAGTGTTTCACATGTATATTTAGTGTTGATTTACGTTCAAAAATGAGGGATAATAGTGTTTGTACAAATCCAATATTTAGGGAGGGCTTACTAATGGCACACCAATTGCCACCACTGCCTTACGCTAACAACGCGCTGGAGCCTCATATCGACGCTCAAACGATGGAGATCCATCACGACCGTCACCACAATGCCTACGTTACGAACCTGAATGCAGCGCTTGACAAGCATCCGGAACTGCACGACAAATCGCTCGAAGATTTGATCGCGGATCTGAACGCCGTACCGGAAGCGATCCGCACAGCTGTTCGCAACAACGGCGGCGGCCATGCGAACCACTCCCTGTTCTGGACGACGATCGGCCCGAACGCAGGCGGTCAGCCTACAGGCGCACTTGCTGCAGCGATCGAAAGCGAGCTGGGCGGCTTCGATAAATTCAAAGAAACATTTGCAGCAGCCGGCGCTACCCGTTTCGGCAGCGGCTGGGCGTTCCTTGCTCTCAGCGCTGACGGCAAGCTGAAAGTGTACAGCCTGCCTAACCAGGACAGCCCGATCATGGAAGGCGAAACGCCGCTCCTCGGCCTGGACGTATGGGAGCATGCTTACTATCTGAAATATCAAAACAAACGCCCTGACTACATCGCCGCATTCTGGAACGTAGTGAATTGGGACGAAGTTGGCAAGCGTTACGACGCTGCCAAAAAATAATTCGCTCCAAGCGGACTCCAGCTCCCCGCCCGGATCGTTACTCTGCGTAACGTCCGGCGGGGAGCTTTCGTTTGCCGATAGAGCCGCCGCTCCGATCCGCTCCGCGCGTTCGTTTCTCCTCCCGCTGCTTCAGTCCGGGCTTCGCATGTTTTGCCGGTTCTCCGAATACAATGTAGCGAATCCCGATGAACCTAAGAGAGGAACGAAACCGGTATGTCCAAATCGAACCGCGGAAAAGCGCTCTGGAAGCTGCCCTCCAGAGGGCGAGGAACATGCCCCGTCTGCCGGGCCACCCGCATCAAGCTGCTGTATACCCGGACGCTGGAGAACGGCGCCAAAGCCAAAGTATGCAAACGATGCCGTGTCAGCGCCTGATGCGATCCCAGAGCTTATCCTACGGCTTCAACCGGCGTCACGAGCATCAACTCCCCTTTGTTCAAACCAATCTTCAGCTCTGAACTTGCACTAGCTGGAAGCGCCGCTATCGCAGCCTGAGGCGAGAAGCGCAAAGAGGCTCCGCATCCCGCGACGAATTCGCGCCGATACGCAGCCTCTTTGGCTTGTCCCGCTTGTTCAGCTTCCGTAGCTTCCCGCCTGTTTCAATATTTTCACGAATACGTTCGGCAGCGCGTACTGCTCCAGCTCGCGTTCGCCGAACCAGAGAAACACGTTCCCGTCGTCGGAATCACCCGCTGCGGAGCCGTTCTCTGCCGGTTTGCCGGCCAGTCCGGCAAACCGGCAGCGGTAGACGCGCATCTGCCAGTGAATATGGCTGAACGTGTGCTCCGCATCCATCATCGGCGCCAGCGGCTCCACCTCCAAGCCGTACTCGTTCGCCAGACTTTCTCTCAGACAACGCATCGCCGCTTCGTCCGATTCCGTGCCGAGCGACGCGATCGTCTCGGGCAGCAGAACGTGCGGCAGCTCCCACATGCGGGCGAGCAGCCCTTCCTTCGGCCGCTGGCGGGCGAGTACTTTGCCGGCGTTCTCTCCGGAGCCCTCGATAAAAGCGACGGCGCGCTTCTCCGGACGGGGCGGCTTCGCTTTCGTTTTGACCGGAAGCTCGTCCACCGCTCCTTCCATCCGTCCCGCACAATGCTCCATGACCGGACAAGTCAGGCAATGCGGCGATTTCGGCGTACACACGGTTGCGCCCAGCTCCATCAGCGCCTGATTGAAATCGCGAGCCTCCCCTTCGGGGATCAGTTCCTTAGCGAGCCGCTCCATCCCGATCCGTGTCGCAGGCTTGGCAATATCGTCGCGAAGCAGGAAGTACCGGGACAGCACCCGCATCACATTGCCGTCCACGGCCGGCTCCGGCTTGTTGTAGGCGATGCTCAGCACCGCTCCGGCCGTATAAGGCCCGACGCCCTTTAAGGAGGAGATCTCCTCCTGCGTGTCCGGCACGCGCCCGCCGTAGACCTCCTTCACTTCCCGCACCGCCGCCTGCAGATTGCGCGCCCGCGAGTAGTAGCCGAGCCCTTCCCAGGCTTTCAGCACTTCCTCCTCCGGGGCGTCCGCGAGCGCCTCGACCGACGGAAACTTCTCCACGAACCGGTGGAAGTACGGAATAACGGTCTCCACCCGGGTTTGCTGCAGCATCACTTCCGATATCCATATATAGTACGGGTTGCGGCTTCTCCGCCAGGGCAAATCCCGCTTATGCACGTTGTACCAGTCCAGTAAATGCTTGGAAAAATATTGTTTTGCCTCCGTCGTATCCACTCGAATCTCCTCTTTCGTCGCTGTCGTATCCCGTTTCTGGTATGATTAATCTTGTTGTTGATCCGCAAGAAGCTTGCGGGTGAAAGGAGCGTAGGTTTTCGTATGCTGACACCGGGGGAAATAGCCGCCAGGCTGAACCGGCTTGTCTACTCCATCGTGCTGATCGGTCATCAAAAATGCGAACCCACCTGGGCGCATCCGATGCGCTCGATCAAGCACCATTCCTTTTGGCTGATCGTAAAAGGCAAAGGGACGTTTACCGTCAACGGTACCCATTACCCGGCCGAGCCCGGCAAACTGTTCTTTTTCTCGCCCGGCATGCTGGTGGAGCGCCGCACCGATCCCGAACAGCCGATCGAATATTACTTTTTACGTTTTCATTATACGGAAACGTACGAAGAGAAGGAACAGTGGATTTCCCACTGCTCTGCGGAAAGTCCGTTTCCGCTGCAGGGCATGTACTCGCTGCAAAATACGCCGCAGTTCATTTATTTGATGGAGCAGCTGTTCGTTCTGTGGCAGCGGCGGGGCCATATAACGGCGATGCGCCGCAAAATTTTGCTTCACGAATTTTGGCTGGCGCTGCTGCAAGATTTTCGCGCACAGAAAAATGCCGGCGACACGACCGCGGCCATCGAGCATACGCAAGATTACATGGTGCAGCACTACCAGGAGCCGCTGACGCTCGAATCGCTGGCCCAGCTCGCCGGACTGAGCGTCAGTCACTACTCGCGCCTGTTCAAGAAAGTGATCGGCTACAGCCCGATCGACTACTTGACGCATCTGCGGATGGACCGCGCCAAGGAGCTGCTCGTCTTGTCCGACTACCGACTCAAATCGATCGCCCACAGCGTAGGCTACGGCGACGAATTTTATTTCAGCCGCATCTTCAAAAAAGTGGTCGGCCTCTCCCCCCGCGAGTACGCCAAGCGGCACCGGGTCGATACAGTTCGCTGAACGGCCGTAATAAGTGCCTTGCAACGGAATGCGGAAAGCCGAATTTATCGTGCCAGCACGACACTCAGCACCGCCCGGACTCCGGCAAACGTTGCTTGGCGCCGCATGAAGGGGGAGCCGCCTATGTCGACAGCGGTACGGCCGACGGCCAGCCTAACTCTGCTTGTAACAGCAAAAAGACGGGATCGCTGCCTCTCCCGTCTTTCTAAATAATCGGATTATGATTTTGCGGCCTGCACTCAACCCTGTCAGCGCTCAGACAACCGGACAATCCGCCGGTAACGGGAATGCCCCTTCAAGTCCTCCCATTCCGCTTCCGTATTGTAGGGATCGCGGTAATAGACGGCGGCCGCAGGCAGATAGCCGGCAACGGGTCCCATCCCCCCGCAGATCATACTGCCGCCGTCTCCGCCTTTCGGCATAAGGCCGCTGCCGCCCTCCGTAAGCTCGTACTGATAAGGATCTCCGGCGAAGATCAGCCCGAACGCATTGGGAAGCTCCAAATCGTAGGGACGCCCGTCTCCGCTCCGTATCGCGCTCCCGTCGGCCTCGTCCGCCTCCGGCTCGCTCAGCTCTTCGAAATACTTCAGCTTCATGCTGTAATCGAAACTGTCCCCCCAAGGAAACAACGTACGGCAGCCTCCCCCGTACATATACTCCCACTCGTCCTCCGTAGGCAGGCTGAAGCCTCCCTGAAAAGCATCCTCCCTCCACTGCTCGCAGGTGACATCTTCCTCATACAGATAGACCCGTATGTCCCCGTTCACCCGTTTCAGGCGATAACTCTCATATAACTCGTAAGAGCCAAGGTCAGACTTTTTAAACCGCTCCAGCTGTTCCGTCATCTCGGAATCGTCCAGCGCCGGAACGTCCTCTGCCGAAATTTCGCGCCATCCGGCGGAGTGTGTCTCGCATTCGGCCAGCATAGGTCTGATCACAACTTCCCGTACCGGCGTCATCTGCTCCTGGAGAAACGCGTCTACATCCTCCACGCCGTTTTCACCGAACGCATCCAGTAAGTCTTCCCGCGCCGCCTCGTCCATCCCCTGCTGCCAGCCGTTCCATCCCAGCCTCACGACATCCCCCGGCACAAATACGAACCGGCGTCCCACGTACTCGAACACACCCGTTTCCATACTTGTCCCATACCGTTCGAAAGTTTCCAAGCCTATGTAGGCAAAGCCCGGGGCCAGTTCACCGGACAGCCCCCGCATGATGCCGTCCTTCGCTTCTCCGGACAAGCCGTTCCATCTGTCCCGTTTTAGTTGATTCATCCCTGCACTCTATCCTTTCGGTCCCTATCCAAAAGAGCTTTCTCGTCAAGCTTTCTCCGCATCTGCAAATGAATGCTTCTCTTGATGGCTACGGCTTATACCGCTCCAGGTACTCGGAACGGACCATGCCGTACAAAGCCAAATCCTCGTAGCTTCCCCACTTCAAAACATGCTGCCGGTATACACCCTCCGGCTTCATCCCGATCTTGACCATCACTTTGGAGGAGGCCGGGTTGTTGGTCATCGCGGCCGCATGGATGCGGTTTAACCCCAGCTCGTCGAACCCGAACTGAGCGATTCGGCCCGCCGCTTCCGTTGCATATCCCCGCCCCCAATAAGGGACGCCGACCCAATAAGCCAGTTCCGCACGATTATGCTTGCGGGCCACGTCCATACTCATATTTCCGATCAGGGCCCCTTCGTCCTTCGTAATCATCGCGAAAGCGTAATGGTCTCCGCTCTGGGACGATTGCCGCACCGCTTCAATCCACTTTTCAGCCGCTCCGTCCGGATAAGGGTGAGGAATCGCAAGCGTTGTGCGCGCTACTTCTGGACGACCGGCCAGCTGTTGAACCGCCGCCGCATCGGATAACTCGAACATCCGGAGATACAATCGCGTGGTCTCTAATTTGAACGTCATGGCTAGACCTCCATTCCATATATCTCCATTATAGTAGTTTCGGCGGCACGAATATATCCTTTTCTGTCGATCGCGCTAAGCACCGGCCTCCGAAATTGACTTCACCGTCTGCAAATAGTAAGCTAACGTTGTTAATTCGAGGTGATATTCGTGAAAGCAACCGTTACTTTTAACCGGATCGGCCTATACTCGTATACTCCTTATTTGTATATTTGGGGCGCCCAGTGGATGGGCAGCTCATTTTTGCAATATTTGTGGCCGCTCGACCCTCATGGAACGATCCGTACTGTGCTGCTGGGGGCGGCAGTCGTTCTAAGTGCGCTGTTCCTGTGGCGGGGTGCAGGCAAAAACTCGCCGGCGGCTCCCGCAGAAGCTTCAGTTGAACCTTCCGCCGAAACTCCAGCTTTAGATTCCGTCACCGCCCCTTCCCCCGCCGCCGGCTGGCGATCTCCGGCTGCAATCGCCGCCGTGCTGCTAGCGGCTGTGCTGCTGCTCGTACGGATGGAGCTCATCTCCCCGCTCGTCGCCGAGCTGCTGCGTGCGGTCGTGTTAGCGGTACTGTATATCGGAATCGGCGCTTCGCTGGGCCGGGAGCTCGTCTATTTGGGAGTGTGGCTGCTTGTGCTCACCGCTGTAGTAGGCGTGTGGTACTTGGGTTATGTACCGATCGTGCTGGGTTTCTCGGCAGGGGCGAGCCTGCTGGCCTGTGCGCTCATTTTCCGGTTCTGGAGCAAGGCACGCCGGGGATAGCAAGCTTCGGTTTAGCCAGGCAGAGCCACAGGTAATGCGCAGAAATAGCCTATGCGCAATTTCATGACAAGGCCGATCAGCTGATTCGCCCATAAAGCGCGTTACTCCACACGGCTCCCCCTTGCTTCATCCCGCTCACCTGCAGTCGTATTGCCGATTGGGCCTTATGGCGCCATCAGCCGACTTCCCCTACACCCCGGGAAGCTTCTTACGGAAGCTTTACTTCCGTTATCTGGGGACTGCAGCAGGAAATCGACGCTTAGCGGAAGCATTTGTGCCGCTATTTCCCGTATTACCGCCTACATCCCCCTATAAAGCCAAAATAACGGAAACCATACTTCCTCTATCGATTAAAATCTACATACTTGGCGGGAATAGAGGAAGTTACTCTTCCGCTTGTAGGAACGAAATGCTGCTCGACAATAACTCCCGCATGAATCCGGTACGGTAAGGTGACCTATTTTCGAACTTCGGCAGTTCACACGAACTCGGCATTTGCGGGGCGTTCGGAAACCTGGGAGGCGTGCGTGCTAGGTTTCCTGGAGGTGCAGCGCTTTGGCGAGGCCCTTCTCCTTCTCGGTACCACCGATCGCCCTCTTTGCGCAGACGCGCTCCCGAATGACCGAAGCTACCAGTGAAAGAGCCAAATAATGAGCTTAATCTGGCACCCTCTATTTTCGCCATATGGGGACGACTCAGACAAATAGAAGCGGTTTGCACCTCTTATTTCAACCAACTGATAGGGTCTGCACCCTTTTGGCCGATTTTATAAGTTCCAAACCACTCTTATTTCCCCATCCAAACGGGTTTCGGGCAAAATAAAGAGTACGAACCGCTCTTATCCAGTTTCCTCTAGCCCATTAGCGAGCACACAACGCCGAGCAGCCACGCTGAACGCCCCAGCGAAAGCGTAAGGTAAGAAGCGGCTTATCGTGGTTTGGAGTGTCTCGGTTCGGCTTTTGCGCTTTATTGAAATTAGAAAAAGCCGCCGGCATCGTCCGCAGACAATCACCCGGCAGCTCTGCTACCTTCCCTTTACAACTGGAAACCGACCGCTTGCAGCCATCCCGCATACTTCCGGTTCCGCAGCTCCTCTTCCATCCCCGGCTCGAACTGCCGGTCCTTCTCCCAGAGCGACTTCAGCTCGTCGCAGCCGCTCCAGAAGCCGACCGCCAGCCCGGCCAGAAAGGCGGCGCCCAGCGCCGTCGTCTCCTGCACCTTGGGCCGCGTCACGCGGACGCCGAGCATATCGGCCTGAAACTGCATCAGGAAGCCGTTTTTCGCAGCTCCCCCATCGACCCGCAGCTCGTGCAGCCGAATGCCGGATTCCCGTTCCATCACCCGCAGCACGTCCATCGTCTGGTACGCGATCGACTCCAGAGCCGCCCGCACGAGATGCGCTTTGCCGCTGCCTCTCGTCAAGCCGGTAATCATCCCTCTCGCCTCGGCGTTCCAATATGGGGTGCCGAGACCGGTAAACGCCGGCACGACATACACGCCTTGCGTATCTTCCACCGACGCCGCCAGAGGCTCCGTCTCGTTCGCATGCGTAATCAGCTGCAAGCCGTCGCGCAGCCACTGGATGACCGCTCCCGCTGTAAACACGCTTCCTTCCAGCGCATAGTTCACTTGACCGTCCAATTGCCACGCGATCGTCGTCAGCAGCCCTTCCTTCGAAGCGATCGGCTTGGTGCCGGTATTTTTCAGCAGGAAGCACCCGGTTCCGTACGTGTTTTTCGCCATCCCCGGCTCATGGCACCCTTGGCCGAACAGCGCCGCCTGCTGGTCTCCAGCCGCGCCCGCCACCGGGATCGCCGCAGCGCCGCCCAGCAAATCGGTTTCCCCATACAGGAAGCTGGACGGCTTCACCTCCGGCAGCATGCCGGCCGGTATGCCGAGCCTCTCTATAATCTCCTCATCCCACTTCAGCGAATGGATGTTAAACAGCATCGTCCTCGACGCATTGGACACGTCCGTCACATGGGCTTTGCCGCCGGTCAAATTCCAGATCAGCCAAGAGTCGATCGTCCCGAACAGCGCTTCGCCGGCCTCCGCCTTCGCCCGTATGCCCGGTACATGGTCCAGAATCCACTTGAGCTTCGTCCCGGAGAAATACGGGTCCGTGACGAGACCGGTTTTGTCGCGAATGCGTTCCTCCCAGCCTTCCCGCTTCAGCTCCTCGCACGTCTCCGTCGTCCGGCGGCACTGCCAGACGATCGCCCGGTACAGCGGTTCCCCGGTCGTCCGGTCCCAGACGACTGTCGTCTCCCGCTGATTCGTAATGCCGATCGCAGCGATCTCGGACGGCTCGATGCCGTCTGCGGCTTCGCGCATCACTTGCAGCTGGACGCTCCATATCTCTGCCGCATCGTGCTCCACCCAGCCCGCTTGCGGAAACCATTGCCGAAATTCCTTCTGCGCCATCCGCACGACCTGCCCGCTCCGGTCGAACACTATCGCCCGGCAGCTTGTCGTTCCCTGATCGAGCGCCATTACATACTGCGTCATGTCCGGTCCCTCCCCTTAAGCTGTATGCTACCTACGATACCATCCTCATCCCCCGAAAGAAATACCGCCCGGCAATTTCCCCTGTTTGGCGAAACTTTCCCGCCTCCATTTACGTAAACAGAGTAAGCGTATTCATACCAAACATTCCCTAGACGCGAAGTGCAGCCCATCGTTCGCTGCGGTTTACGAATTCAAACGAGGTGCCTCTATGATCGTAATCAAATGGATTCCTTATGTGTTCATCGCAATCGGCCTGATCAATATCATCTTCCCGGCAACCGGCCGGTTCTGGAATATCGGCTGGCAGACCAAAGCCGCCAAAGCGGCCAAACCCGGCGAAACCGCCGTCCTCATGAGCCGGATCGGCGGCTTGCTGGCGCTCGGCCTGGGCTTGTTCCTGCTTCTCTATCTGTAGAATCGCCCGCTTCGCCATCGGCGGGCGGCTACTCTTTCCCTTCCGGGAAGCTCGTAACCTGTGCGATGTAGGCGAGCACCTCCCGCAGCTGGCGTTCCGCTTCCTCCCCGCTCCAGCCGAGCAGCCGGGCCATCGTCTCGACCACCGGAGTGCTCAGCGTCTCCGCCCGCGGACGGTCAAACGTGACGAGACCGGAGCGGCGGATCAGGAAGTCCGAGGCGGTAACCGTCATCTCATGCGTAATCGCATAGTGAAGCTCCGCTTCCAGCAGCTCCCGGTTGATTCCGTTCCCGTCACGCTTCGTGCGTCCTCCCGCTTCGGTGCGAGCTTTATATTCCTCAAATATAGGAGCGATGTTGGACCCGTAACGGGCGAGCAAGTAGTCGGTATCGCGTTTTGCGATTCCCAGGTTCGTCCCTTTCTCGATCCATTTGTTGCGGTACTCCTCATACAGCTCGAAGCCGTCCCGGTCGCCGCCGCTAATCGAGTCCTGATCAGTCGTACAGCCGGCGCTGCGTCTTCCTTCCTGCTCGGCCAACTCCTTCTCGACGAGGTCGACTACTTTCTCGGCCATTTTGCGGAAGCCGGTCAGCTTGCCTCCGGCAATCGTAATCAGCCCCGACTCCGAACGGAAAATTTCATCCT
Source organism: Paenibacillus sp. MAH-35 (assembly GCF_058135425.1). Taxonomy (NCBI): domain Bacteria; kingdom Bacillati; phylum Bacillota; class Bacilli; order Caryophanales; family Paenibacillaceae; genus Paenibacillus; species Paenibacillus sp. MAH-35. Next base: position 51,116 of record NZ_JBYUPU010000029.1, read on the forward strand.
TGCGGGATATTTCCGACGGTCCCTTGCCTTCCTCGCGGATCAGCGGTCGCAGTCCCGACCAGGACGATTCGATATCCTTGGCAGTCAGCTTCACGCCCGGGAAGGCGTTATTAACGGCATCAATCAAATAATCGCGGTCTTTGCGCGTCGTTCTCGGCTCCTCAATCTTGCCCTCGTAGAACGTGTCTGTCGTTCCGACGTACGTCTTGCCCTCCCGCGGGATGACAAAGATCATCCGGCCGTCAGGGACGTCCAGGTAAGCCGATTGGCGGACCGGCAACTTCGAGTGATCGACGACGAGGTGAACCCCTTTGGTCAGCAGCAGCCGTTTCCCTTTGACTTCCTGATCCTTGGAACGTACACGGTCTACCCATGGTCCCGCCGCATTCACGATCTTTTTCGCGCGGACGGCGTACACGTTCCCGGTTAAAACATCCTCCACATGAACCCCTACCGCTTTGCCGTTCTCGTATATAAAATCAACCGCCTTGGCGTAGTTGACCAGCTTCGCCCCATGCCGGTACGCCGTCTTGGCGATCTCGACGGTAAGCCGGGAATCGTCGGTACGGTATTCGTAATAAAAACCGGACCCTTTCAATCCTTCCGTCTTGAATAGCGGCTCCATCTCGATCGTTTTGCTGCGTCCGTACATAATGCGCCGCTCGCTGCGCTTGACCCCCGCCAGCCAGTCGTAGACGTACAGACCGATCGCAGACATCCAATACCCGTACGTGCCGCCTTTGTAGATCGGCAGCATCATCGGCGCCGGAATGACGATGTGCGGAGCTTTTTTGTACAGCAGCGCCCGTTCGCGGCCGACCTCCATGACCAGTTTGACTTCGCCCTGCTTCAAGTATCTCAGCCCGCCGTGAACCAGCTTCGTCGAGCGGCTGCTCGTACCCCACGAGAAATCGTGCATTTCGACCAGACCCGTGCTTAAGCCCCGCTTGCTGGCGTCCCAGGCGATGCCGGCTCCGGTAATGCCTCCCCCGATAATCAGCACGTCCAGTTGCCGCTCCGACATGTGCTGGAGCAGTTCGGCCCGATTGCTTGCTGAAAAGCTTGCTTTTGCGCTCATACAAGTTGCCTCCCCATGACGACAAAGGACGGGATCGGATTGTTCCGCTTCAGCCGCCTCCGGCGAAGAGAACGACAAAAAACCCTCCCGCATGATGAAGCAGCCCGTACCCTATAAAGAATACAAAGCGCTTACCAGCAAAAGGGTTCTCCTCGTCTCCGCCCGTTTGATGATTGCCGTCCATTCGATTGTTCTTCTTGCTAACAAGCGTAACACACCTGCGCAGCGCCTGTAAAGCCGTAAGCCGGCGAAATGCCGCCCATTTGTAGAGGTTGTTCAAAAAGTCAACTTTTGATCACGATGCAGATCGGGAAGCTTACTCGACATCGAATATGGAATTCAGCCAGAACTTCCGGTGCTCTCGTAGCTCCCACTACGCTCCGCTCCTCATTTCCTTGCTTCATCCCATCTTCTCGGTGCTGAAAACCGGACTTTTTGAACTCGCACTTATAGAGGTTGTTCAAAAAGTCAACTTTTGATCACGATGCAGATCAGGAAGCCTGCTCGACATCGAAGGGCTCAGCGCCCCTCTGTCCTGCTGTGAAGCAAAGCTTCTCCGCCTTGGCGCTCCATCGCCTGCAAAGCTTCGGCAACCGTTTTGCGGCCTTCCAGCACCTGGACCGCCTCTCCGTCCATCATCCCGGCGAATACGCTGCGGAAAGCGGCGGGCACTCCGTCCTTCGGCGCGGACACGCTCCCACCCGGCTTCAGCTCGTAGAAACAATCGATATCGGCTTTCACGCCGCTGCTCCTCAGACGTTCGAGAAGCTGCTGCTTTCTGGATAGAAGCGGAATTTCCCGGTTGTCATGGAGCTGCTGATCGGCGATTTCCGGGCTATTGATATGCTTCACCAGCTCCCAAGCGACCTTGGCAGACGGCGAACCGGCATAGACGGCATAAATCATCGGAATTTGAAAAGTAGCCGACTGGTCGGGACTGCCGGGGTTGACCGGCTCGGTCACAACGTCCCAATCAAAAGACACTCCGCCCGATTCCCGCAGCTTCGACAAGAAGGTAAAAGGTTGTACGCTCATCGCCACCTTCCCCTCCAGAAACAGGTTGCGGGCCGGCAACGTTTCCCATGCCAGATACCCGTTCTTGTAACCGCCGATCACCGTCGTCCAGACGTCCCGCCAGCCCGCAGCCTGCAGCGTAAGCCCCCGGGATACCGGGTCGATCATTCTTAAATCGAGTGTCGCCGCAACCAGACTGATCAAGCTGCCGGGTGTAGAACGGGGATATACGCTCAGACCAAATATCCGCTCTCCATCCCCGCCCTCCGCCTGAAAGCGGGCGGCCGTCTGCAGAACGTCATACCAGCTCATCCGGCTGACGGGATAAGCGAAGCCCTCCGACCGAAACAGGTCGCGGTTATAAAATAACCCCATCCGTTCTATCTCCGGGGCCAAACCGTATAAGAGGCCTCCTCCCAGCTGCCTTAGCCGGTCCGTCACCTTCGAATCGAACGCCTGCAGGTCGAACCGGTCCCGGACGATCCAGCTGTCCAGCGCCGCCAGCTGATTTTTGGCAGCCAGATATCCGAGCGATTCCGGGTTTAACAACAGAACGTCAGGACGCTCCTGATTCAGCATCTTTTTGATGGAGCCCGACTCCGCCAGAGGGATTCCGGGGTCTCCGGGAACCGCAGTGAGCACTTCAAACGATACGTTCGGGTAACGGAGCCTAAAAGACTTTCCGTATTTCTCCATAAATATCTGTTCATCCGGATATACAACCTTCAGACGGACAGGCTGCTCCATATCAATACGGTCGTCCGGGTTCCGGCTCGTTTCTCCAGTCAGCCGAGATATCCGTTCAGATACGGGCTGAACCACAATGAAAGCGATTACAAAAAGAACGCATACGAGGGCTGCCACTCCCGCTTTAACCTTGCGGCCGTTCCCACGGCGGCGGTTAAGCTGCATGGGCTTTCAACTCCTTGCCGATTATCTCCTTTATGTATAACGCACCGGACAGGCAAAAAGTTACTATTCATCCAAATATTTTTGGCATTCATTACATGGGAGATGGAATCGTAAAAGAATCAGCCGGAGAAGTAATGAAGGGACGATGGGGCACGGATAACTCCGCCGGCGCAGGGCTTCGTCCGCATAAATGAAAGCAGTTCGAAAGCTCTGCGGCTGACAGGTTGGAGATTCGCTTGGAGTTCATCTCTCTTCCAGCTCGGAATCGGAGCTATCCGAACTCCGTCTCTTGAAACGAGTTGGCGATCGTCAAACTGATCGTCGTCTCGCCCTGATAGGGCAGCTACGCATTAGCCCAGTTCGCGTACATCCAGTAGGCTGCCGGTCGGATAACGATCGTCGAACAACACCCGCAGCAGCTTGCCCGCCGTCTCGTCCGGGGAAGCCAGAGCGCCGGTTTCCTTCAGCTGTACGAACCGGCTGTGCTGTTGGAATAACGCCGGGTCGGTCCGCCTGATTTCCTCCTGCATCCCGGTATCGACCACTCCGGGGGCGACTGACAAGATTCGAACTCCCGCTGTGCCGGCGGCTTGCTGCTCCTCGCCGACGCAGCGGGTGAACATATCGAGCCCCGCCTTGGACGCGCAATAGGCGCTCCATCCGGCATACGGCTTCTTACCGGCGCCGGATGACAGGTTCAATATCCGCTTATCCGCTCCCCAGCCCGCCGTCAGGCGAAGAAAGGCCGAGGCGAGCACGACCGGAGCGATCAGGTTAACGGTCAGATTGCGTGCCAGTTCGGCGCCGGCAGCGACGTCCGCCGGGGCGATCGGCTCCACCATGCCTGCGTTGTTAATCAGCACGGCGGCCTCCAGCCCGTCCCCCGCAATTCCGGCGCACGCCTCTTCCATTACGGTATCAAGCGATAAGATATCGTTCATGTCGCAGCGAATCCATTTCAGTAAGGCGCCTTTGCTCTTCGCTTCGGCCCGCAGCGGTTCGCCATCGCTGCGGGCCATGCCGACCAGCGTGTGGCCGGGCTGCATCAATCGGCGCAGCAGCGCCTCTCCGAGTCCTTTGGAAGCGCCGGTTACAATAAAAAGCTTCATGGAACATAACCTCCCTGCCTGTTCGGCCTCCACCGGGCCTTGATCGATCAGTCCGATCCTAACAAAACCGGGGACGCAGAGCAAGCTGCCACTCCCGGGCGAGACATTCCTCGATCCCCGCTTCGGTTCGCTTTATCTCCGCAATTCCGTTTCCCTTCATCCCGATAACCGCCTCCCCTATGTTCGTCGTTAAACGTCGAACCTCTAACCGCTCCGCACATTCAATGAATCCGACTTTGTACCGGCCCGTATATTGTAACGGCAGACGCTGCTCGGAGTAAGGGGGAGAACGGTTTCAGCCAACCTTTCCGACTTTTTGTCCCGAAAATGAAAACAGCTTGTAACCAAACTGCAATGTCTCTTTCATCTCGCTTTAATGAAAAGCGCCTATACTAAATATCGACCCCCTTTTTCATATATATAACTTTCAGATCCGCGGCCCGTTGCTTGCGGGTCTCTTTTTTTGTCTCCACTTGTCGCCAGAGGCAATCCGGCAGCCAGGAAGACAAGCTCCGCACAGCAGCAGGCAGCCCCTCATGGGACTGCCTGCACGCCTGCCTGTTAACCTCCACCGTGTCAGCGATCAGAGCAGCAGCAGCGTAATCGCCAGCAGATCGAACAGAGCCAGCGTCATGATCTGGTTTTGCGCTCCGTATCCATATCCGTATCCGTACGGCGGGTAGAAGTTTCTGGCTTGGCCGTTCGCGTCGCCGGACAGCTGCAGGTACACATGCTCGCTATCTACATGCACGATCGTCCCATGATGAGTCTGGCCATCTCTGGTCTGCAGCTGCACCGGCCGGTTCATATACAGCTTGCAGATGCAGTAGGCGTCTTCCTTCAGCATCGACACTCGTAATCCCTCCTCGTTGTTCAAGCCGCTGCAATTGGATTGGGTGCGGGCTAATGCGGATTTAAGATACTATATGTAGACGAACGCCCGGTGGCATGGGCTTTTGATCGGGTTTTCGCCCATTTTGCCGGAAGGCGGAAGGCAATATTCGCAGAACGTTCATAGGAATCCCGCGTTCATAGCCAATAACCGGAGTGGATATGCTAAGATGGGCATAACCGGAAACCGGAATTCAGAACATGGAGGGTTACAGATGAAGCAGCCAAGCAAGGCGAGATTATGGGGAGCGGGGATCGTCTTGTCCGCCGCCGTGATGTTGAGCGGATGCGGGGCTTCCGGTTCCGAGACGGCGGGCACGGCGGAAGCGTTGTACAAGAAAAAGTGCTTGTCGTGTCACGGCGAAAAATTGGAAGGACGCATCGGCCCTCCTACCAACCTGACCCAAGTAGGCGCCAAACTAACCCGCGACCAGATCGCCGACCAGATCGCCAAAGGCGGCCGGGGCATGCCGGGCTTCAGCGGCTCGCTGAACGAGACGGAGATCGGTACGCTTGCGGACTGGCTTGCCGAGAAAAAGTAGTGTACCCGGATAGGAGCAGTTTCAGGGTGCATGATGCTTCGCAATATCGCGACTGACTTCGCTGGCCGGCTCTGCATAACCGCCAAGCTAAGCACTCTTTCTTTATAGTTATCTGGTTTAAATGTCCGTCGAAACGATTGCCCAGCGGATCGGATACGCGAGCAGCAGCTATTTTTGCCGGGTATTTCGCAGTATACTGGGCGTTACCCCGCACCAGTTTCGCTCCCATGAAGAGTGGAGCCACGATCATATTACGTTTTAGGAGGCGCCGCTAAAGCGAAAGGCTGCCGAATCCCGTTCGGCAGCCTTGTCTTAATCGGTATGAAGCTGGCTCGTTTGCAAGAAACACGCGGATTAGATTAACCCGGCTTTTTGCAGCAACCGCTGCACGATCGCAGCCGTCTCCGCCCTTGTAATATTGGCCTGCGGTCTTAACTGCTCGCCGCTTCCCTCTACGATGCCGTAGCGGATATTGAGCGCTGCGGGCAGCGCGGCCCAATCGCTTAACAAGTTCTGATCGGAAAATGCGGCTAACAGCTTCTCCTGTTGTCCGGAAGCAACCGACAGGTCCATTCCGATCAGCGTCATCGCCTTGGACAGAATGGTCATCGCCTCCTGCCTGGTGATCTTCCGATCCGGACCGAACGTGCCGTCCTCGTATCCTTGCACCAACCCGTAAGAGGCTCCGATGGAAACGGCCTCGTAGCTCCAATCCGACGATTTCACATCGTTGAACGCCGGAGCTTGATCCGCCTTCCGAAGACCAAGCGCTCTGACGACGATCGCCGTGAATTCCGCCCGCGTAATCTCGTGGTCCGGCTTATACTGCCCGGCCGTTGCTCCGTTGACGACCAGTCGCGTCGCCATATCGTCGATGCTGGCTTTGGCCCAGTGGCCGGCAATGTCGTCAAAGGTTTTTACGTTGTAGATGACCGCGTAGCTGCTGTTGGTCAAGCTGTTGATTACCGCATAATAGTTCCCCTCAAATTGCGTCACCTTCGTCGGCACATGCGCAAGCGTGCCGTCCGCCTTCAAAACGACGCCCGTCGTAATCCGAGTCGGGTCCACGCCCTCCGGAATCGCAATCATCCGTTCCACGTAGGAGTCAAACTGATTCACCTCGACGGCCTCATCGCCGGTAACCGCTCTTACCGTAAAATCGTGCGGCGGCACGACCACGGTCAGTTCATCGCTGGCGGCGGCATTTTGGACAACGCGCACCGTGTCGGAAGTCGAGACGGCTACTTCGATTCGGATGGCAATGTTCTCGAGCGCTTCAGTTTTACCGAGCTGTTCCGAAACCGCGTCGATCTGAATCTGCGATGCCGGAATGATGTAGATGCCATAAGGCGTTTGGAGTCGTACAACCCCTTGTTTTTGTTCCAGGCTTTTCACCATCCGGCCGTTCAGCTCGCCGATGATCGTATCCGCATTCGCCGTGACCGGAATCGTAATGACCGCGCCCGAGCCTTCGGCCGCAAGCTTCTCGTCCAGCTTCTTCGGATCGAGTGCAACCGTGGTGACTTTCCTGTCGTTCACCGTTGCTGTCGTCAATACCCCGGCGTTTTCCGTTTTTCCATTGACGTACACGATCGCGGTCGTGTCCGGGTTAACGGACGGTGTGGATGGCTGGGATGGCGCTGACGGCTCTGAAGGTGTCGGCGGCGAGTTATCCCCGTCGCTGTCGCCGCCGGAAGACAAGCTTGGCGTAACGGCATTGGACGGCTCGGAAGCGGCGCTGCCGCCCAAACGGTTGATCGCTTTCACCGTGAACGTATAAGCCGTGCCGTTCGTCAGACCTGTGACCGTAATCGGGCTCGTCGTTCCGGTTGCGGTGATATTCCCGGGCGATGCTGTCACTTCGTAACCGGTGAGCGCGAATCCGCCGTTATCGGTCGGAGCCTGAAACGTAACGGTTGCTTGCCCGTCGCCTGCCGTCGCAGAAACCGGATACGGAGCGGATGGAGCCGCGCCCGGAACGGTGCTTCCTTCGTTCGATGCCGCGCTGTCTCCTCCCGCATTCATCGCTTTGACGACAAAGTAGTACGTCGTTCCGTTTGCAAGATCCGCTACAGAATGCCCGTAAACCGAGCCGCCTACCGTGGCAATTTCCGATCCATACTGGCCGGACGTCGTGCTGACGTAGATTTTATACCCCATCGCGCCGCCGACCGGATTCCAGGAAAGAGCAGCTTGTCCATTGCCTGCAACAGGTGCGTTCAATACCGGCACTCCCGGTAACGGCACTTGCGGCGTTGCGCTTCTTTCGTTCGATGGCGGGCCGTTCACTCCATCGTACTTCGCTTTGACGACAAAGTAATACGTCGTTCCGTTTACAAGCCCCGTCACCGCATGCTCGTATACCGAGCTGGCCACCGTCGTCATTTCCGTTCCGTACTGGCCGGGTGTCGTGCTGGCGTAAAGGGCATACCCCGTCGCTCCGTTTACCGAGCTCCAGGAAAGCGTGACTTGTCCGTCACCCGCAACCGGAGTATGCAGGATCGGCGATACAGCCTCCATAATCTGGTCGTCCGCGATCGGAATCGGGGTCCATTGGAGAATCCCGTTGCTGCTGTCGACCTCGACCACATACAGATACTGGCCGTTCGTCGCTTCCATATTGCCGTTTATGGTCAACGTCTGCGTATACCCAAGGACGGCCGCGTCTGCTCCGACCGCCGGCTGCATGTAGGAATCCGCATCGCCGATCGCGTATTTATAGCTGCCGCTGCCGGGCAGTTGAATCGCCTGCGTCGTTCCCGGAACCGTCCCCTTGGTGAGCTCGATGCCGGTTAAGGCCGGCGCGGCTACCGCAATCTGACTGTCCGATACGGCAATATCTTTCCATTTCAAAATCCGGTTACCGCTGTCCACTTCAACCACATACAAATGCTGGCCGCTGCGAACGGCGATGTTGCTGCTCAATGCGAGCGTCGCTGCGTAATTCAACGCTCCGGCATCCGCGCCAGTAAGCGGATGGGAATACACGCCGGCTTCTCCGATCGCATATTTGTATACGCCGGCGCCCGGCAGCTGCGTTGCTCTCGTTGTGCCGATATACTTGCCGGTGCCCCATGTCAAGCCGTCTAGCGAAGGAGCCAGCTGCGCGATCTGCTCCTCTGTGACAAGGACATCGCTCCATTTGACAATCTTGTTATGGGTATCGACCTCGACGACGAAAATATGCTGACCGCTGGTTACGGATATATTGCCATTCGTCACTAGCGAATTCGTATAGCCGAGCTGTGCAGCGTCGGCACCGCTGACCGGCTGCGTGAAGGAGCCTGCTGCGCCCAGCGCATACTTGTAAGTGCTTGTGCCAGGCAGCTGCGTGGCCTTCGTCGTGTCCGGCACGCTGCCCGGTGCCCAGACGAGGCCGACGATCGGAGGCGCAGCTGCGGCAATCAAGCTGTCGGCAATCGGAATGCCGGCCCACTTGAGAATACGGTTGTTGCCGTCCACCTCGACCACGAACACCCGTTTACCGCTTTGCATGGCAAAATCAACGTTTTTCTGAAGCGTTTGGGTATACGCGACGGCGGCGTCATCGCCTACCATCGGCTGGGACAGTGCATCCGGATCGGCGATTGCGTATTTGTACGTGCCTATGCCGGGCAGCTCGGTGACGCGAATCGTTCCCGGCGTGCTGCCGGTGCCCCATTCCAAACCGCTTAGGGTCGGCGCCGGCTGAGGGATCGCAACGCTTACCTCCGTCGAATAAGAGCTTTCCCCGTCGGCATTAACGGCCTTGATTGCAAAGTAATACGTGTTCCCTGCCTCCAGGCCGGTGGCCGTGTAGCTTCCTTGCGTGCCGGGGAGGGTTGCAAGCGGAGCGGAGCCATACGTACCCGACTGGGTTCCCATGTACACTTTGTACCCCGTGATCCCTGTTCCGACCGTCCAGCTAAGCGCTGCCGAATCGTTGCCGTTTCTTGTCGCCTGTACGCCGACAGGCGCCGGCGGTCCTTCCTTATACGCGGACACTCGGATTACACCCGAATGGGACCACACCATATAGAGCAAGTCGTCCGTGGGGACCACCGCGCCCATTCTCCCGTCCGTATAGCTCGATTCCAACCCGCTGCTGGCCGGTGTCCAATTTGTACCATCATAATACGTGGCCGTTGCAAGAAGAAGGGGGATACCGGTGCCCGGGTTCACCCAGTTGGCAAACAGCTTGTCGTGAAATACGGTAAGGAACATGTATTGCGGAGTAACATTCGGTGGTGCCGGGAATGTCCCGTCCCCTACCCAACTCCAGCTCGTTTCGTTATATGCTTTTATTTTATAGGCCGTGTCGGTTTTCCAGACCGCGTACAATAGACCGTTGTAGGTTTGCATTTTTGGCAAAACGGCCGGAGCTGTCGATTCGCTAATGCCATCCGCACCCGATACGCTATGCCAAATACCGTTTGCCGCTCGTTTCATGACAGGAATATAGTAGGAATAAGGGCTGCTGCTTAACTGCTCGCCCCAAGTCAAATAAATCTCATTGTTATGAACGGCAAAAGCCGGGTTCGATACCGTACTGTTCGATTTCAGCGAAATAATGGATTCATTCGTCCACGTGCCGTTATACTTCTTAACTTGGATGCTGCCATTCTCGACCCACGATGCGTACAAGAAACCGTTGTGTGCGGTCATGGCAGGCATATACCCGTTCCGGCTGCCTGCAGACCCGTTGAGCGGAGTCGGTGTCTGGCCGCCGGTTAACGGCACCCACGCGTTGCCCTGCAACTTTTTGACGTAAATTGACCTTGGCGAGATCCCCTCTTCCCAGATCGCATAGAGTTCATTGTCGTACACGGCCAAGAATGGGGAGGATACGTGTTCGAGCGGATCGGGGCTCACATTCAGGGGTGTTCCCCCGTCGGCGCTCACCCACTGCCCGTCCTCCGATTTCATGACTCGAATCGCATTGGTGGAGGACATCATCATATCCTGAACCGATTCCACAAAAATCGTATACAATTGATTGTCGAACATGACTGCATGCGGAAGAGCGGCGCTTTTATTCGGTAAGTCGGGACTCGTCCCGATTCCTCCTCCGTCAACGGAGGTCCATCCGGGGCCGCTTGCGGGGTCCGCATGCCCGATAGCAGGCTGGATGGTGTTCCATAGCAACAAGATCGTGAGCAATGAGAAGAACCATACTCGCCAGAAAGAGTTTGATTTTGCGTACATCATTTTGCTTCCATTCACCTCGTTGTTCAATGTGGATGATAGAACTTCATCCCCAATGTAACAAACGGGCACTCAACATTTTTACAACATCCAACTTTTATCGCCCCAATTCGACAATGAACGGTCGCCTACGCCCAAGCTTTACGCGTCATCCAACAACATTCGCTCTTTCATCGCTTTCGTCTGCCGGGCTCCGGCTTGGTCGCCGCCCCGGTTCAAGCAGTCGATCAGCATGTCGTAGTATTCTTCCCGGCTCGGTTCAAGCCGGATCAGTTGGCGAAGAATCATGGACCGCACATCGGGCGAAGCGTTATCCAGTGCCTGGACCATGCTGGATATCCATGTCAAGCGCAGCTCCATTCTGCGGGCGTCGGCCCATTGATAATGCTCGGTTTCGAAATAATCCCCGGTATACAGCGGCAGCGTTTCTTTCCATTCCTTCTCGGAAAAGCCGTCCTGCATAGAGTCCGATAGCCGGTCGACATCGCTTTGGATGATCGAACTATGAATCCAATACCGTTCGTCGCCGTACATGACCATATCGGGATACCCTTCCGACTTGAACATGCTCCGCAAATAATAGAGAGACGTATGGAATAGCCGTTGGCTGCGCTCTACCGGATACTCCGGCCATAACTCCTCCAGGATGACATATTTGTACACCGGTTGGCCTTGATGATGCCAGAGGAGAGCGAAAAGCTCTTTCGTTTTTTTCGTCCGCCACGTCATCAGCCGGCCGTCGGCCGAGTAAAGCTCCATGCTCCCCAGCACCTTAAGCGCTAGCGGCGCTTCCCCGCTGTCGCCGGTTTGCCCTTCGGATTTGGGAACTAAGCCGCTTGGATTCATTTTTCTTTCATGCAAATCCGCAAATCGGGACAACGCTTTGACCAGCTTTTCCTTGGCAACGGGTTTGAGCAGGTATCCGATCGCATTCGTTTCGAAAGCGTCGATCGCATAGTGATGGTGCGCGGTCACATATATAATTTCAACGTCGGGACAACGGGCAAACAACGCTTCTGCGGCTACAAGACCACTGATTCCCGGCATCTCGATATCCAAAAAAATCAGATCGGGAAGCAGACGGGCGCATTGTTCCAGCGCTTCGGACATGAGTTGGAATTTGCCCACAACCGTAACGCCGCCAATCTCCATAAGCTGAATGTCCAGGACGTCCAAAGCAATTTCTTCATCGTCGATCAGTATCGCTTTCCACATCAGAATCCTCCGTAATATAAATCGTAATTTGGGTGCCCGCACCCACCCGGCTGCTTATGTCCAGCTTCCGTCCATACTTCATTTGCAGCCGGCGGTTTACATTGCCGATCCCGATTCCGGCGGCATGCCCATTTTCGAGCATCACCAATGTTTGTTCATCCATGCCGACGCCGTCATCCTCCACCGTAATTTCTAACCCGTGCTCGCTGCGGCGAACGATAAGATGCACGGTTCCGCCTTCGGGTTTCTGTCCGATTCCGTGACGAACCGCATTTTCGACGATGGGCTGCAGGATGAGCGGGGGCAGCAGGCTTTGCGCTTTTTCATCGATACTGTATTTGACCTTTAGCCGCTGGCCGAAACGAAGCTGTTCGATCGCAAGATAGGCGCGAACGAGCTCCAGTTCCCGTTCCAACGGTACCGTCTCGCTTTGGAATACGAAGGTGAACTTGGCGCGGAGGTAGACGGTCAAGTGCTGAATCGTTTCCCGGAGCTTGTTGACATCCTTATAACTAAGCCCGACCAGAGCATTCAGACTGTTATACAGAAAATGCGGAGTAATTTGCGCCTGCAGGAAATCCATTTCCCTGCGAACCGCCCGTTCGGACGAGCTTTTCATCGCAAGCAGCGACTGCACGCGCGCCTTTAATTCCGCCAATTCGAACGGTTTCTGCAAAATATCGTTGGCCCCGGCCGCGAAGGCGGCTACGATGTCCCCCGTCTGCCCCGAGGCGGTCAGCATCAGCACCGGAAGCTCGGCGAGTCCGTGCAGCATGCGGATTTCCCGGCATACGTCCAGCCCCGAAACGCCCGGCATCATCAAGTCCAAGAGAACCATATCCGGCTTCTTGCGGCGCAAAGCGGCCAGCGCCTCCTCGCCTCCGCCAACAGCCGTATAGGCATGTTTCATGGAGCCAATAGCATCCATCGCCACTTTCAGATTGGAAGGCTCGTCGTCGACGATCAAAATATGAAACGCCGTCTCCGGAACGGCTTGCGCCATGACGGACGGCGAAGGCGCGTCCGGCTCCTCCCGATTATCGGCTGCTGCAGCCTCATCCGCCATGTTCGGAGCAATCGGCAAGGTGAACGTAAACCTGGAGCCCCGCCCCGCTTCGGACTGCACTTCCATCTGGCCCCCTTGCAAGTCGACCAATTGTTTGGAGATGCTGAGTCCGAGCCCTATGCCGTCACGAGAATCGGCATATGCCTCATCGTATTGGAAGAAAGGCCGGAACAAACTGCCCATCGCGCTCGGAGGTATGCCCCTCCCCGTATCCGCAATCGAGACGGCCAGCATCGCTCCCCGTACTTCCGCCGATATGGACACCTGACCGCGATCGGTGTATTTCAACCCGTTTTCCAATAAATTATGTAAAATTTGCCGCAGACGATTCTCATCGGCCAACACAAAGGGAAGTGCGGCAGGCAGCTCGTTGACCAGCCGGACTTCGCTATTGACAGGTGCGATCGATAACGTCTCGATAACGAAACGAGTCGACATGTTCAAGTCTACGGGCTTCGGATGGATGGAGAGCTGACCGTGCCGAATCCGGTTCATATCCAGAATATCGTGCACCAACCCGGCGAGCCTTCGCCCGATCAGATGAAGCAGCTTTATATTTTCGCGATGTTCCGGGGATAGCGGCCTCTCCTTGTTGTCCAGCAGCGATTGCGACAAATTGATGATTCCGTGCAGCGGGGTGCGAAGCTCGTGCGACGTTTTGGCCAAAAACTCGTCTTTTTGACGATCGTACACGATCAGTTGCTCCGCTAACCGCTCGTTCTGCAGGGAGGCCTCCCGGGACCGTTCGGACATCAGAAACGACTGTGACAAAACAAGAAGCAACGGCGTTACGATCATATAAAACGGGTTGTCCAAGGCGAGCTGGTAACGCGTCTGGGCATACACCCAGCTAATAAGAAGAAAGAATACGCCGAGCAAAATATAATAAACATGCACTCCGCGATCCCGGTTGCGAAAAATCCAAACAAAAATGAAAGCAAAGGCAACGATTTGCAGCACGATCCCCAACCACAACAGATCGACCAAAAAATCGTTCGGAATGACAACCAATACACAAAGGTATCCGAAGGAAACTCGGGATAGCACCTTAAATCCCGATCCCCGTTCGTCCAAATAGGAGTGCACGTAGTAAACAAAAAACAAGATCGAGTAATAAGGAAGAATAAAGAGCATCTTCTGCAGCGGCGGGAACGAGATCGACGGCAGCATCGTCGCCATGACGATTTCGTTGTCGATGCTGAAAAACACCCCCATCGTCAAACAAAACAAACTAAAAAACAACAGATAAGGCTCCCTGCGCCACTGCCGGAACATTCCGGCGAAATAAATCCCGAATACGAGCAAGGTCGTAATAACGATCATATCCGCCATCCGCGCGTTATCACGCCTGGCCAGCACGTCCGCCGTTAAACCGAATTCCGGCGCTTGCACCAAGCCGCCCTCCATGTACCGATAGCTCGCTACTTGAATAAGAATCTCAATCGTATTCGTCCCCGCTTGGATCGTTCCCATATAAGGAAGGTTGCTCGGAATAAACCGATCGCTCTGCAGATCCGGATTACCGGTACCTCCGAGGTCCTCTCCCCCCATATAGATGCGGCTCGACATGCGAATCTTTTTTCCTCGAAGGCTGTAATAATCCGGGTCGCTCACCTGGATCTGCAACCGGTACGTGCCCGCGCCGTATCCGCTGCCGGTTGACACGATGTCCTTCCAGCCTCCGGGAACCTGAATGATTCGGCGCTCCGCTTGTATCGCAGTCCCACCAAGACGGAATTGTTGCGGCGTTAACAGCGCATTCTCGTAAAACTCCCATTCGCCCCGCAGCGGAATGATTCCTTGCTGCTCAAAATTCCATTGTTGCGCATCCAGCACGCCGTCCCGGGCTTCCGGGTATTGGAACGTAGGATGCAGCCATTCATAGATGAATATAGTCGTAACAACGGCAAATACGCTGATCATCCCTATTAATACCGCTAGCTGTTTTCTCATTAAGCCCGTTTACCGTCCCATCTGCGTACTTGACTATCACGATTGTGGCACACACAAGTATAAGTATAGCATTCCTTTTAGTAGAATTAAGAAAAACCGTCCGGAGAAGTGAAGCGTCCGGACGGTCTTTGACTTGACGTGCAAACCCATACGTTTGTGCGTTGGAGGGAACAGGCAGCAGCTTTTCTTAGAAAAGATTCTTTCACTTTACCACTTGAACGTTTAATAAAATTAAATATCTTTAACGTTAACAAATAACGGAACTAAAACATCCGCTCTCGTTGCATTCTCCCATACTGGAGAATTAGCGGAAATCCTAGTTCCGTTATTCTTATCAGCGAACCGTATCCGTAGACAGTCCGATTGGAGTAACCAAGCCTCTACCCTTGCCACCCGGCGCCGGACAACAAACGGCGTAACATGCGGCACATTACCGGATCGGCAAGCATTGTCTAACCGAAGGAGATAACCTCCCTCTTATTCCGTCGTAGCCTCCGCCACAGCATATGCGCCTGCCATCGTGGACGAATGGGTGATGCTTAGATGGATCTGCAGCGGCTGCCGGCGACCAAGCCGCTCCCACGCCTCCGGCGTCAAGGAACATTCCGGCTTGCCGGACGCGTCCGGCAATATCCGGATATCCTGAAATCCGACGGCGCGGCCGAGCCCGCAGCCGATCGCTTTGACGACGGCTTCCTTCGCGGCGAACCGCCCGGCGACGAATTCGGCCAGCCTCGCTCCGCGCCGCTCGGCCGCGAGCTCACGCTCTTCAGGTGTCAACACCCGGGCCACGAACCGCTCCCCGTGAGTTTGCCCCAGCAGTTTTTTGATCCGGTCAATCTCCAGCAAATC
The DNA here is from genome assembly GCF_058135425.1 of Paenibacillus sp. MAH-35. Classification (NCBI taxonomy): domain Bacteria; kingdom Bacillati; phylum Bacillota; class Bacilli; order Caryophanales; family Paenibacillaceae; genus Paenibacillus; species Paenibacillus sp. MAH-35. The sequence goes on from NZ_JBYUPU010000029.1 coordinate 66,932, forward strand.
GATTCCCACACCGACAATCATGTAAGCAAACTCCCTTTCTTCCTGCACACCGTATCCGCAACTTTGAATGCTACAGAAGTTATTATAGGGGAAACCGGAAAGCGCGTCTAATCCGTTATCGGAACGGCTGCTCACCCGCCTTCATTTACTCCGCTGCCCGCCTTGAGATATGATGAAGATAGCTAATGGGCTGTACCGGTCCATCATTCCACAGCAAGCAAGCCAAGGAGGATCACTATGACACCGGCAGACAAGCGCGAGCTGTTACATAAAGACCGGGAACGGGTATGGCATCCGTTCACTCAGATGAAGGACTACGCCGAGCGGGACCATCTGCTGATCGAGAAGGCGGAAGGACTCTACTTGTACGACGCCGACGGCAACCGGTATTACGATACCGTCTCGTCCTGGTGGGTAAACGTCCACGGACACGGACATCCACGGATCAAGCAGGCGATCGCCCGTCAGCTCGAGGACACGGATCATATCATGTTCAGCGGGTTCACCCATCGCCCCGCTATCGAGCTGGCGGACAAGCTGATCGGGATCGCCCCGCCGGGGCTCGGCAAAGTGTTTTATTCCGACAACGGTTCTACCGCCGTCGAGGTCGCTTTGAAAATGTCGTTCCAGTATTGGCAGCACGTCGGCCGTCCCGGGAAAACGAAATTCGCCTTTCTCGAGCACAGCTACCACGGCGACACGCTTGGCGCGGTTAGCGTGGGGGGCGTCGATTTGTATCACGCGACGTTCCGGCCGCTGCTCTTCAAGGCGTACCGGATTGAAGCCCCGCGTATCAGCCGGTGGGAGAACGGCAGTCCGGCGCCTGAAGCGGCAGAGCATGGCGTGGCCGAAGCGCTCGAAGCGGTGAAACGGCTGTTCGAATCGTCCGCGGACGAAATTGCCGGTTTCATCATCGAGCCGATGGTTCAGGCGGCCGGCGGCATCCTCATCCATCCGGCGGCTTATGTAGCAGGGGTGCGTGAGCTGTGCACCCGCTACGAGGTGCACTTGATCGCCGACGAAGTCGCAGTCGGCTTCGGCCGGACCGGTACGATGTTCGCCTGCGAGCATGCGGGCGTCACGCCGGACTTGCTGATCTTGTCCAAAGGGCTGACCGCCGGGATTATGCCGCTTGCCGTCACCTTGTGCACCGACCGGATCTATGAAGCGTTTTATGACGACTATGACACGATGAAAACTTTTTTCCACGGACACAGCTTTACCGGCAATCCGCTTGCCTGCGCGGTCGCGCTGGAAAGCCTCCGCCTGTTCGAGGAGGAGCGCGTCCTGGAACACGTTCGGACCGTGTCCGGAGCCCTGCGCGGGCAGTTGCCCCGCTTCGAGCAATTCCGGCATCTCGGCAATGTCCGCCAGCTCGGCATGATTGCGGCGTTCGATCTGGTCATGGACGCGGAATCCGGTCAGGAGTATCCATCTTCCGAACGGAGAGGCTACAACGTCTATCTCGAAGCGCTCAAGGAAGGACTCATCCTAAGGCCGCTCGGCGATACGATCTATTACTGGCTTCCTCACTGCACGAGCGAGGAACAGCTGCACGATATTGTCGACCGGACCTGTGCCGTCTTGGAGCGGTTAGGCTACCGGTAGACGGTGCGCTGCCGCATACTGTTATGCTACGGCGGAACTCCCGTAAAGCCCGCCCCTCCCCTAGACAAAACCTCCCTTCCACCATACGTGGCACGGGAGGTTTCGTTTTTCACTCTTCCAGTTTACTGCCAGACGGTCTCAACCAAATTCTCAATTTCCTGCTTTTCTTCCGGGTATCGGGCCGTGAACCGGTCATACAGCGCCTGATCGGCCTTCCCCGTCTTTTTTAATGTGGCTAAATACCAGCGCGTACCTGGTTTGTAGATCGACTCGTGGATGTTTTCATCGGTCGTCAAGCTTAAAAACGTCGCCGCTTGCTCGACATCCCCCCGTACGAAATGAAGCTGCCCGAATTGGAGCCCCAGAGTAGGCGTTACATAAAACGGATCGCCCGGATTTTGTCCCTCCGGCAAAGTCTCCAGCTTTTTCATCCTGGCCAAAATGTCCTGATGCAGCTCCAGCACCGCCGACCAGTGTCCGTTCATGACGTCCTTTTGCCCGGCCTGACGGGCTTGATCCCCTAACTGAATGTGCAAGGAAGCCGCCTTTTCATACATCGCGATGACCCAAGGGTGATCCCGCAATCCTGCCTGGATCAGCTCCAACGCATCCTCCAGCCGGTTTTTCTGCATATAATGCTTGTACTCGGCTTCGAATACGACCCGGTCGTACGGCTCCGTCGCTTTGATCGACTTCAGCCAGCGGGAGGCATCTTCATAATACGTCTCGTTGCCGGACTGATCGTACACCTGTCCCATAAAGTCCGTTCTCGCCAGCACATAGGAAGGATTGTCCGGCTGAAGCCCGAGCGCCTTGTCGAGCGGCACGAGCACCTCTTGAAGCGACTTGCCCTGCTGGGCCAGCTGCAATGCTTTATAAAATTCCCGGTTCGCCTTCCAATGAACGGCCGACAAGATCAGGAACACAACCGCCACCACACCGACAAATGCCGGGGGAACGAACCTGCCTTTCCGTTCCGCCTGTTTCATCCAACGCCACGTTACCGGCTGTGCGAATCCCGACGCCATGCCCCCCAGGCTAAGAAAAACAAGCGCGGACACATACACGTAACTCATCTCAAAGTCCATCATACTGTGGAATAAAATCGCCACCACGACCCCGTAAAACAACAAATTTCGTTCCCGATCGTCCGAACCCGCAGCAAAATAAGACTTGGCGAACCGGTAAAAAATCGAGCCGATCAACAGCAGCAGCAGTAAAAGCCCGAATATCCCGGTCTCCACCATATATTGCAGCACAAAGCTGTGAACCTGATTAATCGTGTACGGGTTGTTCGCATATTGCGGATATAAGACCGACCAGGCATTGCCGCCGGCGCCGAATACGGGGTAATCCGCAAGCGACTTGAACGTGTCCCGGTACATCGTAAACCGCTCCAGCACGCTATGCTGCTGCAGGTTAATGCTTTCCACACGCTTGCCGAGAGCTTCGGGAAGCAGCTTTGTCACCGAGGAGCCTCCGGCTAACAGCACTACACCAAGAACGATTCCGACTATAATTAGGCCGGGAACGTACAAGTTCGACCATTTGGCTGCGGATACCCGGCTCAATCCCCGGTCCAGATAAGGCATGACAAACTTATGTACAAGCACGATCACCGCACTGGCGGCTATAGACGCGATCAGCAGCAAGCTCCATCCGCTGAAGGACAGAGGGTCGAAGACCGACAACGTCTCCTTCACCTTAAAATCAGGACCCCGCCGCTCCAGCATCAGGTTCGTCACTTCCGTAGCGACCGCCTTGAGCTTGTCGGTAATCAGGAAGGAAGCCGCGCTCCCGATCAGCAAATAGGCGAAAAATCGAACTTGCTTCGCAAACGACAGAAACGGCAGGAACGCCAGCATAATAAACGGGAGCATGACCAAGCCGCCGCGCGATAAAGTCAAAAAGAAAGACAGCAGTACCGGAACCAGCATGAAGGCGTGAACGGCTGTCACATACCACCGGCGCGAGACCACGGTCAGGTACAAGCCGCATAAGAGAGGAATAATCAGAAATCCGGCATACGCGTTCGCGTACTGGAACACCGCTGTAAGACGCAGCCCCTCTCCGGTCAGCATCACTGCATCGTGGTAATACATATTGCCGAACATGTTCAGCACACAAAATCCGACTACGGCGTAAGCGGACACTACGATTCCATATTGGATCACCGAATTGCCGGACCGTTCACGAGCGAAAAAGAGACCGATCAGGAAAAAAAATGCATACATGATGTGCAGCAAAATATAGTTCTCGGCGTGATGCCGGGTTGCGGCAGCCATTAGCGGCAGTACAAAACTAAGCGGGATGCACCAAATCGCCACAGCGTACCAGTCCCGTACTTCATGCAGCCTCCAGCGGGTAAATAAATACAAAACAACCGGGAGCGACACCATCGCAGTCCAGAGCATCGAGGAATAAATCGCCCCCTCATATTGGACGTATGGACCGTAAAAAAGCCCGGTCTGATAAGGCGCGATAAACAAAAACATGAGCACGAAGCCGATCACGATCCAGTACAGGACGGAATGCTGGCCCTGCTGCTCCATCCTCTTCCTCTCCAAATGGTACTGATTGGTTTTCACACCCATAGGTCCTCATTCTCCCACTTTATTTCTATTTACAAAAGGCAGACCGGCGATACTACGTCAAAAACAGACAGTACCTGTTATTATTCGACCTCTTTCCTTATTTTCCTTTATCTTCCTGACATCTAGACAATAAAAACAGAGGCTCCCGAACCTTGGTCCATGTCTTTGTTGACGCTCATCGCTTCTATACCAGGTTGAATTCATGCAAAAAAGCCCGCAAACGCGGGCCAAGGAAAGCAAGCGTCAGACACCCAAAATCAGATAGCCGACGGTCATATAAAGAATCAAAAATAAAAGCAGGGCGATATGCCCCAGAAGAGCCGTAACTTTGACAGCTGATTTCGGGCGGCCATACAAGCTCCATAATGAGAATCCGATTCCTGCAGGGCTTCCTGTAAAGATCATAACAAACCAGACCCCCTGCAAGCGATCCCCGGCTGCGAAAGGAAAAACGAAGCTGTAAATGGTAAACAAAGCGATCCCCAAAAACAATGTAAATGAAGCAATGCCTGCGATAGATTTCAGCATTCTGCCGCATCCTTATCTTTCAGAATAAGTTCACTATACATTTCATCACTTTTTCCAACTAGTACTAAGTTTTCATAGTACCTTCCACCCAGAAATCACGGTCATTCCGCCGGATCGTACCTTTTTCCAAACCGACCATACCTTTCTGCATTCACAGCGCCAAACCGCTGCATGTATGCTAGAAACAGACTTGGAAGGGGGAAGACAACCATGATGAAATCGGAATCATTAGCCATTCACGGCGGGCAGCCTGTACGAACGAAACCTTTCCCGGAATGGCCGATTTTTGATGAGACGGAAGAAAAACTGCTGCTGGAGGTGTTCCGCTCCGGCAAATGGGGTGGTACCGGGCGGATCAAGCTGCCGGCATTCGAGCAGCAATTCGCCGACCTGCATGGCGCGAAACATGCCGTTTCCGTCGTAAACGGAACTGTCGCGATTACGCTTGCGTTGCAAGCAGCAGGCATTCAGCCGGGCGATGAAGTGATTATGCCCTCCTATACGTTTATTGCAACAGCCACGGCTACGCTGCTCCTGGGGGCGATTCCGGTATTTGTCGATGTGGAGGAAGAGACGCTGCTGTTGAATCCGGAGCTGGTCGAGGAGGCTATCACCCCTAAAACCAAGGGGATCGTGGCGGTACATATCGCCGGGGCGCCTGCAAACATGACCCGGCTGCGGGAGATCGCGGACAAGCATGGCCTCGTTCTGATGGAAGACGCGGCACAGGCGGTCGGAGCCAGCTGGGAAGGCCGGGGCGTCGGCACGCTTGGCGACGTCGCGACCTTCAGCCTGCAGTCCAGCAAGAACATCAACGCCGGAGAAGGCGGCGTCATTTTGACCAACAGCGACCGCATCGCCGATATGGCTTGGTCGCTGAGCAACTGCGGACGCATCAAGAACGGAGCCTGGTACCAGCATGAGCATGTGGGCTGGAACTTCCGGATGACGGAGTTCCAAGCGGCGATCGGCCTCGGCCAGCTGTCCCGGCTTGGGCGGCAAAACGAGACGCGGGAACGCAACGCAGCCCGCCTTACCGAGCTGCTGTCCGCAATTCCGGGAATCGTCACCGTGAAGCGCGATCCAAGAATAACGACTCATGCGTATCACTTATATATGTTCAAGCTGGACCCGGCACTAGCTGTCCGGATCGAGAAGTCCGATTTTATGGAGAAACTGACGGCTGAGGGCGTTCATGCGAATCCGGGCTACATCCCGCTGCACCTGAACGAAGCGATCCTGGGGGATTCGGCCAAACGATCCGGAACGCACCGGACGTACAACTGTCCGGTAACAGAACGGATGTGCACGCGCGAGGTCATCTGGCTGCATCAGAACTTGCTGCTCGGAACGGAAGCGGACGTAGACGATATCGCCCGGGCTATTGCAAAGGTGGCAGACTCCTATGCTTAAAGGAGCAGACGGCATTGCTCTGAAGCTGGGGGCGGCCAAGCTCGATATCACACCCCGGCAGCCTATGCCGCTCGCGGGATTTTCCTCCCGCTCGGGGTCGTTCGAGCGTGTGGCTCAGCCTCTGTTCGCCCGGTTTTACTGGTTCGAGCAAGCGCGGCTCCCTTCTAACAATAGTAACGCGGCCGGTCCCGCCTCTTCCCGGCCGGTACTCCTCGTAACCGCAGACTTGATCTGCTGGGGCACGGACCGGATGCCGGGACTCAGACGCAAGCTGAAGGAGCGCTTCGGCTTGGAGGAACGCTCGATTATTATGCATGCTACGCATACTCATTCCGGTCCCCAAACTTCGGCGCAGCTGTCCAAGGTGATCGGCACGCCTTCGCCCGAATACTTGGATTGGCTGGAGGAGCAAGTGGTGGAAGGCGCCGCTCGGGCGGCAGCAGATGCGGAGACCGTCCAGGTTCGCCGCGGCGCGGGAACGTGCGGGATCAACGTGAACCGGCGCAAGCTGGTGGAAGGACTTGTGCGAGGTGAGCCGAACGAGCTCGGTCCCGTGGACCGGGATGTGACCGTGTTCGCATTCGCAAGAGAGGACGACTCTCTCAAAGGAGTGCTGACCCACTATAGCTGCCATCCTACAATCAGCAACCGCAACGAAGTATCCTCGGAGTTTTGCGGAGCGGCGATGGACCGGCTGGAAGCCGAGCTGGGCGGGGACGTGATTTGCGGGTATTTGCAAGGCTGCACGGGCGACGTGCGCCCCAATCTGGTTCAGGACGGCAAGTTCGTTTACGGCGGCGCGCCGGAAGTCAGACGGCTGGGCGATCAATTGTTCGACACGATCCAGACCGTACTCCAAGGCCCCATGCGCCGTTTACCCCTCTCCCTTGTCAGTATACGGCAGGCTGCGGTTCCGTTGAAGCTGCAGCCCCTGCCATCCGAGGACATGCTGCGCGGCTGGCTGCACCACGAAGATATTATGGGAGAATGGAGCGGAACTATGCTTCATAACCCGGACCGGTTTCGCAGTCCCGTGATGCTGGAGCTGACGTTCGTCCAGCTGGCCGAAGGGCTGAGTTTCCTGGCGATGAACGGGGAAGTCGTCATGGAGTACGGCTTGTTTGTCAAGGCCCATACCGCCGGGCAGGTGCTTCCCGTCGCTTACAGCAACGGGATGATCGGTTACGTCCCTACGGCGCGGCAAGTTCACGAAGGCGGCTACGAAGGGGCGACTTCATTCCGTTATTTCAATCTGCCGGGGCCGTTCGACCCTAGTATCGAGTCTGACATCCGGCAAGCTATAGCCGCATTGATCCGAAATCCGTAACCCCCGTCATTGTAATAAGACCTCCAACCTGCACCCTGACGGTGAGTCTGGAGGTCTTCTATTCAAACGGTTCCGAGCCCCATCGCATATTCTGCAGGCGTCGTGCCGGTAGCGGACTTGAATACCCGGCTGAAGTAAGCAGGGTCCGAATACCCTACCTTCTCCGCCACTTCATAGACGAGATGCTGGCGGGTGCGAAGCAGCTCTTTGGCCTTTTGGATCCGGTAAGCCGTTAAATACGTCATGAAGCTGACGCCCTTCTCCTTCTTGAACAGAAAGCTGAGGTAGTTCCGGGTCACATGAAGCTGCTTGGCGAGATCGGCAAAAGAGATGTTCTCCTGATAATGCTTTTCTACATACTCGCTGATTTTATGAATGTACCCATCCTGCCGAAACGCGTTGTATTGGTGCTGCATCGCAAGCAGCAGCTCGCGAAGCAATTCCCGGACTGCCGATAAAATCGTTCCGACGGCACGGGTGTGGTAAATGTCTTGTACGGTTACATGGAGATTGGCGGGCAGCGGGTGCTCCTCCGGCAGCAGCTCCAGCATCATCCGGCTGATCAGCGACACGCACAGATTTTGCACATAAAACAGGGGCGGCTCCGATTGCAGCACATCCGCCTCGATCAGGGACCACATCTGCATCGCTTCCTGCGATTCGTGGTTCCGGATGTAATCGACGAGCAGCTTCACTCTCTCCAGCGAATAGTCCGGCACGTAATTTTGCACACGCTTGAACTGCTCCGCCGTCCCGATTTTGTTGGAGCCTTCGTATTCGATCCATTTCAGACTTTCCAGCGAATCTTCATACGACAACGGGTAGTCGGATGCATGGCCGATCCAGCGTCCGATCCCCACGTTCAGGTCGATGCCAAGCTTGGATGTCACTTGCCGGATCAGTTCCTCCCCCAGCCGGCGGGCATCCGAGAGCGCTTGTGAACGATCCGCATTCGGCAGCAGCAGGATTAACCGGTCCTCTACATACCGTAGCGTATAGGCAAGTATGTTCAATTGCCCGCTAAGTTCTTCCATGATATTAACGGTGGAGTATTTGAACAGTTGCCAATCCTTCTCTGTAGCGGCACGCCCGTGAATCGGCCTGTACAGCGCGATGCTTAAGACGATGGCGCCGGTCAAGACCGCCCGGTCCAGTTCATAAAAGGCGAGGACGCCGGCATCGGGCTCCGTTCCGCTTCGCCCTCTCGTCACCAAGTCGAACAGGAATTGTTCGCGAAGAATCGGCACATTCCGCTTCATCTGCTCGACAAACTGGTCCATGTAGGCGCTTCGTTCCGAGTCGGCGTCAAGCTCGGCTACCGTTTCCTCCAGCGCTTCTTGTATCTCGGTGAATACAGCCGGCTTGAGCATATATTTCGCCACTTGCAGATGCAGGGCGCCTCGCGCGTATTCGAATTCATCGAACCCGCTCAGGATGAGAATCGGCACATCGGTGTCGATTTCCCTTATTTTCGAAGCGAGCTGAAGCCCGTTCATCTTGGGCATATATACGTCGGTCAGCACGAGATCCGGCCGCTCCTTCCGGTATAGCTCCCAGGCTTCCCATCCGTCCGAAGCGGTAAATACTTGACTGACGCTCAGCCGCTCCCACTGGATCATCACCTTTAACCCTTCCGTAACATGAAACTCATCGTCCACAATCAGTATTTTACGCATCAGGCGTCGTCCCTCCGGTCTTCACATACGGTGCGACATCCTCTTGCGAGGTCAGAACAGGAAGCGTCAGCTCGGCGCGCACCCCTGTCTCCCCCGCCTGCGAATCCGTCCGCTTCTCTTGGCACCTCTCGTCGCCCACTCCTGATTCCTCTTGCCCATAACCCCCGGAGTCACGGTTCTCGACTTCCACGCCATATTCGCGGCCGAAATACAGCTGGATGCGCTGCATGACGTTGCCGATGCCGTAACCGCTGTTCCCGTCCGCATCCGGCTTGCCGAGAGCCGCTTGCGGAACCAGGGCCGCCTCGTGCTGCATGCCTTTGCCGTTGTCTTCAATACGAATACGGAGGCTGCTGCGGCTGGAACCCTCTACCTCCCAAGCTTGAATCGTGATGGTCGGATGTACCGTGTCATGGCCGCCAAACCCGTGAATGATCGAGTTTTCAATAAAAGGCTGCAGGATCAGTTTCGGAACGAGATAACGCTGCAGATCCGGCGGCACATCAATCCGGTAAACGAATTTATCTTTAAACCGGGCTTGCTGAAGATCCATATACAAGATGCAATGCTCCAGCTCCTCGCGCAGCGGAATGAAGGTTCTCCCCTTGCTGAGACTAATCCGGAACAACTTGGCCAGCTTGGTCGACAGGACGCTGATTTCGCTTACGCCCCGGGTTGCGGCCATCCAATTGATCATATCGAGCGTATTGTACAGAAAATGCGGATTAATCTGCGACTGCAACGCGGCGAATTCGGCTTCCCGCTTGGCCCGGTGTTCTTCCTTCAATTGCTCGAGCAGGTCATGGAGCTGAACGTTGGTCCGGTTAAATGCCACCGAGAGCAGCTTGAACTCCAAAATGTGGTTGTTCTCTCCCATACGCACGTTGAAATTCCCTGTCTCCATCTGCTTAAAGCCGCTTAACAGCTCCGGGAGAGGACGAATGATCCGGCGCGATAAATAAAAAGCGACGGGAACGGACAGCAGCATCCCGAAAAGTCCTACGAGCAGCACCATGTTGCGGATCGTATACACCGGCCGGTACAGCACGGCGGTCGGGATCATCTCCACGACTCTCCACTGCGCATGATTCGGCCGGGAATACATCATCAGATACGCTTCGCCGTTCTGATTCACTTTGCGGTAGCCTTGATTCTGATCCGTCTGCAGGTTGGTGTACCAAGCCTGCTTGGCAGCCTCATGCTCCAATAAAGCAGGAGCGGTGTTCGATCCCGTACGGACCGAGATGAGTCGTCCTCCGCTATCCAGGATAAAACGTATGCTCTCTTGATTCATGTCATCCGTCTGGAATATTTTCGCCAGTGCTTTCTCAATCACGTTCACTTCCAGATAACCGGCCACGGCTCCATTGTACGAGTATACTTTGGACAAAAACGTAATGACCGGCTGCTGGTTGTATAGAGCGGTCGTATCCGGGTGCGAACCGATCCAGATCGAGTCCGCCGCCTCCAAGCGGATCATGTCCGGGTATACCGGCATGCGGTCCAGCGGCAGAACCCGGTCTTTCTCACTGTATGGAATATCGTTGTACATGCTGCTGTACACCACAATGCTGCTGATGAACGCTTTGGAGTACAGGAAGCTGTTGATGGTCGTATTCACGTTTTGCCGGCCGCGAATCGCTTCGAATACACCGGCGGATTTGCCCGATAACAGTTGGAGTAATTCCGGGTGGGTGGAGATCGCCAATCCGGTTTCTTCGATTTCCCGAAACTGGGCCGTGAGCTGCTTCTGAGCTTCATTTAATAGTTCCAGCCGAACTTGGCTTGTGTGCTCGGTAATGATCTTGGACACCCCGTAATAGGCGATAGCCAGCGTTAGCAGCAGCAGAATACCGGTAAACGCCAGGAAGACGAGCAAGAGCAGTGGGCGCAGCCGCCAATCTTTCATCCATGAACCCATCCTTGTCCCCCACCTTTACGGAGCTCCCGAATTAGCCTTTCAGTCCGGTAGTCGCGATTCCTTGAACCAAATACTTCTGACACGTCAGGAAGAAAACGAAGCTTGGTACTAAAGACAAAACCGACATGGCCAGCATGGGACCCCACTCGCTCTTGCCGCTGCCGTCGAGAAAGAGCCGGAGTCCAAGCGGCACCGTGTACTTGCTGACTGTATTAATATAGATCAATTGGCTGAAGAAATCATCCCAGGTCCAAATAAAGCTGAAGATCGCCGTCGTAATGATGGCAGGCACGCACAGCGGCATTACGATACGCCAGTAGATCTGGAACGTATTGCACCCGTCGACGATCGCAGCCTCGTCCAGCTCCTTCGGAATCCCCCGGATGAACTGCACCATCAGAAACACGAAGAACGGAGCCGCTCCGAGGAAATGCGGCACGGTTAACGGCAAGTACGTATTCACCCACTCCAGCTTGTGAAACAGCACATACTGCGGGATAAGCGTCACTTGACTAGGCAGCATCATCGTCATTAGCATAAGCGCGAACCATAACGATTTCAGGGTGAAGTTGAGACGCGCGAAGGCGAAGGCAACCAAGGAAGCGGACACGATATTGCCGACGACGACCAGGAACGAGATCGTAAACGAGTTGCGCAGGAAGATCCCGAAATCAAGCCGCGGTATAGCGTTCCATCCGAGCTTGTAATTGTCCCAGAACCACGTTTTCGGCAATAGGGAGACTGAGGAGAATATTTCCTCCGTCGGCTTAACCGAACCGAATACCATCCAGAAGACGGGGTACAGCATCAAGAGGCTCCCCACCGCGAGCAGGACATGCAATAAGATTCGGCTGGCCGGAAATACAGCTGCTTGTCTCATTATTTATCTCCCCCCGATTCGTAGTGAACCCATTTTTTTGAGGTTTTGAACAAAATAGCAGTGAAAATGCCGATAATGACAAGTAAAATCCAGGCAAGGGCGGACGCGTAGCCCATCTGAAAATATTTGAACCCTTTCTCATACAAATAGATTGCATAAAACAGCGTAGCGTCCATCGGACCGCCCTTCGTAACGATAAACCCTTGGGTGAACACCATAAATCCGCCGATTACCTGCATAACGAGATTAAAGAACATCACCGGCGACAGCATAGGCAAAGTGATGCGGAAAAATTGCTGTACCTTCCCCGCCCCGTCGATGGCCGAAGCTTCGTACAGATGTTCCGGGATTTGCTTCAAGCCCGCCAGGAAAATAACCATGGAGGAGCCGAACTGCCAAGTGGCCAGCGCGATTAACGTATAGATCGCGTAATCCGGGTTGCTGATCCAGATCGGCCCCTGCAGGCCGAACATGCTGAGCAGGACATTGACGACTCCCGTCTCTCCGAAAATTTGACGCCACATGATCGATACGGCCACGCTGCCGCCGATCAGCGAAGGCAAATAATAGAGACTGCGGTACAGGCCGATGCCGCGAATATTGCGGTTCAGCATCATCGCTACAAGCAGGGCGGCCAACAGCTTGAGCGGGACGGAGAGGACAACGAAATGAAACGTGACCTTCAGCGATTGCCAGAACCGCTCGTCGCCCGTAAAAATTTCTTTGAAATTTTGCATGCCGATCCATTCGGACGGCTGCAGCAGTTCAAAACGCGTGAAAGATAAGTAGAGTGAACTAATCATGGGCCATAACGTGAACAGGAACAGACCCACCAGCCATGGCAGCATGAACAGATAAGCGGTCGTGTTTTGTCGAAGCAGTTTACCTTGCATGGTACGAGCCTCCTTGATCTTGGTGATGAAAGGTACCGCGATAGCGATTCGCGGTACCTCCCGGGGAATGCTCTATTTCATTTTGTCCAGGATGGCGTTCGCTTTGTCCATAAACTCTTTGGCGCCCTGCTCCGGCGTTTTTTTGCCGAACTGGATCTCTTGCGATGTCGTGCCAAGCAGCTGCCTGACTTCGCCTGCGCCTTTCGGATCGATGACGTTGATCGGTTTCGCTATCTTGGTAACCTTGTCTACGAAGTCGAACTGCTTCTTATCGAGATCGTTCAATTGCGGTTTCAAAGCTTCGCGAATTTTGCCGGATACCGGGACGCCGCGGTTGGCGCCGAGAATTTTACCCGCTTCCGGATCGTTCAGCATGAAATCCATCAGCAGCGCAGCTTCCTTCGGATATTTGGTTTTGGCATAGATCGACCAGTACATGGAAGGCGAGACGAAGTCCGCATCCGTGCCTCCGCTTGCCTTAGGAATGAACGTCATTTCGAGCGGACGGTTGGCCAGCGTCGAGATGGAGCCGATCTGGTTCGAAGAGAGCAGGGCGAACGGCGTTTTGCCCGTTACGATCGGATATTTCTCCAGCGGCGCTCCGAAGTAGGACGCAGTCTGCTCCGGAGTCGAAGCCGCGCCTTCCTTCCTCAGCTTCTCCCAGTAGTTGAAAAACTCAGTCAGCGCTTCGGTCGTGAAGCCCAGCTTGCCGTCTTTGAAAAACTCCATCCCCTTCTGCCTGATGAAATATTGCAGCATTTCCGGGGAGCCGCTGTCGTTCGTGACGCCTATTACGTCTTTGCCAAGCTTCTCGGTGACTTGTTTCGCGGCGGCGGCCAGATCGTCCCAAGTCATGTGTTCGGGGAGCTTTACGCCAGCCTTAGCCAGCATAGCCGGATCGTAGACGTAAGATTGCGAGTTAATGCCGGCAGGGATCGCATACAGCTTGTTGTTCAGCTTGCCCGTACTAAGCGTGCTTTCATCGATATCACTCAGCTTGATGCCTGTTCCGTCCAGCGGCAGCAGCGCTTGCCGGTTCACATAATCGTTGATGTAAGCCGTCGACATCTGAATGACGTCCGGTGCCGACCCTCCGCCCACTTGCACGGACAGCTTGTCCCAGTAGCCGTCGAATCCGGAATATTCCGGGGTTACTTTAATCGTAGGATTTTTGTCTTCGAACAGCTTAATCGCTTTCATCGTCAAGTCGTGACGGTCCTGCGATCCCCACCAGAGCACGCGAAGCTCCACTTTGTCGGCGGATGCGTCCGGCGTCTTGCCGGAAGCGTTATTAGTATCGTTGGAGCAGCCGGTTAGTGCGACAGCCCCCATCAACAAGCTTAGTCCTGCGGTTGACAACAGACGGCCTGATCTTCTTTTCATGCGATGACTCCCCTTCTTATCTCGAGTTGTTGGAAGCTAAGGTGCCGGTTCCAATTACTCTCATCATAGCGGACCGCCGTTCGATCCTGAATGTAATAATGTAAGGTCCTGTTGCAGAAATGTATGCACTTTCACAAGTGGATTGCCAATACGGGAGCACACAAGGTATCATAACGGGGACAGCTGCAATAAATAAGATTAACGTTGTAGAGGAGAGAGGAACACAGATGTCCATCCGATTCGGAATTATAGGCTGCAGGCATGCTCACGTTACGATCTTTATCGAAGAAATGCTTGCGCTTGGCCACGTGTGCGCCGGCGTGTATGAGAAGGACGACCCTTCTTTGGCGGAGCAGCTCGCCCAGAAATACAACATCCCGCTGGTTCAGTCACGGGACGTTTTCCTGGACGATTCGGTGACGGTGATCGGATCTGCCGCGATCAACAGCGAGAAGATCGAGATTATCGAATGGTGCGAGCAGCATGGCAAGCATATCATGGTGGATAAGCCGGCCGTTACGGACCGGGACAAGCTGGACCGACTGGAAGCGGTCATCCGGCGCAGGCGCATTCAAGTCGGGATGCTGCTGACCGAGCGCTACCGTCCGGCCGTGTATACGCTCAAACGCGCAATTGAGGCAGGAGAGCTTGGGCAGATCGCAAGTATTATGATGCGCAAGCCGCATCGGCTTAATCCGGCTTCGCGGGCGGCCTGGCACTTCTCCAAGGAACAAAACGGCGGCATCGTCATCGACCTGTTCGTGCACGACTTCGACCTGCTGCGCTGGCTGACTGGCCAGGAGGCCGTGTCTGTAAAAACGGTCGTCGCCAAAAACGAGCTGCCGGAATATCCGGAATTCCTCGATACCGCTTCCGCCCAAGTCGTGATGAGCGGCGGGGCGATCGGGATGTTGTACTCGGATTGGCACACGCCGGACAAAAGCTGGACGTGGGGAGATTGCCGGATCTTCGTCAACGGGACAAGAGGGTTCGCCGAGCTGCGGCTGAGCGGAGATCCTTCCGTTTCGGGTGCGGACGAGCTGTACCTGCGCGTGACCGATTCGCAGCCGCTTGAGCAAGTGGAGCTCGTACAGCCCGATCAATCGTTGACGGCGGACTTCCTCTCCCGGATCCATGGGGAACGCGGTACGTTAACTCACGACGATGTTCTCGCCACCAGCAGACTGACGATCGAGGCGGATGCCGGGGCAGAAGTACTGGGAATGGGCAAGTGAGGCGGAATACGACATAACGAATCAGGTTATAAAATGTGTAACGAGTTACGTAGAGACGGAGCGGCTAAACGAGTCGCACGACCTGGTCAGGTTAACGAGTCGTACAAGCTGGCTAGCCTAAACCGTATGCTACGCCGGGACCCTTTGCATAAGGGCTCCCGGCTTTTTTTCGTTCACCAGCCAGGTCACTCGATTCCTTTGTTGCGCATTTGATGCAGGCAGTTATCCACAAAGTTATACACAACTTATCCACACAAAAAGACCACAGAAATGCTCCGTTCGCCCAGTTTTTGTTTCATCTAGGTGAAGGGATTACAAAACACCGGAAAGCTTTAGAACCGGAAGAGTCATTTCCTTTATTTCTGTTACATGGCGGAATCAACCCGGTTTACGGAAGTTTTAGTTCCGTTATTGTTCGATGCGAAGCCGAATTTGTCTATTTTCGCCGAAATAACGGAAATAATTGTTCCGGTAAATGACCCGTTACACCTATTTCCGGAAAATAGAGGAAGCCGGACTTCCTATAAACGGACGGGCAAACGTCACCAAGTGCAGCGAGCGGTCATCCCGCCCCTTAATGTCCAGCAAAACAAAAAGCACGGAAGGTCCGCAGACTCGTCCGTGCCTAGTGCTTTGTAATCTGTAATCTGTACTCTGTACTCTATACTCTGTACTCCGCGTCCCATGTCCCGCGCTGTGTACTCTGTGGCCCTGCACTCTGTACTCCTATAGCGCAGTACCACAAGCCGGAAGCTTCGCTCGTTACGAATGACAATCCGTGAGCGGACCGCTAAATTCCCGGGATAGGCGACCGCTTGTGCTCGGTCTTCAGATATTGTCTCTCCAGCTTTTCCCGGGCCGCCGGGTCGATCTCCTTGCCTTCCAGGTAATTGCTGTTATCCTCGTACGTGATGCCGAGCTCCTGCTCGTCGGTCTGGCCTTCCCACAAGCCGGCCGTAGGCGCTTTGTCCAAGATCGGCTGCGGAACGCCAAGGCGTACGGCCAGTTGACGGACCTGGCGCTTGTTCAGCGAGCTGAGCGGCGTAAGATCGACTGCGCCGTCGCCGTATTTGGTGAAAAATCCGGTAATCGCCTCCGAAGCATGGTCCGTGCCGACCACAAGCAGGTTCATATCAAAGGCCAGGGCGTACTGGACGACCATCCGCGTGCGGGCTTTCACGTTGCCTTTGCCGGCCCGGCTGATGTGCCGGTGAATGCCGAGGGACTTAAAGCCGTACTCGACCTCCAGCGCGATTTCGTCGACAGCCTGCTCGATGTTCGTCTCCACCTTGTGCGTCAGATTGAACGCTTCGGCCACCGAATAGCTGTCGGAGATGTCCGCCTGCTCACCATAAGGCTGGAACACGCCAAGCGTGATATACTCCCGGCCCTTCTCCTTCGTCAGCTCGTCCGTAGCCAGCTTGCACAACCCCGTTGCCACAGCGCTGTCGATGCCTCCGCTGATCGCGATCAGCAGGCCGGTCACCTTCGAATCCAGCACGTATTGCTTCAAAAAGTCGACCCGCTTGCGAATTTCCGCATCGGCATCGATATCCGGCTTGACCCCAAGCCGGGCGATAATATCCTGCTGCAGGCTCATCTTCCCCATCACCCTTCTATGTTCATCATGGAACGGGCGTTTTCTTGCCGCCCAACAAATCCAACGTTAGACTTCCTAACATCAGTATAGTTCACCATCACCAGATTTCAAGCGAATCGGAAAAAAAGTGCGGGGAGAGCTCCTTCCCCCCGCCTTCCTGTAAGCTTTGCTTTTGCCCTAGGCGCCCCCTCAGCGTTATGTAGCAAAGCGCACATCCGCCCCCGCCCGAACCACGGTGCCTTCGTCCGCCCCTTCGCAAATCCGTTTCATCGCACCCGCCCGGTCGAAGTTGAATACATGCAGCGGAATGCCGTAATCCCGCGCCAGAATAAAGGCCGACGAGTCCATGACCTTCAAATCCCGCCGGATCACTTCCTCGTAAGGCAGCGAAGCGAACAATCTCGCCTCCCGGTTGCGCTTCGGATCGCTGTCGTATACGCCGTCCACGCCCTGCTTGGCGACCAGGATCGCCTGTGCGTTCACTTCGAGCGCCCGCTGCACCGACGGGTAATCGGTCGTCACATACGGCTGGCCGTTGCCGCCCGCGAAGATGACGACATACCCTTTCTCCAGATGATGAATGGCGCGCAGCCGGATGTACGGCTCGGCTACCGCATTAACAGCGAGCGAAGACATGACCCGGACCTCCTTGCCAGTCTTCGACTTCAGGACGCCGCGCAGCATCAGGCTGTTGATCACGGTCGCGAGCGTCCCGATATTGTCCGCCTCCGCCCGCTCGATGCCCCACGCCTCCGCCATATTGCCGCGGAAAATATTGCCCCCACCGATTACCAGGCACACTTCGATGCCGAGCTGCGTTACCGCCAGCACTTCATCCGCGATATGCTCCAGCCTGCCGTGATCGAACCCCGTCGCCTCTTCGCCCGATATCGCCCCGCCGCTTAATTTGACCAACACTCTTCTGTACCTCATCCCTAGACACACCTCCGTGATTGGACAAAAAAATAACGCCAAAGCCGGAAGGCTTGGCGCTGTTGACCGAAATTGAAAATAAGGACTTGACCCACACACATGAACCGGAAAAAGGACGAAGCAGGAACCATGAAACGTCAGCGAGACCCATAGCGGCGGCGGCCTCGAAGTATGAAGCCACACCGGAGGACTCAGCCCGTCCACGGCCGGCCTTCGAAGCTTTCTCAGCTGAGAGCGCGCCGACAACGGCAAATGACGAACCGACGTTCCATCCGGCTATGCAGCTGCTTCCCGATCCGATCCGCATCATTCCCGTCGCCCCTTCCCGATTGTTCCTTCTTAGGATCATACCGGAACTTGCAGGTTGTTGCAACGGGGATTTTCCTGCTGCGAGGCGGACCGGAGTTTCGGCCATGAATAGACTCCGCCTTATTGAACGCCTTATCCTTGATCGGCAAACTAGGAAAGAAACAATAAATTTTATTTAT
>NZ_JBYUPU010000030.1:0-83499 GCF_058135425.1 Paenibacillus sp. MAH-35
GATAACATGCCTTACTCTTACAATAGGAGATTTTTTATTTGTTTACCATGAAAATGCATCATTTATTAACATTATTAGTAAATAAAAGAAGATGTTTTATGATGTTAGCTTTTATGCAACGCTAGTGTGGTTTGCAGTCTTTATTTTGTCCAAAACCGGTTCGACTGACGAAATAAGAACGGTTTGAAGCTGCTAAAATCGGCGAAAAGGGTGCAGACACCATCCGTTGGTTGAAATAAGGGGTGCAAACCGCCTCTATGTCGCTTCGTTTTGTGAATCGGCCGGAAATAGGGTACTATAGACCCTTATTGGGGGCGGCCGAACTCATCAAGCCCCGTTCTCAAGCCCAACTCCTCAAGCCCCGCTCCACAAGCGCTGCACGCCGCTGGAGTGTGCCGTATACAGAGCGGCAGCCCCTTGGCTGCTCCCGTTTTCAGGCAAATCGAACAAATCCCCCCCCATTTCCAACAAAAAGTTCCTTTTATGTTCGGATGAATACGTTTACAGTATGTACATCAAGGTAATTTGACGTTTCATGCATTCGGCCAGCAGCGCTAAGTGGGGGGATATAGATGGAGACGATTCGCAAGACCGACATCGCGCTGTACGATTCGACCCAGGGCAGCGAGCCAATTCTGAAGGCGGTCGGCATCAAACGGGTGTTCGGGCGCGGTCCAAGCGCAGTCCACGCGCTGAAGGGCGCGAACCTGTCGATTCCGTACGGACGGCTCGTTGCGCTGAAGGGGCGGTCCGGCTCGGGTAAAACGACGCTGATCAACTTGCTCGGGGCTCTGGATGTGCCCACGGAAGGCGCGATTTACTTCGGCGGTCAGGAGATTACGACACTCGGGGAGAAAAAGCGCAACGAACTGCGACGTGTACAGATGGGCTTCATTTTCCAATCGTTTGCGCTTATGCCGCTTATGTCCGCCTACGAAAACGTGGAGTTCGGTCTTCGGATCGCCGGCACGCCGACGAAACATCATCGGGAAATGGCGGAGCGGGCGCTTGAAAGCGTGGGGCTCAAAGCCAGAATGAGCCACCGTCCCTTCGAGATGTCGGGCGGGGAGCAGCAGCGGACCGCTATTGCGAGAGCGATTGCGCACCGTCCCAAGCTGTTGCTCGCTGACGAGCCTACAGCTGAGCTGGACAGCAAGATGGGGTTGCAGATCATTAAAATCTTCAAGGATCTCGTACAGATGGAAGGGATGACGATCGTCATCACTACGCACGATCCTGCCATTATGGAAATCGTCGATCAAGTTTACGCATTGGAGGATGGGCAAATTGTCGATCAGGGGTAAAGCTTACGCTCGCCGCGTTATGGTCTCCGTACTCGTCGTCGCCGCTTGTGCCGGCTGCTCCCTCGTACCGGCGGAGGAGGAACCGTTGAAGCCGCCGCTGGTGAAGCCGGTCAAAGAAAATTATGAGATCGTCGAAGTGAAAAGCGGCACGATTATTAAACGAATTTCGGGTGTGGCGACAGTCGAATCTACGAACGTTAAAAATCATGAGTTTAAAGGCGTATCCGGTAAAATCCAGGAAGTGCTCGTACTCAACAACACGCCGGTCAAAAAGGGCGATCCGCTCATCGTGCTCGATCCGGGCGACTCGGCCATCGTGCTGAAGGAGAAAGAGCGCGATTACGAGCAGGCGGTGTACAACCTGGAACAGGCCAAGCAAACCCAGGATACGAACAAGATGAAAATCCGGCTCATGGAGCTGAATATAGCGGAGCTGCGGCTCAGCGACGCGAGGAAAGCGGTGGAAGGGAAAACGCTGCGCGCCGAGATGGACGGGATGATCACGTTCGTGGATCCGGCGAAGCCGGGCGATTCGGTGCAGGCGAATAAAACCTATGTCATCATCTCCGATCCGAACTCGGTGCGGCTGGCTTACACGTCTGGCAATACGTCCGATATGCTCGAGGTGCAAGTCGGCGTCTCGGTGGAAGTAACGATCAAAGGACAAAAGCTGGAAGGAAAAGTCGTACAGTCGCCGTCCAATACGCCGGCTACCGACAACAAGCAGCTGGCCGAACGGTATTCGAAAACGATATTTATTCAGGTCCAGGACCATCCGCCGGAGCTGAAGCTGGGGGCCAATGCGGATATCAACATCGTAACGAGGCAAAAGGATAACGTGCTGATCATTCCTCCGCGCGCATTGTCGCAATATTTGGGACGTAATTTCGTCAAGGTGCTAGAAGGCGACAGCATCAAAGAGGTGGACGTCGAGAAAGGGCTGGAAACGACCAGCGGCATCGAGATCGTTAAAGGCATTAGAGAAGGGCAGAAGCTTATCCTGCAATAGCATACAGGAGCCGTTGCGCTCTAGCGCCGATATGAAGCGCCCCCTCGGAAGGAGGATCCGTTTTCGTGGCCATACTTGTTATGATTTTTCGCAAAATGCTCAAGAACAAATGGCTGGAGCTCAGCCTGCTGTTCGGGCTCGTGCTGTCCGTGGCGCTGGTCAGCAGCATGCCGATCTACACCGAGGCGATCTTGCAGCGGATGCTTGTGAAGGAACTGGAA
Organism: Paenibacillus sp. MAH-35; assembly: GCF_058135425.1. Taxonomy (NCBI): domain Bacteria; kingdom Bacillati; phylum Bacillota; class Bacilli; order Caryophanales; family Paenibacillaceae; genus Paenibacillus; species Paenibacillus sp. MAH-35. The sequence goes on from NZ_JBYUPU010000030.1 coordinate 2,535, forward strand.
AATTATCAGGTGAGCTCCGGGGCCTATCCGGTCACCCATCGCACTGGTCTGTACTTGACGGACGACGATCCGCAGAAAAACGGGGAAAGCACGCGTCAGGTGGACGCATTTATGGAATCGGTCAAAGACCGGTTCTCCCTGCCGATTCTCGAACAGGTGACGGAGCGCGGAACGGATACGTTCTCGTTCAAGCCGATCGATACGGAAAGGGTCGATCCCGAGGTCCGGCGGAATGCGGATCTGGTCGCCTTCTCCAATCTGGAGCAGCATATCAAGCTGGTGGACGGTGTGATGCCGGCCAAGGAGCCGGTAAACGGCGTATACGAAGTTCTCGTCGTGGAGAGCGCTCTTACCCAGCTGAAAATGGTGCTCGGCAACGAATTTATTATTGCTGACGAGCGGATCAAAAAGCCGATCACCGTCAAGCCGGTCGGTATTATTAATCCGAAGGACGAGCACGACCTGTTCTGGTATACGTCGGTCGAAAGCTACAGCCGATCGTTCCTGATGGATTTCGAGCTGTTCGAGAAGACGATCACGAATAGCAGCGAAACCGATATCTCGATGCGCTCCGGCTTCTGGTTTTTTGCGTTCGACTATTCGAGAATGAATATGCAGTCGATCGAATCGTTCATCCGTACGCACAACCGGATCGAGGGGTATGTGACGAACACGTTCAACAGCCAATCGATCAAGGCGCCGGCGCTGAGCGTCATCTCGAAATATTTGGACCGCCAGGAGCAGTTGCGCGTCATGCTGTGGTCGCTGAACGTTCCGGTTATGATCATGCTCGGGTTTTACCTGTTCATGGTATCGAACCTGATCGTAGATCGGCAGAAGACGGAGATTGCGGTCTTGCGGAGCCGCGGCGCGAGCCGCCTTCAAGTGCTGCTCAGCTACGTGATCGAAGGGATTTTGCTCGGAGTCGTCGCCTACATTATCGGTCCTTATGTGGGAATGCTGATCACCAAGCTGCTCGGAGCGTCCAACGGCTTCCTGGAGTTTGTCCAGAGGTCCGCTCTGATTGTGGAGCTGAACGCGACCGCTTATAAATATGCTTTATACGCCGTTACGTTCTCCCTGATCATGACGCTGATTCCGGCGTTTCTCGCCACCCGTACTTCCATCGTCGGACATAAGCAGCAGATGGCGCGGATGACGAAGCTGAGCTTCTGGCACAAATATTTTCTCGATATCGTCCTGCTCGGAATATCGATCTACGGACTACAATCGTTTAAACGGCGGATGAGCGATCTACAGTCGCTCGGACTCGACTCGGCCAGTTTCAAGGTTGACCCGCTGCTGTTCCTCGTTCCGGCGCTGTTTACGTTAGGGCTCGGCTTGCTGCTGCTGCGGATCTACCCGCTCTTCATCCGGCTCGTTTACTGGATCGGACGCAGGGTGTGGCCGCCTTCGCTGTACTCGACGCTGATTCAGGTCGGCCGTTCGAGCACGCAGTACAACTTCCTGATGGTCTTCCTGATGGTGACGCTTGCGACCGGCTTGTTCAGCGCCAGTGCCGCCCGCACGATGAACAGCAATACACTGGAGAAGGTGCGGTACAAAAACGGTACGGACGTCATCATGAACATCAAGTGGGAGAATGATGCGCCTCCGCCTTCGATGGGCGGCATGGAGGAAGCCGGCGGGGAGGAAGCTGCGGAAACGTCCGCTCTGCCGATCACCGGGCCGAAACGGATTCAGTATACGGAGCCGCCGTTCCAGGTGTTTACGGAGCTTCCGGGCGTGGAGAACGCCGCCAAAGTGTTCGTCAAGGACGATGCCAACGTCCAGATCGGGAAATCGACGTCGCGGATTAAGCTGATGGGCGTCGATACTGACGAGTTCGGCAAAACCGTCTACATGAAAGACAGGCTGCTGGAGCATCATTTTTACGATTATCTGAACTTGATATCGACGGAGCCTTCCGCCGTCCTGGTGTCCCGCTCGATGGCCCAGGAAGCCGGCGTCAAGGAAGGGGACTCGATCTACATCGGCTGGAACAACGTGACGTATAAGCCGTTCACCGTATACGGCATTATCGATTTCTGGCCGACGTTCAACCCGAACCCGCAGCAGCAGGCATCCGGCAACAAAAAACCCGAGCTGCCCAAGCTCGTCGTCGGACATCTGAGCTATATTCAGAGTACGATCGCGCTGGAACCCTATCAGGTATGGATCGACTTGAAGGATGAGCCGAATGCGAGAACGGTATTTAACGAGGCGATCAACGAGAAGGAAATACCGGTTGAAAATATTATCGATACCGGTTACGAGCTGACCCAGGCCAAAAACGATCCGTTTCAGATGGCGATTAACGGCGTCATGACATTAGGTTTTCTGATCAGCGTCGTCATCAGCTTTTTCGGCTTCCTGCTGTATTGGGTTTTGTCGCTCAACGGCCGGGTGCTGCAATACGGCATATTGCGGGCAATGGGGATCTCGTTCATGCAGCTGATCGGCATGCTCATTACGGAGCAGGTGCTTACTTCAGGAGCGGCTTTCCTGCTCGGAGCCGGCATCGGGAACGTCACCAGCGTTCTGTTCGTGCCGCTGTTCCAGCTTTCGTTTAATCCGGCGACGCAGGTTCCGCCGTTCCAGGTTTTGTTCGATCCGTCCGACTCGTTCAGACTGTATATGATCGTAACGGGCATGATCATCATCGGACTTGTCATCTTAGGCCATCTTCTCTCTCGAATCAAAATTCATCAGGCCGTCAAGCTGGGGGAGGATTAATCGATGATTCATTGCGAGAATCTGGTCAAAATATTCAAGGTGGCCGATCTGGAAGTCGTCGCCTTGCAAGGTCTCGATCTGCATGTCGAGCCCGGCGAGCTGATGGCGATTATCGGCAACAGCGGCAGCGGGAAGTCGACGCTGCTTAACATGCTGGGCGGTCTCGACCGCCCGTCCGCGGGCAATCTTGTCGTGGACGGCAAAGATCTGTTGAAATTTACCGAGAAGGACATCGTCAAATACAAGCGTGAGACAGTAGGTTTCGTCTGGCAAAACAACGCCCGGAATTTGATCCCCTATCTGACGGCACTGGAAAACGTCGAGCTGCCGATCTTGCTGCAAGGCCGCAGACGCCGGCTGAGAGCGCTGGAGCTGCTGGAAGCGGTAGGGCTGGGGCATCGGACCAAAAACAAGCTGAACCAGCTGTCAGGCGGCGAACAGCAGCGGGTTGCGATCGCGATCGCACTGGCCAACCATCCTCGTCTATTGCTCGCTGATGAACCGACAGGTTCGCTCGATACGAAGATGTCGAACCAGATTCTGGATCTGTTCCGTGAGCTGAACCGGTCGCTCGGTCTGACCGTCGTTATCGTCACCCACGACCCGCTGCTCGCCAAAAAGGTCGATCGCGTCGTAGCGATCCGCGACGGCAAAACGTCCTCGGAATTTATCCGCAGCCGCTCTTACGCGGATGAGCTCGCCGAGCTGGAACAGGGGATGGCGGTCGAGGAGGAGACGCATGTGGAATACGCGATATTGGATAAGGCCGGACGGCTGCAAATCCCGTCTAATTATTTGGAAGCGGTCGGCGTCAAAAATTCGAATAAGATGGTCGTAACGCTGGAGGACGGGAAAATCGTCCTGTTGCCGCCGCAAAACGAGACGGTCTCGAAATGACCGGCTGATCGAAACCGTTAAAACCCCGTCCGTGCGGGGTTTTTTCGCGATTTGGCGAGTTGTGCGGCTGCGCCAAAAGGCGGCGGGCAATTCACGATTTGATACAAGTAAGGCACCAGTGGTATAATTTGGGGCGAGAAAAGGCTAACCAAGGAGTGGGACACATGTGGGGTAAACCGGTTAAACCGCTTAGAATGATGGCAATCGTTGGTGCGCTTGTGCTTACGATCGCCGGATGCGGGGAGAAGCCCGCAAGCAACGCGGGAGAAGGAGCGGCCGAAGGGGCCAAAAGCTGGAGCTCGCCGCCGCCGATGACGATTAAATCCGATAAAAAGTATGAAGCCGTCATCGATACGACAGAAGGCAAAATCACGGTCAGTCTGTTCAACGACACGGCGCCCAAGACGGTGAACAGCTTCGTTTTTTTGTCCAAGGAAAAGTTTTACGATAACGTCATCTTTCATCGCGTCATTAAAGGCTTCATGATCCAGACCGGCGACCCGACGGGAACCGGAAGGGGTGGTCCGGGCTACAAGCTGGAGGACGAGCTGAAGACGACCCGCAAGTATGAGCCGGGAATCGTTGCGATGGCGAATTCAGGGCCTAACACCGTCGGCAGTCAGTTTTTTATCTGTTCCGGTGCTTCCTGCTCCAATCTGAACCAGAAGCCCGATTACACCATCATCGGACAAGTGACGTCCGGAATGGATGTCGTCACGAAAATCTCTGAGGTACCGGTCAAGCTCGGCGGGGATGGCGCAATGAGCTCGCCCATCAAGGAAGTTAAAATCAATACGATCGAAATCAGCGAGAAATAAATCGGGTACGGCGGCGCGCGGACCGGGTGAAGCTGATGGGAACATCGCGCCGGCCCTGTACTCCCGGGAGAGGGTGGGATTCCATTGATTCGAAAATACGCGGATCGAACCGATTGGGGGAGAATCGTAGAGAAGCAAGTTACGGTCGTATCGAAAAGAACGATCGGATTTTCGGGTACGGTCACCTTATGTGAGATGCTGAAAGTAAAAGCGCCGCTGTATAAGCGGTACAGCCCGGAGCAGCCAGAGATATGCATTGCCTCGGACGGCTACAAATGGCTGCAGCATTTTCCCGAATACGCCCATTACACGTTGTCCTCGATGTACGATCAGGAGGATCGCGTCGTACAATGGTTTGTCGACATCTGCAAATGTCAGGGCGTCACCGATTCCGGCATTCCATGGTATGACGACTTGTATCTGAATATCGTCATTCTGCCGGACGGCCAGCTGTACGTGCTTCATCAGGAACGTCTGGAGGAAGCTCTGGAGCGCGGGGAGCTGAACGAGAGCGACTACAAGCTGGCCTGGAAGACATGCAATCAGGTGGTGGAGGAGTACCGCAACGGTTCGTTTGACCTTCTTTTGCTGGCGGATATGCATTTGCAGGAGCTTAACGAAGAATCCTAATAGTGCGAGTTGAATTCCATATTCGATGCCGAGCAGGCTTCCTGATTTGCTTCGTGATCAAAAGTGGGCTTTTTGAACAACCTCTAATAGTGCGAGTTCAAAGAGGCCGGTTTTCAGCACCGAGAAGATGGGATGAAGCTAGGAAATGAGGAGCGGAGCGTAGTGAAAGCTACGTGAGCACCGGAAGTTCCGGCTGAATTCCATATTCGATGCCGAGCAGGCTTCCGGATTTGCTTCGTGATCAAAAGTGGACTTTTTGAACAACCTCTATAGGAACATAAGCAAGCGAGGAACGAGAATGGACAAAATATGCTTAGGATTTCACGGATTTACAGGCGGGCCGTTCGAGCTGGAGCCGCTTGCCCTGCATCTGAGGTCGGCCGGATATACGTGCGTGCTGCCCACCTTGCCGGGTCACGACGATCCGGATCAGCTTCGGCGGATTAGCTGGATCGACTGGATCGAAGCCGCAGACAAAGAAGCGGGGATCATTGCCGGACAGCACGGGGAATTCGATCTGATCGGATTTTCGATGGGCGGCATCCTCGCCGCCCACATCGCGAACCGGTATCCGGTCCGCAGACTCGTCCTGCTTAACGCAGCGGCTATCTATGTAAGTCCGCGGCGATTTCTGCAGGAGGTGGCGGGTGCGTTCCGGGATCAGGAATGGCAGCGGCTCGTCAAGATCAAGCAAACGCCGCTGAATGCGACGCTGCAATTTATGCGGGTGGTCCGTTCGGCCAAGCCGATGTGGGCAGGCATCCAGGTGCCGACGCTGATCGCCCAGAGCGGAAAAGATCCGGTCATTCATCCGCATAGCGCGCTTGTGCTTGCCGACAAAATTCCCGGGCCGAAGCAGGTCCGGATCTTTCCCGAATCCAAGCATTTGATCTGTCTCGACCAGGAAGCGGATAGTCTGTTTAACACCGTGGAGCAATTTTTGTCCGAATAAAGGAGCGCCATACACGGGTGATGGCGCTCTCTGCTTGTATCCGAGTAGGCCGACTCACACGGGCGGCGATGTATCAGGGGGGAAGTGCATGAACCGGCTTACCGGCGCGGTCTCCTACAGCGGGGAAAAGCGCAAACGCAAACGTTACCGGCTATTCCGAACGATCGTATTGGCGCTGATCGCCATAGGAATCCTATGGGTCGTGTATGTGCAGTGGCTGATCCATAACGTTCAAAGCCGCGCTCCCGTCCAGACGGCGGATGTGGCGATCGTGCTTGGAGCCGCTCTGTGGAACGACCGGCCGAGCCCGGCGCTGCGCGAACGTCTGGATCAGGCTTACCGCTTGTACGAAACGAAGCAGGTGAGCCGGATCATCGTCTCAGGCGGTCTGGGTGCGAACGGATCTACCATTACCGAAGCGGAAGGGATGCGGTGGTATTTGACTGAACGCGGCGTGGCGCCGGAAGCGGTATACGAGGAAGGGGAATCGACCAGTACTTACGAGAACCTCCGGTTCAGTAAGCGGATTATGGATCGGGAAGGCTGGAGCGTTCCGGTGATCGTCACCCATGAATACCATGGCGCGCGGGCGATGGATATCGCCCGCTTCGTCGGAATTCGGGAGGCTTCAGTTTCGTTGACGAAGTCTAACGTCATGTGGATGCCATGGCACAAAGCGAGGGAGACGCTTGCTTACACAAAATGGATCGCGGACAAATGGCTGATGCGGCCGGTGGACTGATTCAGGCGGTATAGCGGAGCTTTAATTCATTTTTGGAGATCGCGACAATTTTCGGTTCCAGCAGCGCTGTTTTTTCTTTTAGACGATCCTTGCCGTTCGGATGCACTACATAGAGCAGGAGCCGCAAATACGTACGGGTAACCCGGGCGAACAGTCCGTTCGGCAGATCGATGACGGTGAATCCGAGCTGTCTGGACCCTCTGTGGATCATGGTGATCGCGTACAGCCCTTTGACGTCCCGGTACAACGGATCGGTCAGCATGAGCTTTCCGATCTCCGGCATCAGCAGCCGCGTTTGCCGGATCAACTGGGTGGCCAACTGGACCGGGCTGCGTGAATGAAGACCGAGCTGATACAGCGTGTAATTATCGAGATGCAGCTCGGCGACCCGGTCCCCTTTGCGGATCTGTTCCCCGTCTGGAAGCGCGATCGCCTGCCTGCCCTGGTATTCGCGGATGCGAATTTTGAGCAGAGGGTTCATCGAATCGATCGGTTTGACACGAAACAGTTTGACGAAGCACCATTCCCATCCCATCCAGATCGAGACCAGCACCCGCTTGATAATCCCCAATCTGTACTCTGCCGATTCCTCAAGAAGTTCGTCCACACGCACGGGAATCAGTCCTTTTTGCAGCATTCCGGCGATCACTTCGTCCAGCGCTGTCAGCATATGGGCCGGGGCGTCAGGATCAGCTCCGAACGTCTGCCCGCTGTCATGCAAGAGGATGACCGATCCTTCGCGAATTCGGGTTTCCAGTCTGGACTTCAGCTTCTTGCGGGCGATCCGGCTCCGCCAGTCTTTGGGCATAACCGACCATAAGACGATGTTATAAGATTTCAGGGTAAATAAGTCGAAGACGTTCAATATGCCCCACGGCGGCCGGTAATAAGCGGGCTTGGAGCCCGTAATCGAAGAAACGATATCGGCCGACCGTTCCACCTGATGCCGCCGTACCGACCAGGGGCTCATCAGCCAATTGGACTTGTGGCTGTAGTTGTGTATGCCGATCTGGTGGCCTTCCCTATGGATGCGCCCGATCAGATCGGGGTGCCGCTCCGCCTTGGCGCCAAGGACGAAAAACGTCGCTTTCACGTCATGTTTTTTTAGAAGATCCAGGAGAAGCGGCGTGTATTCCGGGTCGGGACCGTCGTCGAAGGTCAACGCGATCCGGTTGCCGGCCGATCCCTTGCGGAATACGCCGATCGAGAATATTCGCGTCATCACCCAAGGAACGAGTGTGTATACGACAACAAGCAGAGTGAAAGACAATAAGAGACGTTCCTTCATGGAAATCCTCCTCGCTATTCAATCCGTCAAACCAAGCTTCCCAATCCGGTGCCAAGCTGCAGTTCAACGGGAATGGATGACCTGCCGCGCCTTGCAAGCAGCGCTTTTACGTGAAGTCTACCATACCCGAATCGCGAGGCCAAGTGAAAAAATACCGAAAAAACTACTCTTTATTGTATGCAGTTGACACGTTTGGATGTAAAAGAAATTTTGGATGGGGACACGCACTTCGATCATAGGACAACTTCTAATCCTGTACATTATAGGCAGGGGTAATTCCGGCCGTTACACGCTGGTTTTCCCGACACGGGCGAATCGATCCAAGCCTGCACCACCGAAGGAAAGAGGTGAATCCGATGAGCAGTCGAGTCGTGAGCGGTGCCGCCAAATCGTCCAGACAAATCAATGTCGTGCTCCGAACGCCGGAACCTGCGGCCGTCCATGAGCAGGAGCAGCCGGCCGGCGGGAAGCCGGTGCCTTCACAAGGGCCGTTCGCGGAGATGCTGAAGGAACTGGACCAGTTGGTCGGTTTGGACAACGTAAAGGAACTGGTGTTCGAAATTTATGCGTTGCTGCAAATCGGGCAATACCGGGCGGAAGCGGGACTTGCTGCCAGCCAGCAGGTGTACCATATGATATTCAAAGGAAATCCGGGAACAGGCAAGACGACAGTCGCACGAATTGTCGCCAAGCTGTTCCAGTCGATGGGACTGCTGCAGAAAGGCCATCTGATCGAAGTCGAGCGGGCCGATCTGGTCGGCGAATACATCGGACACACGGCGCTTAAGACGCGCGATCTGGTCAAGAAGGCGATGGGCGGCATTTTGTTTATTGACGAAGCGTACAGTCTGGCGCGGGGCGGCGAGAAAGATTTCGGCAAAGAAGCGATCGATACGCTGGTCAAAGCGATGGAGGACCACAAGAACCAATTTGTGCTCATTTTGGCCGGTTATTCGGAAGAGATGGATTTTTTTCTAGCCCAAAATCCGGGATTGCCTTCGAGGTTCCCGATCGCGATCGATTTCCCCGATTATTCTATCGACCAATTGGTGCAAATTGCCGAGCTAATGGGGAAGGAACGGGAGTATACGCTGATTCCGGCAAGCATCATGAAGCTGAGGCAGATGCTGATCGCCGAGAAAAACAACTGCTTGTCCGCCTTCAGCAACGCCCGTTACGTGCGCAATGTGATGGAGAAGTCGATGCGTCATCAAGCGGTCCGGCTGCTCGGCCAGTATCAAAATAGTTCGCCGGGGCGCCAGGAACTGATGACGATTAAACCCGAGGATATGCGGACCGAGCCGCGTGCGGGACTTGGACTGTAAAAAACCGGCGCGTACGCGCCGGCAAGCCAAAGGAAATGTGTAGAAGGAGCCGCAGGCTGCGGCTTTTTTCGGTTTGAAGCTACGCTGCCGGTGAAGTTCCGCTATAATGGAGGGATAGGAGTCCATATCCTTATAGAGCTAAATAGCGGATGGAGGCATACTGAACGATGATTCGAGCCATTGTGTTTGATTTTGACGGACTTATTCTCGACACGGAAACCAATGAATTCAGGGCATACCAGGACGTGTACCGGCATCATGGGGCGGAGCTCCCGCTGGAGGTATGGTCCGGCGTCATCGGAACGGACATGACGGATGTATTCGATCCGTACAAATATTTGGAAGACCAGACCGGGAAGCTGGTTGACCGCGACACGTTCAGCCGGATGCGCCGGGAGCTGTTCCTGCAGAGGATGGAGACGGAGCAGCTTCGGCCCGGCGTCATATCGGTGCTGGATCAGGCTGCACAGCTCGGGCTTTCGGTCGGGCTTGCCTCCAGCTCGAGCCGGATCTGGGTGACCGGGTACTTAACGAAGTTCGGGTTGCTGGACCGTTTCTCGTGCATTCGAACCAAGGACGACGTGAAAAAAGTGAAGCCGGACCCGGAGCTGTATGTACAGGCCGTCGGTTGTCTCGGAGTCCAGCCCGGGGAAGCGATCGCGTTCGAGGATTCGGCTAACGGCGCACTAGCTGCCCACCGGGCGGGACTGCACTGCGTAATCGTGCCGAATCCGGTCACGGAGGCGCTGCTGTTCGGCGAGCACCGGAAACGTCTGACGACGATGGAGGGGCTTGATCTGGCCGGGCTGATCTCCGAGCTGACTGTAGTTTAACGAATGCAGCGGTTCGGCCTTTGTTCCGGTAAGAACCGGCGGCTCGCATGCCGGGCCGAAACGAGAGATTTGCGACACTTTTTACCCTGAATCGACAGGCACTTGTACCGCTTACTTTCTAGTTTCAAAAAAAGGTAAGGTATGGTATATTAAATTTCGAGTACAACCAACGTCACATTCGTTATCATCTCAATGGCAAACTTGCCGAAAGGCAGGGACGCAAAGCTTCAGGTCTAACGCTCCACGCTCGATGAGCCATGACAGCTGGGCTGCCGACAACGTTCGCTTCAGCGATAAGTATTGCTGTGATCGGCCGTCCCTGTTCAGGGGCGGCTTTATATATGGCGGGCTTCTCCGCAGCAGTTCGTTTGCAGGATTCGAATATGCAGTTGAAAGGGAAGAACCCTATGCAGCGTATGGATTTAATACGGGCGTGCCTCCAATCCGTGTACCGAAGCGAGAAGTGGTTGTTCGTCGCGCTCGCACTGGTCGTCGGCGTCTGCGCGATTCTGTTTAGTAAGGCGGATGCCGCAAGCGTGGCGGCCTCGTGTACATTTGCCGGCTTTCTGCTCGCCTCCGTCATTTTTCGGGGGAAGCCGCCCGTTTTTTATGTGCTGACGGGGCTTGCTTTATTCGTATACGCTGCAGCCTTGCAGCTTGACGTATGGTATGCCGAATTGTTCATCGCTTACCCGCTGTTGCTTATGTACGCTCTCCTAATGCCCAATCCCCTGTATATGCTAGTGGCCGCGCTTGCGGTTGGCCTCCATCTGTATACCGTCACCGACGACTCGGAACCGTTCGCGCGGATCGCCCACCTGGTTTTTTTCTCGTTTATTGCTCTGGCCAATATTCTCCTCGCCTCTTATATTAAACATCTGGAGCAGGAACGAAACGAATACCGCCATCTGAGCGGAATCGACTCGCTGACCGGCCTTGCTTCGCTGCAACAGACGCTGCAATTTGGTCAAAGACTGCTGGACGACGGCAGGACGGTCCGGGTGCTGCTGATCGATCTGAATTTTTTCAAGCAAATCAACGACACCTACGGCCACATGATCGGAAACCGCGTCATTATGCTTATCGCCGACTACCTGCGGGAGATGATTCGCGATGTAAACGGTATCGCCGGGAGGCTGGGCGGGGACGAGTTTGTCGTCATCGTCGAGGATGCCCCCCGGTTTGAGAATATGCGGCAAAAGCTGCTGGACGAGCTGAACGGCAAGTCGTTTATCCCCGACGACGGGCTGCCTCCGGTATCGTTGTCCTTTTCGGTCGGCGTAGCGGTATCGTCAACCGAAGAGACGGTACATATCGAGGAACTGCTGCACGGTGCCGATCTGAATATGTATGAATACAAGCTGCAGCATAAGCTGCCGGCTTATCTCGGCAAAACGGCCGACCTGATCGAGCATAATCCGGCGCCGATCTGTACGTTCGACCGCAAAGGCAAGCTGCTGGCGATTAATCCCGCCGTCTCCGGGCTGCTCGGATATTCTGCCCAGGAGTTAACCAGACGCCAGTTCGTCGCGCTCATTCATCCTCAAGACCGATTGAAAGCGTTGACATCTTTTCAGGAAGCGATGGAAGGCAACTCCGTGCATCTGGAGCTGAGGCTCATACATAAAGAAGGCTATACGGTCGAAGTGGACGTGACGAACATACCGATTATCGCCGATCTTCAAATCGTCGGCATATACGGAGTGGCCAAAGACGTTACGGACCGCAAAAAATCCGAAGAGCTGCTGCGCAACTCCGACCGTCTCGCGGTGATGGGGCAATTGGCCGCAGGTTTGGCGCACGAGATTCGCAACCCTCTTACTGCGCTGAAAGGGTTTATTCAGCTGCTGCAATCGTCCCCGAAGGAGAACAAGTCGTATTATCCGATCATGTTGACGGAGCTCGACCGGATCAATTTGATCCTTAATGAATTTTTGCTGCTGTCCAAGCCGCGTCCGACGCTTTTTGGGGATACTGATATTCGGGTAGTCATTCGTCATGTGGTGACGCTGCTCGATACGCAAGCGATCCTCAGCAAGGTGCGGATCGTCATCGTGGAGAAGGAGGATCTCCCGGTCATCCGCTGCGATGAGAACCAGATGAAGCAAGTGTTCGTCAATGTGCTGAAAAATGCGATCGAAGCGATGCCGGACGGCGGCGAAGTGACCGTTACGACGTTATTGTCCGAGCAGGACGTTGTCGTACGCGTGCAGGACGAAGGCGACGGCATATCGGATGAGCTGATCTCGCGGATTGGACAACCCTTTTTCACGACCAAAGATAAAGGAACGGGGCTTGGCCTGATGGTGTGCAATAACATTATGGAGAACCACGGTGGAAGGTTGACGATCCGAAGCGTTCCGGGCAAAGGGACTACGGTGGAAGTCGAGCTCCCGATCCGGGAAGGTGCGGCGCAGGAAGACCGGCTGGTCCGAGTATAGCCTTTCATTTTCCTATATGAAAGGTACTGGAGAAGTATGGTACAATAATGCAATTGAGGGTTTGCGAAGGAGTGTTGGCATGAAACCACCGGTTCACGAAGTAGCCGGTCAAGCTTTGGATAAAGCGATCGTAGTCAGTCTGGTGCTGAAGGGGGACCGGTTATCCGACGACAGAGTCCAGCATTCGCTGGATGAGCTCATCCGTCTGGCCGACAGCGCCGGAGTCGAAGTGCTTCATTCGGTCGTACAGTCAAAGGACTCGATCGATTCGAAATGGTTTATCGGCAAAGGGAAAGCGGAGGAAGTGCGCGATCTTGCCGTGCAGCTTGGAGCCAATACGGCGATTTTCGACCAGGAGCTGTCCGGGGCGCAGGTCCGCAATCTCGAGCACGCGCTGGACCTGAAGATCATCGATCGCACTCAGCTGATTCTCGATATATTCGCACAGCGGGCCAAAACCCGCGAAGGCTTCCTCCAGGTGGAGCTGGCGCAGCTCAGCTACTTGCTGCCCCGGCTGTCCGGACACGGAGTGAATTTGTCGCGTCTTGGCGGAGGCATCGGCACGCGAGGTCCCGGGGAAACGAAGCTGGAGATGGATCGGCGGCATATTCGCAACCGGATCAGCGAGCTGCGTCATTCGCTCCAGGAAGTGAAACGGCATCGGGAACTGCACCGCGAGCGGAGGAAAAAAACCGGCGTGTACCAGGTGGCGCTGGTCGGATATACGAACGCGGGCAAATCGACGCTGCTGAACCGGATGACGTCAGCGGACGTATACGCCGAGAATCAGCTGTTCGCCACGCTGGACCCGACGTCCAGAGCGCTGCGGCTGCCCAGCGGGCAGGAAGTCGTGCTGACCGATACGGTAGGCTTTATCCAAAACCTCCCGCATGACCTGGTCGCTGCGTTCCGTGCGACACTGGAGGAAGTGAACGAAGCCGATCTGATCCTGCACGTGGTCGACAGCGCAAGCGAGATGAGAGAAAGGCAGATGGCCGTTGTCGACGAAGTGCTGCTCGAGCTTGGAGCCCAGGGGAAACCGCGCATTACCGTGTTCAACAAAATCGATAAGGCGGCGGATGGAAGCGGCGCGCTGCTAAGCGCAGACGGCGATTCGTTGAAGGTGTCCGCGTTCTCGGAGACGGATCTGGAGCTGCTGAAGCTCTCGATTCAGGAGAAGCTGATGGGCGGGACGAAGCGGTTTCTGATTCCCGCCGCCCGGGGCGACCTGATCTCGCTCGTCTACAGACTAGGCGATGTGCTGGAGCAGGAAATCGAAGGGGATGACATCCGCTTTGACGTGCGTGTGAAACAAACCGAATTCGAGAAACAAGGATATATGCTTCAGGCCTTTATAGCGCAGGAAGCGATACAGCTAGAGGGAGAGAGTTACTGAACATGAACGTACCTGACAAAATCGGCGCGCTGATGGAGGAAGCCGAAGCGCTTGCGGAGCCGAAGCTGAAACAGATCGACAAGCGGGTCGACCACAACCAATGGAAAGTGATCCGCGCTTTCCAGAAGCATAAAGTAAGCGATTATCATTTCGCCGGCTCGACCGGTTACGGCTATAACGACCGGGGGCGCGAAGTGCTGGATCTCGTATACGCCGACGTGTTCGGAGCGGAGGCGGGCCTTGTCCGGCCGCACTTCGTCTCCGGCACGCATACGATCGGCACGGCGCTGTTCGGCCTGCTGCGTCCCGGCGACTTGCTGCTGTATATGACCGGCAAGCCGTACGATACGCTGCATAAAGTGATCGGCAAGCCGGGAGACGGGACCGGATCGCTGCAGGACTGGGGAGTGCGCTATGATGAAGTGGCGTTGTCCCCGGACGGGATGCCGGACTGGAACCGGCTCGCGGACAAGCTGAGGACGGACCCGCCCAAGGTGGTCGGCATCCAGCGTTCACGGGGGTACGACTGGCGACCGTCCTATACGGTCGCCCAAATCGCCGAGATGGTGAGGTTCGTCAAAGAGCTTGTTCCTTCTGCGATCATATTCGTCGACAACTGCTACGGAGAATTTACGGAGGAAGCCGAACCGACCGAAGTCGGGGTGGATCTGATGGCCGGCTCGCTGATCAAAAATCCGGGCGGGGGAATCGCTCCGACCGGCGGATATATTGTCGGCAAAAAGGAACTAGTGGAGCTGGCGGCGTACCGGCTCACAGCTCCCGGGATCGGCGGCGAGGTCGGAGCGATGCTCGGGGTGACGAGAGACTTTTTCCAAGGCCTATTCCTCGCGCCGCATCTTGTCGGACAAGCTCTCAAGGGGAGCGTATTCGCATCCGCGATGTTCGAGCGGCTCGGCTTCGATACCCATCCGCGCTGGAACGATGAGCGGACCGATCTCATTCAGGCGATCCGGTTCACGTCCGCGGATCATCTGATCGCATTCGTTCAAGGCATTCAGAAAGCGGCGGCGGTCGACTCCCATGTCGTCCCCGAAGCTTGGGAGATGCCCGGCTATGAACACCCCGTCATTATGGCGGCGGGAACGTTCATCCAGGGAGGCAGTCTGGAGCTGTCCGCAGACGCGCCGATCCGTTCCCCGTACATTGCATACATGCAGGGCGGACTCACTTATGCTCATGTCAAGTGGGGCGTCGTGATGGCCCTTTCCAATATGATGAATAAAGGATTGTTGTAATTAAACCTTACACGCATTGACATGTTTATGTTCGATATGTACAATGAACTTATATCCTTTACATGTCGGAGTGGTGTACAATGAGCGACGAAATTCGCCGCAACATGGCTTTATTCGCAATCGGAAGCGTCATGAAACTGACCGATTTGACTGCGCGCCAAATACGCTACTACGAGCAGCATGAGCTGATCGTTCCGGCCAGGACGGACGGGAATCAACGTTTATTTTCATTTAACGACGTTGAACGTCTGCTCCAGATTAAGGCGCTGATCGAGAAGGGCGTCAACATCGCGGGTATTAAGCAAGTGCTTAATCCGGTGAATAAGGACTCCGAAGAGGCGACGGTCATCACGGACGAGACGCAGGTAAAACGCAAGGAACTGTCCGATTCCCAGCTGCACAAAATGTTGAAACAGGATCTGTTGACCGGCAACCGCCGCGGCAAGGTTTCCCTCATCCAAGGGGAGCTGTCCCGTTTTTTTACTAAATAAAGGAGGAATTATTCCGTGTCTCAACCGCATTATACGAAGGAAGATATTTTACGCATCGCCAAAGAAGAAAACGTCCGCTTTATCCGTCTTCAATTCACCGACTTGCTCGGCACGATCAAAAACGTCGAGATTCCGCGCAGTCAATTGGAGAAGGCGCTCGACAATAAAATGATGTTCGACGGTTCCTCGATCGAAGGCTACGTGCGGATCGAAGAATCCGATATGTATTTGTATCCGGATCTGAATACGTGGGTTATTTTCCCTTGGGTCACGGAAGATCGCGTTGCCCGTCTCATCTGCGACGTGTACTTGCCTGACGGACGTCCGTTCCCGGGCGACCCGCGCGGCATTCTGAAGCGTGCGCTGGAAGAGGCTTCCGAGATGGGGTACACGGCGATGAACGTGGGGCCTGAGCCGGAGTTTTTCCTGTTCAAGACCGATGAAAAAGGCAATCCGACGATGGAGCTGAACGACCAGGGCGGTTACTTCGATCTGGCGCCTACCGACCTTGGCGAGAACTGCCGCCGCGAGATCGTTCTGACGCTGGAGGAAATGGGCTTCGAGATCGAAGCATCGCACCATGAAGTGGCGCCGGGTCAGCACGAGATCGACTTTAAATATGCCGACGCGGTTAAAGCGGCCGACCAGATCCAGACGTTCAAGCTCGTCGTCAAGACGATCGCCCGCCAGCACGGACTGCATGCTACCTTTATGCCGAAGCCTCTGTTCGGGGTGAACGGTTCCGGTATGCATTGCCACCAATCGTTGTTCCAAGGCAGCGAGAACGCGTTCTACGACGAGAGCGACAAGCTCGGCCTCAGCACCACGGCTCGTCACTACATGGCCGGCGTGCTGAAGCATGCCCGCGCCTTCGCGGCGATCACAAACCCGACGGTCAACTCGTACAAGCGGCTCGTACCGGGCTACGAAGCGCCTTGTTACGTCGCATGGTCGGCGAGCAACCGCAGCCCGATGATCCGGATTCCGGCTTCCCGCGGACTGAGCACACGGGTAGAGGTGCGTAACCCGGACCCTGCGGCAAATCCTTATCTGGCTTTGGCTGTCATGTTGAAAGCAGGTCTGGACGGGGTGAAGAACAAAACTCCGCTGCCGGCTCCGACCGACCGCAACATTTATGTCATGTCCGAAGAAGAGCGTGAAGAACAAGGAATTCCGAGCTTGCCGTCCGATTTGCACGAGGCGATCGTCGAGCTGATGAATAACGAAGTGATTTGCGAAGCTTTGGGCGAGCATGCGCTCACCCACTTTATCGAGCTGAAAGAAATCGAGTGGGATATGTATCGGACCCAGATTCACTCTTGGGAACGCGATCAGTATATGACGTTGTATTAATAGAGAAATCCCCGTTTGGCGTGAGCCGGCGGGGATTTTCTTTGTGGCGGCGGCCTTTCGCGGCAACTCGTGCATGGACTTGCATCACGCGAAGATCAACGGCACCGGAACCGGAAAATGTCCAGGATGATGCCGATCGGAATCCGGATCGTAATAAATACCCGGTTTACACCGCTATAGACGCGCAAGCGGATCGAATTGGCCCCGACACTTACCAAACAGCCGGTAAACGTATTAAATAAGGTCCGCACGACAACAACTCTTCCTACCAGACGCAGGGCGTTTCTTCTAATCCTTCTCTGCGTGGCCGGAGACACGCGTCTGCCTGAATTTATTTGAATCTCCTTAGACATGTCATCTCTCTCCTATTGGTCAATTCTGCGGCGATCCTAACCCGCAACGACAGTTTACGAAGAGAAGCCCCGGGGGGACACGGCGGTTGCCCAGCTCGCAGGGGGATAGGGCTCGATGAAACAGGGGAGCGGATCGGATATGCTGGAAAAGTGATCAGGAATACAGTACACAAGCCGATATTCCCATGTTACGATGAACTCTGACGCAACATCTCGCCCGAGTAATCGGAGCCCCTGTGGATGGAGGTAAACGAACGAATGAGTTGGACCGATTCATCAGGAATGAGTACAAAAACAGGGAATGGCTCGGCTTCTGCGGGTAATGAAGCGATACGTCCGGGCGGCGGGTTAGCGTCGACGAGCGCCGTACCCGTATCTGCTGCCGGCTTGGTTGATTCGAGCGCGGATATCTGGGTGACCAAAAGCGGGGAGTTTTTTCATATCTCAAGCCGCTTTGACGATGCACATACGATTACGATCGAGACGTCGCGGAGCGGTTCCCGAAATGGCAGCTTTAACTTTATCCGGACTCGAATCGGGCCTGAGATCATCCATGCCAACCATGACGATATTACGCCTGTTCGTACATTCAATACGGTAGGGGCGAACCACGGGTATACGTGTGTAGTGAAGGTGTCCATGGCCGGACACGACAAAACGGCGGACGATCTGGGATCGCAATGGACGGATGGTACGACAACCTACACGCTGCTGGACGTAAACGGCGATCATCTTACATGGGGGTGCCCGTATACGGTGACGAACGGGATCGTATCCGCTCTGCTTGCCCAACCCGGGCAAGATCTCACTCCTGTAAGCGGTGCCGTCCATACACAGCCGGTGAACGTCAGCGTCCTTGTACCGGGGGCTCAGCTCTATCCGTCCATCAACAACATAAAGGTGCAATATTTGCTGGACGGCAAGGAAATTACGGAGGACGGGATGTTCTCGGGTACAGTTCTGAAGGTGCACGAATCTTATTGCATTATGGACTATAGGGCGATCATAGATTTCGCGCAATCCCATCCGGGAGTGAGTTATGTGAACGATTCGGTAGCGGGGGCTGTTCGGCTCTCGATCGTGTATACGTTCAGGAAGGGCGGCCGCTGTCATATCTCCCATAACTTCAAGGCTTTGCAGAAGCTGCAAGTCATGGACTGCGGCTTTCTGCAGTCGATGCCGATGAGTTTGTCCGGTCATACGCTCAGCCGTTATATGCCGGATGTGAAGATCAAAAGCGGGCAGGATTTTCAAAATATAGTGGATATGACCGGTTACAGTATGAATCTCGTATATGGCCCATCCGATTATGCTGACCCGGCCAAGCCTCCCAACCGATATGTCGACTGGCTGCGGGACGGCAGCGGGTTGGGGAAGGTCGGTTTTACAATGGGATATATCGTCGACAAAACGAACAGCAAAAACGCCGATCGGGCGGCTCAAACATCGAGAGGCTGGGATATGCGCAGCACGAGGAAAAGCTATCCGATCGCGATGAGCGGACTGATCTTAAATGCCGGGGACTACAAAACGTTCATGGGATACCGGAACTACTTGTCGCCGGTTGAGGCGGGGCAAGCCACCAATCTAAGCGTAGTTCAAGACGACAAAGATACATATGTGTACATCGATTACCACGTCCCCGTTACCGGAGCGAATCTCAAGCTCCCCGAACATATAGGGAAAACCGTATCTGTGATCGATCACGTAAACTTTACGCTTCATAACGATATAGTAGACAGCGACGGCATTACCTTCAGTATTACTGCCGGCCATGGCTATGCGATCTTGAAAGTACACTGATCCCCGCTACCCCGAGCGAGCCGGTCGTGGGGATCTGGCTGCGGCCGGACAGCGCATGTATCACGAAATACAAGGTGCGCAAGACAGCTGTCAGTGCGATTAGACAGCCAGAGCCCTGACCGGATATCCGGCAGGGCTCTCTTGGCGTACGGATTATGGCTCGTCCCGTAAGAGGGGCGAGCCAACATGAGACTTAGTGAATGTCGCGGAACAATCCGATTACTTTCCCCAGGATCGTTACGTTGCGGAGACGAATCGGGTCCATAGACGGATTCTCCGGCTGGAGCCGAATATGGTCGCGCTCCTTGTAAAACGTCTTGACGGTCGCTTCGTCATCTTCGGTCATGGCGACGACGATATCGCCGTTGTTCGCGGTCGGCTGCTGCTTAACGATAACGTAGTCGTTATGGTGAATGCCGGCTTCGATCATACTTTCTCCGACGACGCGAAGCATGAATACGCTGTGGTCGCCGACGAAATGACTCGGAAGCGGGAAATACTCTTCGATATTCTCGGTTGCCGTAATCGGCATACCTGCCGTTACTTTGCCGACTACCGGTACACGCGCAATCGAGAAGGAAAATACGGAGGCGGATTCGTCATGGGCGCTGAGCACCTCGATCGCTCTAGGCTTGGTCGGGTCTCTGCGGATGTAACCTTTCTTCTCGAGCCGGTCCAAATGACCGTGTACGGTAGAGCTGGACGCAAGCCCGACGGCTTCGCCGATTTCCCTTACGGAAGGCGGGTAGCCTTTATCGCGTACTTCGTTCTTGATAAATTCCAGTATCGCTTGTTGGCGATTGGAAACCTTGCTCACGATCATCACTCCCATTACGGACATTTTATATGGGTAAATTATACCACAGAACTCGAGTTCGTACAAACATAAGTTCGAGTATAGGTCTTGAACAATTCAACCATCCGGTAACATGTCGTTCTGATGTATATAAAGTATTCGTTTGTAGTGTACATGATATCGTTGACTCCTATATTGGGCCATTTTATAATGAAATCAAGAAAAATATAACAATTATAGCATTCTGTAATGTATGTTATTGTAGTTGTTATATACATCAGATCCGACCGCAGAAGGAGAGGAGGTGTTCCGGATGGGATAAGGCCGATGTAGGGGGAGATATACGGTGCAGCAAAGGAGGACCGGTGATTGAAGAAAAAACCGACGCATGAGCAATTTCAGAAACAGCTGGATCATATGGTACAGACGCTGCGAGCAGACATTCTGGAAGGAAAGTATGCAACCGGCGACTACTTGCCTTCGGAGCTTGAGCAGGCGAAGATGTTCAGATTAAGCAACAAGTCGGTGCGCAAAGGGCTGGACATACTGAATGCGGAAGGCTGGATCGAGAAGATCCCGCGGGTTGGCAGCCGGGTGCTGGCGAAGCGGGAGACGGTTCGTCTGACCGTCGGGATTAACCGTACGGATGAGGTCAACATGAAATTATCCGGACTCGCCGAGCTTTTTTGTAAGCGCTATCCTTGGATCGAGCTTGAGTTTGTGCCGTTTGTATCGGATCTCGGCGGACCGGGCGACCAGCGGAAGCTGGCGGAATTCGATGCGATCGTCATCAACCACCTTCAATTTCAGCGGATGAAAGAGAGTGGTCATCTTCCCCTGTTCGCCCCTTTGCCGGAGAAGCGGGAGATCTACCCGTTCCTTTCGGGACTGTTCAAGGACGGCGGGATGCATTATGTGTACCCGATCATCTTTTCCCCGATCGTGCTTTGTTACAATAAGCGGCATTTCCGCGAACGGGGCTTGGCCGAGCCGGACGGCAGCTGGACCTGGGACGACCTGGTCCGCAACGCCATCGAGCTTACGAACGGGAACGGGAGATTCGGATTCGCCTTTTATTTGCTGAATGAAAACCGCTGGCCGCTCTTCTGGCTCCAGGCGGGGGAAGATCTCCGGCAGGAAGGCCGCAGCCCGGAATCGCTCCGGCACTCCCGTCTGATGGACGCGGCGAGACTGTGCAAAAGTATCATCAGCAACCGCGATTTTTTCCCGATGTTCTTATCGGAGAACAACCGGGAGATCAATGCGATGTTTCAGGAAGGCCGGCTGTCGATGGTCATCAACAGCTATATGGGAATGAACGATTGGCAGGAGTCTCCCGGTCTGGAATACGACGTGTCTCCGCTTCCTTACATGAACGAGCCGATCACTTTGATGATCTCTCAAGGCGTGGGAGTGCTCAAGCAAACCGGGCATCCGGAGGAAGCGATGCTGCTTGCCGACTTCCTCACGTCGCTGCCGGGCCAGCAGTACATCGGCAGCCACACGCTCAGCATCCCGAGCCACTGGGGAGCGGATTCGTCCCCGAATAAGAAGGCGTTTGCAGTGCCCGGCCGATATTCGATGTACCGGGAAATGATGTTTTCGTACCGGACGCACGCCTCGCTCGGCATCCCGGCGCTGTCGTATTCGCATATTTTCAAGCATGTGCGGGCTTATTGGGCCGATCTGATCGACGAGCGCGAGCTGTGCGAGCGTATGGCCGAAGCGTTATCGGAGCGGGAAGGGCAAGTTCCCGGGTAAAAGGCACGGGATGACGAAGTTACGATTCGGCGGTGCCGATTAGGCGGCATAACCGGTTAGCGGGCGAATCGGCACATGAGGAAATGGGACTAGTAGCGGCGATCGGCCTGCTTGCGGCAACCGGGAATGAACGGCTTGGGACCAGGCACTCCGTCGGAGCTGGATAACGATCGATTCGAGGAGGGAACAGGGATGGTAGAACGGAACGGAGAACATGCGCGGCCGCCTAAACGGATCTCCAGAAGGAGCTTGCTTGCGGCCCTTGGAGGAGCCGGTGTTGCGGTAGCGGGACAGTCGTTCATCAAGGAGGGAGTTATGGGCGATTCGGTAAATTTGGCCACGTACGGGTTCGGTCCGGATATGGGGAATTTTCCGTTTGCGATGTTCCGCTTCCGTTATGTGGAGAACATAGCCAAGATGAAAAGCGAGACGATGCTCAGAGAGGGGATGATCGTCCGGACTGCCGGGTATTACGAGCCGGGGGACGGCGGCGGCGCGGACTACATCGTCAAGCCGGGCATCCTGCCGGAAGACTTGGGCAGTGTCGTGAATCTGAGCGGAGAGCTGCAGGCGATCCTGCTTGCGGAGGACAGCGTGAACTACAAGCAGTTCGGCGCGGTCGGGGACGGGGTTAACGACGACGGGGTTCAGATCAAGCGGACGCATGCATATGCGAACGCCCGTGATTTGCCCGTGCAGAACCTGACAGGCGAGTACTGGATCAAAGCGACAAACGATATTATCGTGCAGACGAATGTAAACTGGGGTCACACAAAGTTTCATATCGACGAAGGGATGAACTCCAAATCAAATCCCCGGTTCCGGGTGACGAGCCGCAAAAGCACGGTGAATATCCAGTTCGACGCGGCGGAGAAAGCTTCATTTCTAGACAAAATGAAGCCTGGCACGACATTTGTCCCGGAGCTGGCTCCCTATAAGAACTGTCTTGTGTTCATTACCGACAGCAACGACAAAATCGGGGTGAGACAAGGATACAATCACAATGGCTGGAACAAAGAAGAGTTCTTCTATGTCGAGGAGCACGGGCGACTGATCGGGGACATTGCCTGGACCTTCAACAATTATACGAGCCTGGTCGCATACCCGTGCGACGATAACTACCTGATCCTCGACGGAGGCACCTTTTACATGTCGGGCAACAGTCCCGGGGCGGGCGGCGCTTATTTGCACAACGGAATTCTGGTCCGGCGCAGCCGTACGATCATCCGCAACCAGTGGGTCGGGCTGGAGGAGGGGGTGAGCGATACGTCGCTTGATCCGCGAATCGGATTTTATTATTTCAACTATGTGTTCGACGTTACGCTGGAGAACGTGAGACTCATTCCGTGGGAGCAGGACCGCGAAGGGACGGATCGCGACGTGCCCGCCGGCACGTACGGGATCGGCGGAGCGAGGGTGCTGAACGCGACGTTCCGCAACGTCACGTCTGAAGGCGGGATGGTTCATTGGGGCGTCTTCGGCACGAACCTGTTCAAAAATTTCAGCATCGAAGGCTGCCGCCTGAACCGGGTGGACGTTCATTTCCACTGCTGGAACTTGTACGTGAAAGACTCGGAGATCGGGTATCGCGGCTTTACGCTGACCGGCGGCGGAGATTTGTTTATCGAGAATACGAAACGGTTCGGCAGCCGGTTCATCGATTTTCGCGTCGATTATGGCGCCAAGTGGGACGGCAGCATCCGGCTCACCAAGTGCAGGCTGATCGTCACGAACGGACCGGCGGAAGCGGTCGCGCTCCATTGCGTTCCGGCCAATTTCAATTATAAATATCCGATCGGATACGGCCGCTCGATTAAGATCGAAGACTTCGTGTTCGACTATACCGGCATTCCGAACCCGACCGGCATATGCCGGATTATGAAAATTGCCGCTTTCTCCAAAATATCGTCCACCTCCGAAAGGCTGTTTTTCCCGCAATCGATCGAGTTCAGAGACGTGACCGTCGTCGGCCGGGAGAAGGGCGTCCGTATGCTGGAAATTCCGAATCCGCTCAGCTTCCATCTGGGCAAGCCGGGCGGATACGACGCAAGCCGTGTCACCCCGAACTGCCGCATGTCGTTTGTTAATATTCAGTCGGAGAAAGTTCCGGCTCAAACCTCACAGTCGACGACCCATGTCAACTTTTTGTTAAACGCGCTCGCGACCGCCGCCTATGAGGACTCGTACGCGCTGTATCCGAAGCTCGAATTTGTAAACTGCGGAGATTTCTTCGGCCACTTTAAAGGCAGCGTCGCGGACGTGTCCTTCAGCGGGTGCACCGTCAATTGTCTGGATGCTTATGAAGGCGGCCGGATGCGGGGGCGGATCGTGTTCGACAACTGCCATCTGAAGGCCGACGCGGTCGACGACGGCAAATTGCTGTACTCGACGTCGGTTGACCACGGCGTCTCCTTTCTCCATTGTACGATTCACGCGCCCGTTCTGGATGGAACGAGCCGGCCGGACCTGGTGGCGCGGTACGATTTTATCGATGTGAACCATAAGCTGCTGCACAACCATCTGAACACGGCGCTGTCGAAAGAAATCATCGATTATTACGCAGGGATCGGAACACCGGTCGCCCCTGAATTTTACGCGATGCTGAAAAGCCATCATGTCTCGGAAAGCACGCTGATGGCAAGACGCAGAGGACCGACGGCGAGCCGTCCGGCTCCGGCAGCGTTCCAGAACGAGCCCGGCTTCGCCTATTTCGACGAAAGCTTGAACCGGATCGTCGTCTGGGACGGAACGCGCTGGATCAAGGCGGATAAAGAGAAGCGAACGCTCCACTATTATATCGGTCAGTTGGCGACAGCGAGCCCGGGCGCTGCCTTCCAGAGAGAGGGGGGACATCCTTCCCAGACGTACGTTATGCCCGGCGACGGCAAGCTGCTGCGATACATCGTCTTGTTTCATTCGTCTAGTGCGGCCGGCTCGTTCGTATTTGAGGTATGGAAAAACGGGGCGCTCTGGATCGGCGGCCTGGCCAGTCCTTCTCCGGCGCTGAAGCCGGGCGCGGTCCTGTTCGCTCCGGATGCGGCGTTCGAGGAAGGAGATACTATCGGAATCCGCCTGAACGGCGTTTCGCCGGGATTGCCGGCGGACGCGTATGCGACCATCGATCTGTTCGCGGAATACGAGGAATAGGGGAACGAAGTGCGAACATGAACTACGAACACTTGTTCGAAATTCTTGTTGACACGAATGTGTGTTCGTGTTAATTTGAGAACAGAACAAATGTTTGGGGGGTCATTTCGATGATGTCGTCTACCACTTTCCACCGTACTGTGCTGCACCAAGGTTCTTATAAATCGATCTGGGCAAATCCGGACAGCGATGCGAACAAGAAGAAAGCATCCTCCGGCACCCGGTTGCGCATGGCTGCCGCCGCGCTTGTTATGCTTGCTTGCTTCGGTCTCGGAGCGTTATTCCTGGAATGGCCGGGGAACAATGAAGTGCAGGCTGCCGCCATTCAGATTAAGGAAGAAGTCACCGTCGTACCGGGAGATACCTTGTGGTCGATCGCCGGTCAGCATGTCCGGCAAGGGGAAGACATCCGCGATTATATACGGAAAGTGAAGACGGCGAACGGGATGACCTCATCGACGCTGATTCCAGGCCAAGTTCTTCAATTGCCGAAGTAACGATGCCGGGCTTTGTTCTGTTCGTATACTATGCGTTATTGCTGTCCGGCTGGTATTCTGGCCCAACGACTGTTTACGCTTCATGCTTCTCCCCTAATATCCAATCGATCTATTACGCCCGGAGCTGCACGCTCCGGGTTATTTGCCGTTTCGTCCCGGTTTTCTTGACAACCGTATCCTGCGCATGTCAAAGTAAGAGATAACCGACACGAGGAGGACGAACACGCGTATGGTAACCGAACAAATGATCGCCCGCATTAATGAACTGGCGAAAAAGGCGAACACCGTCGGACTGACCGAAAACGAAGTTCAGGAACGCGCCGAGCTGCGCAAGCGTTATATCGAAGCGTTTAAGACGTCGCTTCGGGCGCAGCTCGATTCGATTGAATTCGTTGATGGGGATCAACCGAACGAAACCGATAAAAAGCGTCATTAGAACGGAGGATTCAGTCATGTCCCGTAAGTGGGAGCGGATGGTAGAGAAAAACAGCAAACAGCTGAATCAGCGGCGGAAGAAGACGGGCGCTCAGCCTATCTCGGTAGCGGCGGACCAGGAGCAGATGGACGTGTTCAAAGGAAGAAGCTGGTTTTTGCCGGCGCTTCTCGTCGCCTGCTCCCTGTTCTTCGCCGTAGTTTCCTCCACGTTGGCCGAGACGCAATCGTTTTATTGGATAACGGTACTCGGGTATTTGGTGCTGGGCGTTATGTACTTTTTGCGCAGACCTTATGTAAAGGTTGGCAGAAACAAACTGTCCACACGCCGGCTCGGCATCGAGAAGTTTTTCGGAGCGGACGAGATCGAGGAGATCTCCGTTCAGCGCGGCAGCATCGCGATCCAGATGAAAGGCAAGAAAACCAGATGGGTGCTGTCCAAGTTCCAAAGTTTGTACGACATACCGGCGCTGTCGGCCCGGCTTAGAAAGTTTGCGGAGACTAACGGCATATCTTATAAAGAAGAAGCGGCTTAAGCGATATACAGGGGAGAGAGCACACGTGGGGATCAAAGCGGTATTGTTTGATTTGGACGACACATTATTGTGGGACGACCGGAGCGTCAAGGAAGCGTTCCAGGCGACGTGCGAGGCGGCGGCCAACGTACACCCGGTAGATCCGGCCCGTCTGGAGGAAGAGGTCCGGAAGTGCGCTCGCGCTTTATACGAATCGTACGAAACGTTTCCGTTCACGAAACGAATCGGGATCAACCCGTTTGAAGGGTTATGGGCCAACTTCACCGAAGGCGAACAAGAACAATTCCGCAAGCTGGAGCAGCTCGCTCCGGGATACCGGGCGGCCGCCTGGACGGGCGGTCTGAAGTCGCTCGGAATTGACGACCCGGAATTCGGCTGCAAGCTCGGGGACAAGTTCGCCGAGGAGAGAAGAGCGCGGCCGATCGTATACGAAGAGACGTTCGCCTATCTCGATGAGCTGAAAGGCAAGTACAAGCTGCTGCTGCTCACGAACGGTTCTCCCGACCTGCAGAAGGAGAAGCTCGCCGGGGTGCCGGAGCTCGCCGGCTATTTCGATCATATCGTCATTTCCGGGGCGTTCGGCGAAGGCAAGCCGGCCGCTTCGATCTTCCGTCATGCGATGGAACGGCTGGGGATTCGTCCGGAAGAAGGCATCATGGTCGGCGACAAGCTGACTACGGACATTTTGGGAGCGAACGGGGTCGGCATGAAGTCGGTCTGGATCAACCGCCATCATGTGGAGCGTAACGACGACATTATTCCTGCTTACGAGATCGACAGCCTGTACGGCATCCGCAACGTACTGGAGGAACTGCGCGGCTGATCCATCGCCGGCATATGCATAAGCGCAATAGACAGGCCCGTTGCTTTCTCGCAAGAGAGCGGCGGGTTCCTTTGTGATAGGATGGGCCATAAAGAACGGCGGATTTCGTACATTTCGGATAAGCACTTTAATTCCGATAAGAAACCTATGGATATATCTCTTCCGAAAACGTGCGGCATCTGGTAGACTATCAGGTATGTACGGTACAGATAAGGAGTGGGCGTATGCACAAACAAGCTTTGGCGGAACGGCTCAAGCATAAAATATTAATACTGGACGGCGCGATGGGGACGATGCTGCAGCAGGAAAACTTGACCGCTGCCGATTTCGGCGGGGAAGAGTTGGAAGGCTGCAACGAGATATTGTCGGTTACACGTCCGGATGTTATCTCCAAAATTCACGAAGCGTATCTGGAAGCGGGCGCGGACATTTTGGAAACGAACACGTTCGGCACGACGAGCGTCGTCCTGGCCGAGTACGACATTCCCGAGCGTTCGCGCGAGCTCAATCTCGCGGCTGCGAAGCTGGCGGTGGAAGCGGCCAATAAATATTCGACGCCGGAGTGGCCGCGGTATGTGGCAGGTGCGATGGGTCCGACGACGAAGACGTTGTCCGTTACCGGCGGCGTTACGTTCGAAGGTTTGATAGAAAGCTATTACGAGCAGGCGGTTGCGCTTATTGAAGCGGGTGTGGACGCCCTGCTGCTGGAGACGTCGCAGGATACGCTGAACGTAAAGGCGGGCAGCATCGGGATTCGCCAAGCGTTCGAAACGACAGGCATCGAGCTGCCGATTATGATCTCCGGTACGATCGAGCCGATGGGAACGACGCTGGCCGGTCAAAATATCGAGTCGTTTTACATCTCGCTCGAGCACCTGAATCCGGTGTCGGTCGGACTGAACTGCGCCACGGGACCGGAATTTATGAAAGACCATATCCGGACGCTGTCGGGGATTGCGGGCACGGCGGTAAGCTGTTACCCGAACGCCGGCTTGCCGGACGAGAACGGGCATTACCATGAGTCGCCGGCTTCGCTGGCGAAGAAGCTCGGCGATTTTGCGGAGCAGGGCTGGATCAATATCGCCGGCGGCTGCTGCGGAACGACGCCGGACCATATCCGGGCGATCGCCGAGACGATGAGCGCCATCCAACCGCGCACCACGTACGGCAATCATCCGGCGGCTGTCTCCGGCATCGAGACGGTATACCTGGAAGACGAAAATCGGCCGATCATGGTCGGGGAGCGCACGAACATTTCCGGATCGCGGAAGTTCAAACGTTTAATAAAAGAAGGCAAGTTCGAGGAAGGCTCCGAAATCGCTCGCGCCCAAGTGAAAAACGGGGCGCACGTCATCGACATCAACTTGCAGGATACGGATATCGACGAAGCGTATGCGATGGAGAACTTCCTGCAGTTCGTCGTGAAGAAAGTTAAAGCTCCGCTTATGATCGACTCGACTTACGATCACATCATCGAGCTGGGTCTCAAGTATTCGCAAGGTAAGGCAATCATCAATTCGATTAACCTGGAGGATGGGGAGTCGAAGTTCCAGAGCATCGTTCCGCTCATTCATAAGTACGGGGCTGCCGTCGTTATGATCCTGATCGACGAACGCGGTCAGGCCGTAACCCGGCAGGCCAAGCTGGAAGTGGCGGACCGCGCTTTCGATCTGTTGACGAACCGTTACGGGCTGAAGCCTCACGATATTATTTTCGACCCGAACATGTTTCCGGTCGGTTCCGGGGACCCGCAGTATATCGGTTCTGCCGTGGAGACGATTGAAGGCATCAAGCTGATCAAGGAGAAGTATCCCGAATGTAAGACGATTCTCGGATTGAGCAATATTTCGTTTGGTCTTCCGGATGCGGGACGCGAAGTGCTTAATGCCGTTTATTTGTACCATTGTACGAAGGCCGGTCTCGACTATGCGATCGTCAACACCGAGAAGCTCGAGAGATACGCTTCGATTCCCGAGGAAGAGCGGCGCCTGGCGGAAAATCTGATCTACAATACGACTGATGAGACGCTGGCGGAGTTTGTCGCGCATTTCCGGGAGAAAAAGGTGGAGAAAAGCGAAAAAATCTCCAACCTGTCGCTGGAAGAACGTCTCGGCTCTTACGTGGTGGAAGGAACGAAGGAAGGTCTGATCCCCGATCTGGAGGAAGCGCTGAAGAAGTATGCGCCGCTTGAGATCATTAACGGACCGCTGATGAAAGGGATGGAAGAGGTCGGCCGTTTGTTCAACAACAACGAGCTGATCGTCGCGGAAGTGCTGCAGAGCGCCGAGGTGATGAAAGCGTCCGTCGCTTACCTGGAACAATTCATGGAGCGTTCCGAGAGCGCGGTGAAAGGAAAGATTTTGCTCGCCACGGTCAAGGGCGACGTGCACGACATCGGCAAAAACCTCGTCGAGATTATCCTCTCGAACAACGGCTACCAGATCATCAACCTCGGGATCAAGGTACCGCCCGAGCAGTTGATCGAAGCGTACCGGAGAGAGAAGCCGGACGCGATCGGACTGTCGGGGCTGCTCGTCAAATCGGCGCAGCAGATGGTCATTACGGCTCAGGACCTTCGCGCGGCGGGCATCGAGGTGCCGATTCTGGTCGGAGGAGCGGCGCTGACCCGCAAGTTCACGAAGACGCGGATCGCACCGGAGTACGACGGCGTGGTGCTGTACGCGAAGGACGCGATGGACGGTCTCGATATCGCCAACAAGCTGAGCGATACCGAGCAGCGCCAGAAGCTGATTCAGGAGCTGCGGGACAGCATGGATTCGGTCGTGATGGAGTCGGGGAAAGCGGCTGAAGACGTCAAGCTGACTCGCGCTGCGAAATCGTCCGTGTCGCAGGATGTGCCGGTATACATTCCGCCGGATCTGGACCGGCACGTACTGAGGGATTATCCGATCGACTATATTTACCCGTATGTGAATATGCAGACGCTGCTCGGCCACCATCTGGGGCTGCGCGGCAAGGTGGAGAAGCTGCTGGAGGAGAAAAATCCGAAAGCGGTGCAGCTGAAGGCGACGGTCGACGAACTGTTCGCGGAAGCGAAGGCGGACGGCCTCATTACGGCGAACGGGATGTACCGGTTTTTCCCGGCCCAGTCGGAGGGCAACGATATTCTGATCTACGATCCGGCGGATACGAGCGTCGTGCTGCACCGCTTCTCGTTCCCGCGTCAGGAGGTGGAGCCGTACTTGTGTCTGGCGGACTTCCTGAAGCCGGTCTCGAGCGGCACGATGGACTACGTCGGCTTCCTCGTCGTTACAGCGGGCCAAGGCATCCGGGCGAGAGCGGAAGAGATGAAGGAGAAGGGCGACTATTTGCGCTCGCATGCGCTGCAGTCGTTTGCGATTGAGCTGGCGGAAGGTTTCGCCGAGCGTCTGCACCATATGATGCGCGATATGTGGGGCTATCCGGATTCGCCGGAGCTGACGATGCAGCAGCGGTGGGGAGCGAGATACCAGGGAATCCGCGTCTCGTTCGGTTATCCGGCATGTCCGAATCTGGAAGATCAGGAGCCGCTGTTCCGTCTGATGAGTCCGGCGGATATCGGTGTGGAATTAACCGAAGGCTGCATGATGGAACCGGAGGCGTCTGTTTCCGCAATGGTGTTTGCCCATCCTGAGGCGCGTTACTTTAACGTAGACAAGGCTTAAGCCGCATCCGTCGGAAGGCGGGCTTTCAGAAACAAATCCAAATAAAAGCCCGGCGCTCTCTGGTAAGAAAGCGCCGGGCTTTTTTGGGCGTGCCGGTACAAAAGCGGATTGCCGGTTCGAAACGAAGGGTGCAAGGCCGGAAGTTGTACGGCGGCAATTGTTAAGCGGATTAAGCTTTTTGGAAGGCAGGGTCTTCAAACGGATGCGCGATCCAGCCTTCGGTTTCGATGAAGAGGCGGACGGCGACGATTTTGCGGTTGTCCATAAGCGTGAAGAAGTGCGGCTTGTTCTCCGGAACGGAGATGACGTCGCCGGCTTCCAGCTCAACATCGAAGTAACCGACATCGTCCGTGCCTTTAATGATAAAGATCCCTTTACCTGCCGTAATCGCGCGAACTTCATCCTCCGTATGCGTGTGCACCTGCTCGAACTTTTTCAGCAGCTCCTCGAGGTTCGGCGTGGCGTCGGAGAGGGCGACGATATCCCAGGTCCGGTAACCGCGGCGTCCGGCCAGATCGCGAATTTCAGAGTCGAACGTGCTTAGGATTTGCTGCTTTTCTTCGTCGGAGAGGACGAATTTCTCCTGCAGCTCGGCAGGGAGCTTGCCTGGATTCCAGTGCTCGTAAAGCACCTCTTGCTTCTCCAGAAACGATTTCACATTTTGTTCGCCCTGGATGCGTTCATTCGTATTGCGGATGCGAATCTCTGCCATCGGTCTCCCTCTTTCCATCAGATGATTGCTTATTATTACAGTATTATATTCGAAATTGGGCGCCGTGTCGATGGACGGGGACAATTTAATTCTTAAATTCCGATAAGAAAACATGAGAATTAGTTCCCTTTCGAAAACAGGCCGTTTCTGGTAGACTAACAGATACGGATACACGACACCGCTTCGAATCCGGCGGAATGCTGTCCGCCGTGAAGTTACATAAAGATGCAGGATAAAGCCGGAAGCGCCCGTCTCCAAAGGAGGAATTTTTGTCCACCCCCAGGAGTCGTCTTCGATGCAGACCAAGCGCAACCGGCGGAAGGAGAAGTATGGAGCTATATTTTCTAGGTACGGGAGCGGGCATGCCCTCCAAAGAACGTAACGTAACCTCCATCGCATTAACGCTCTACGACGAACGGGGGACGATGTGGCTGTTCGACTGCGGCGAAGGGACGCAGCACCAGATGCTGCGCTCTCCGCTCAAGGCGAGCCGACTGGAGTTCATCTTCATTACCCATCTTCACGGGGACCATATTTACGGGTTGCCGGGGCTGCTGACGAGCCGGTCCAATCAGGGCGGTACGACACCGCTCGTCCTGTTCGGTCCGCCCGGACTGGAGTCGCTGCTTGAGCCGGTACTCCGGCTCAGTCAAGCCCGGTTGTCCTACGAACTTACCTATCGCGAGATTCACGAGGGAACGGTCTATGAAGACGACCGGTTCGAGATCGGATGCGAGCTGCTGGATCACCGGATCGACAGCTACGGTTACCGGATTGTCGAGAAGGACAAGCAGGGCAAGCTGGACGCTTCCAGGCTGAAGGAGCTCGGCGTTCCGGCGGGACCGCTGTACGGCCGGATCAAGCGGGGAGAGACGGTGGAGCTGCCGGACGGGACGATAGTGGATGGAGCCGCGTGCATCGGGGCGCCGATTCCGGGCAAAAAAATCGCAATTCTCGGAGACACCCGGCGCTGCGAAGCTGCGGTTCGGCTCGCGGCCGGGGCTGATGTACTCGTCCATGAAGCGACGTTTGATGCGACGCTTGACGAATTGGCCCAGACGTATTATCATTCTACCGCCAAGGATGCGGCCTTAACGGCGGCGAGCGCCGGGGCGAAATCGCTGATTCTGACCCACATCAGTTCGCGCTACCAGGAAGATGAGGCGGTCCGGCTGCTGGAGGATGCCCGGGAGCATTTCGGCGACACGTACATCGCCCGCGACCATTGGAGTTATACGATCGGGTAGTGCGCGGTCTACGGGGCGGCTTAAGGAGAAAAAAGCCCGATTCAGCCTGACGCTGAAAAGGGCTTAACCTCACTATTCATCCGCGCTTTGGCGACTATCAGGAGTTCATCTCGTCTTCCATTTCGGATTGGAATCCCGAGATGCTTGCGCGGCGGTTTTCGTTTTTTTGCTCGATATCCTGTTTTTCAGTAGCGGATATTTCGTCAGCGTGCTCCGCCAAATAATTTTCGGCTTCTTCCAAGTTGCCGATCGTATTTTGCTTCATATTTTGCAGCTTTTCCGCATTGTCGGAACGATCGTCCGGTTTGGCCATTCTCAGTCCCTCCTTTCCGGGTGGAATCCATACCCGGATAAGATGCCACTTTTATCAAAAAATATACGTGTGCGTTCAGCCGGACTGCTATAAGACGGAGAAGTTCCGGGAATGCTTACCAATACGGAGCTGTTATCCCCGCCCCGTCCATAGGCGGGAGCACAGTTTCCATTTCGTCTCATATAATGGGAAGTACGTCAGGTCGAGTTAAGCTCCAGCATAATGTGGGGAGGTATCCTTCATGGAAAAAGTTCATTTCATAGGAATAAAGGGTGCCGGGATGAGCGCGCTCGCGCAAGTTCTGCATGATACCGGATATCCGGTTCAGGGATCCGACGTGGATACCGAATTGTTTACCCAGAAGCCGCTTGAAACCAGGGGCATTCCGATGTACCGGTTTGGTGAAAGCGAATTCGGACAGGGACAGATTCGCGTCATCGCTTCGAATGCGTTCAAGGACGATCATCCGGAAATCGCCAAATGCGGCGAAGCCGGCATACCGGTAGAGCGGTATCATCATTTTCTCGGCGGATGGATTCGCCAGTTTACGAGTGTTGCCGTTACGGGGGCACATGGCAAAACGACTACGACCGGCATGCTCGCCCATACATTCGAGGGGTTGCAACCGACCTCTTACCTGATCGGGGACGGAACGGGCGCCGGCGTTGCGGACAGCACCTACTTCGTATTCGAGAGCTGCGAATACCGCAGACATTTTCTCGCCTACGAGCCCGACTACGCGATTATTACGAACATCGACTTTGATCATCCGGATTATTTTAGCGGCATGGACGACGTCATTTCGGCATTTCAGGAGATGGCGGACCGTGTCAAGAAACATCTGGTTGCCTGCGGGGACGACCCGCAAGTGCGCCGAATGGCTAAGCCCAAAGTGCCGGTGCTGTATTACGGATTCGGAGAACATAACGAGCTGCGTGCGGAGCAAGTGCGTGCGGGGGCGGACGGGATGACGTTCGAGGTGTTTATGCACAACAATCCTTTAGGCACCTTTACCGTATCGGCGTACGGACGGCACAGCGTTCTTAATGCGCTTGCGGTCATCGGCGTCGCTCTCCTCGAGGATTTGAACATCGACCAGGTCAAGAGCCGGCTTGCCACATTCGGCGGAGTCAAACGGCGGTTCACCGAGAAGCAGGTCAGGGGCAATGTCGTGATCGACGATTACGCGCATCATCCGACCGAGATTACCGCGACACTGGATGCGGTAAGAGCCAAATATCCAGGCAAAAAAGTGGTGTCCGTCTTCCAACCCCATACGTATTCGCGACTGGAAACGTTTATCGACGATTTTGCGAACTCGTTGTCCGGGTCCGACGAAGTATACTTATGCAACATTTTCGGTTCTGCGCGTGAAAACGACGGCGGAGTATCGATCGAGTCGCTGATGGAAAAAATCCCGACCTCCCGTCACATTACCGAGAGCAATATCGGACAACTGGACGGATACAGCGATTGTGTCCTGCTGTTCATGGGAGCGGGGGATATTCAGAAGTATCAGTCGTGGTATGAAGCCAGATAAGGCAGAAGTATGAATTGTTGCACCAAATGCCGCCCTCTATCCCGGATAGAGGGTTTTTGTTATGCCCAAAACCCGGGACTTTCGTGCTATAATGGATTTTGTTGGGAATGTATTTTGTCGAAAGGGGTTTGGCTTTGAACGACAAGGTTGATTTGCTGGATCAGATGCTGCATATAACGACAGATTTATTTTTTGAGACGGAGTGCAGCTTGCTGCTCGACGATTTGCCGGAGGCGCCTACTACTATTCTGGATATCGGATGCGGCAACGGTGCTTATTTAGCGAAATTAAAGGAGCGTTATCCATCCGCCGCTTGTACCGGAGTTGAGTTGGACCGGCCGATGTACATGAAAGCCGCGCTTCGGAACGATCAGGGGATGAATTTGATCCACGGCAGCTATGAGCGGCTGGACGAGCAGACCGCCTTGGATCTGATCATGGCCAGACTTGTCATCTTGCATATGGAGGACGTCGGGGGATTTGTGAAATGGGTTTGCAACCGTCTTCATCCTCTTTCGAGAGTTATAATCATCGATTTCGACGACGCCCGGTTTCAAGGAAACGAACGTCTTCCGCTGTTCCTCTCGCTGTATCGACAGGCACGGCAGTCTTTACGGGGCCGCAGAACGTTTCTTGAATTGCCGGACGCTCTAAAATTGGAGTTTCAATACGGAGGGCTCGCTGTTGTAGGGACAAAACGATATGCGGTCCGGGCGGATTCGCCATCCAAGAAAGCGGCGTTGTACAGCTATATGAAGGTATCGACGGAATATTTGCTGGGCGAGCCCCTGTCGGCGGAACGTGCGGACGAGCTGGACGAATGGTTACACGATCCGGACGCGGACATGGAGATTCCGATGTTCGGGATGAGCTTTGCCCGGTCTCCTGTCGAGGGTTCAGGAGCGAAGGAGGCGATTTCCTCATGAACTGGTTCACGGATTATGAAGCTGAGTTAAGAGACGTATTCAGGGACGCGGAGCAGATGATCGGGGGATTTCCACCGCCGCTTAATGATCGCGGACTTGCCTATTTATACAAATTTCATCCGTACAAAGAGGGCAGCACCAAAAATTACATCTGTTATTTACTGCCGTTTTGGTTGAAGGAACTGGATGGGGTAAACGAGCGGACTTGCCGCGATATGGCTCTGGCCGGAGTGTTTGTGATGCTGCACTTTTTCGTAGAGGACGATCTGATGGATACGGCTCCTGCCGAATGGAAGGAGCAGCTTGCGTTAGCCCACATGTTCCAGCTGGAGTTTGTGACGATCTACAATCGATCCTTCGCAGCGGATTCTCCGTTCTGGCCGCACTATCGACAATATATGACAGAATGGGCGTCCGGTGTAGCCGTTGAGAGAGGGGCGGACGATTATTTTCTGAATCCCGTCCGGATCGCCCATAAAGCGAGTCCTGTGAAGCTTGCTTCGGCCGGGGTGTTGGTGCAAGCGGGGATGGAGAAGATCGTTCCGCATGTATCGGATGCGGTGGACCGTGTGTTGATTACGCTGCAGATGACTGACGACCGCGCCGACTGGGAGGAAGATTTGCAACTAGGAAGCGCGAACGGGCTTTTGGCTTACATACGCCGGGAAAAAGGACTCGGGGAAGACGTGTTGCTCGACCGGGAAGCGGTTTTGTCCTTTATTCATATTCAGGGCGGGCTGGCCGGGTATGCGAGGATGGCGGAAGAAAGGCATGGCCTTCTGTTCGATGGCGGAGAGACGACAATCCGTCATCTGTCCGACTTTCATCTGTTTTTGATTTCGGGATTGCAGCGGGAAGCGGCGGAAATGGAGCAAATGAAAAACCGTCTCCTCCAAGGCGGATTTTATTATTGGATGTCGAAGGAATTGACAAAATAGTAGATTTCATAGGACTTTTGTGCTAAATTAAGAAAGTAATACTTACCATATTTGGGGGGTGATGGTTGATCGTGGTGGCTGATACTATTTTAAGTAAGCAAATTATTCAAAAGGCATGGGAGGAACCGTCGTTCATGCAACAGCTGCTGAGCGATCCGAAGACGGCGATCCGGGAAGGCCGATGACAATAATCTCTTCTGCCGGGGGATTTTGTCGATATGAGGCAGCGTGTACCTAGTCCAGCTGCCATTCGAGGATACATATCGGACGTTGGAACGAGCGTTAGGTCCATATGATTAAGAGGAGTCCGAAGCGCTGGTCTCTTGCGCGTCTTTGCAAGGCAGGATATAACAACAAAATCATAAATAAAGGATGGGTTCATATGACGTCTGAAGAACTGTTGAGAAAGCAAATTATCGAGAAAGCATGGGCGGACGATGCCTTCAAACAAAAGCTGTTGACCAATCCAAAAGCGGCTATTCAAGAAGCGTTCGGAGTGAACGTTCCGGATCAGATCGAGTTGAAAGCGTTTGAGGAATCGTCTACTGAATTTTATCTCGTAATCCCTGCGAACCCGTCCAAAACGGACGATGGCGGCGCCGGATCTAACGCCGCCTGGTAATTTATACGGGATCGGAGGCAGAAGGGAAACGGACGATCGCTTCGGTGCCTGCTCCTTTCTTGCTCTTGAACTCGATTTTTCCTTGCATCACTTCAATAATGCGGAAGGTAACCATAAGTCCAAGGCCGGTTCCTTTCGTTTTGCTCGAGAAGTAGGGCTCTCCCAGCCGGGAGAGCTCTTCGTCTTCCATCCCCTGACCGTTGTCCCGGACATGAACGATAATCGTCTCGCGTTCCGTACGGGCTTGGATTTCGATTAACCCTTCCCGCTCAAGAGCTTCTATACTATTCTTAATGATATTAACGAACGCTTGCTTAAACTTTGCGGAATTTCCCCGAATGTACAGATGTTCCGGTATATGCAGCCGGATTTCTCCACCTTGAAGATGCGCCATCGGTGCTAAAATCCCCACGATATGCTTGAATTCCTCCGATAAGTTCAACACCTTGATATCATCGAGCTGAGGTTTGGCAAACGTTAAAAAGTCGGTAATGATATCGGAAGCGCGGTCCAACTCGGCCAAAGCCAAATTCATATACGTCTTCTCCGAATTCTCTGCTCTCTTGCTAAGAAGCTGTAGGAAACCGCGGGTGACTTGAAGCGGATTGCGTACTTCGTGAGCGACAGATGCGGCCAGCTCGCTAATGATCTCCATCTTTTCATGCTTTTGCAGCCGGTTGTTGTAAAGCTCGAGTTCCTTCGTATAATTCACGACTCTCTCATGATCCTTGGCAAATTGCCGCGCCAAAATAATAATAAAAGCAATGACAAAGCAGACGACGCCCCATTTCCAGAGGAACAACTCGTAGTTTTTGGCGTTTGCATAAAACCAAATCAGCTCGCCGATTCCCGTTGCAGCGAATACGGCAAATCCGGTGGACATGATAACCGCGTCCTTATTTCCTTTGAACGCCCGTATGACGGTGGTGCTGATTAGAATCGTAAACTGAATAAGCATCACGTATCCAAGCAATGTTCCCGTGAAGAAGTAATAGAAGTTAATGTACTGGGCATTCGTTACTTCGTTAATCACCATAAACAGAAGGCAGCAAACGGAGAAAACGGTTAATAACTTGCGGCACCAGGTAAGGAGCGAACGTTTCGGGCTCTCCAGTGCTTTTTCGATAAAAAGAGTGAGCGTAGGCAAGAAAACATACAAAGCCAAATCAAACAAAGCGAGGCTGAGCTGTCCGTATTTCCCCAAAAACGTATAAACAAACGGTGAATACGTCACGATCAGGGCGCCAATTGTCAGGATGACGATCGACAGCGAGAGCCATTTGGACAAAAGCGACTTTTTCAAAATAAGGGAACATATCAGCATAATGACCGAGAAGAAAACAAGCGACCCGCCCAGCATCATATCAAACAGATCGTTCTTGAAAAATCCCGGGAGCGTCCGTTCATAGTCCGCCAGCTTGATCGTCTGGTGAAGCCCGATCCGGTCGCTGAGCGTTTCCACCAGCACATATACGGTTTCGCCCAGATCGTCCCGGTCAAGCGGCAGCGCCAGCTTGTAAACGTCGTAGGAGTAAGGACGGGAAGACTCGAACAACACCCGGTCTCCGGCATAGATGACGATATGGTGCCCGTACAATTTGTCGATAAAAAGCCCGGGCTGCTTCCAGGCCGCTTGATCCGGCTTGGGGAGGTCGAACTTAATCCAGGCGGCAGAAAATTTGTGCGGGATGTCCGGCACGGGTGTGTCTTTATCGGCGGAAACCCATTGATCCGTTATGCCCGTGGGATCGATGCCGGGGCCGAAGGAAGGGGTAGGTTCCCATCGAAACTGCCACTCCCGAATGTCATGGCTTTCCGTTATCTCTGCTCGAGCTTCGGGAGCTGCTGACAGCAGGGGGAGAATCAGCAAGGCAAGTCCCGTTACAACCAGTTTCCATACGACCTTCATGATAGCACCTCAAGCCTACATCCATAGTAAAAAACACGTTGTGACTAAATTCGACTTGCTAGAATGGAACACCTTCTAAAATATGACATATTTCGAGAAGAATCAACATATTTTGACCCACGTGATTTATTCGGACGCTTTTTCGGTGTATACGATACAGGGATGAAGGAGGTCTAAGAGGCTTGGAGATACGCAGAGTGTTCATCCGGCATAAAAAGGCACCCCAACAAAGGATGGGGCGCGATGTGTAGGAAGATGATCTTTGTCGGGCATAAAGTCAAATGGAACGGATGTTCATCCGTTCGATTATTGAACCCGGACAGCCGTGCCGCTGACCGCTACCATGAGCATGCCTTCGCGAACCACTTCATAGTCGATGTCGATGCTCACAATCGCATTGGCACCGTATCGGGAAGCCATCGAGCGCATTTCCTCAAAAGCCATGTCCCGCGCTTCCTTCAGCTTGCTTTCGTATGCTCCGGAACGTCCGCCGACGATATCGGTAATGCTGGCGAAAATATCGCGCACGATGTTGGCGCCCATAATCGCTTCTCCGGTTACGACTGAAATGTACTCGACGATTGATTTTCCCTCGATGGAAGGTGTAGTTGTCAGAATCATGTGTAAATCCTCCTCGTGTGCGATAGCCTATTCTTATTTATGATATACTTTTCCATGAACTTTAAAAAGGGAAATTTTACGAGGGGGCGGATATCGATGAGAGGGCTTGCGATCCTGCTCTCCTTTCATTTTGCCGGTTTTTTGCTGAAAGAACTGCTTCACCTGCCCTTGCCGGCGAATGTAACCGGTCTGATCTTGTTTGTGGCGGCTTTGTTTACCGGTTTTGTGAAGCTGGAGTGGGTGGAGGATACGGCCCAATTTTTGCTTCGTCATATGATGCTGTTTTTCGCTCCGTTTATAGTAGGGACGGTCGTATTCAGTAGAGTGATCGGGGAAAATGCGCTTGGAATGGCGCTTAGCCTAGTGATGGGAACCCTGCTCGTTCTGCTCATAACAGGCGCGGTTACGACCTGGCTCTCGGGAAAGGAGGAGCGCGGGTGAGCGGGGACGATTGGTGGAGTAATCCATTATTTGGAGTCACGGTCACGGTAGTCGCTTACGCGGCCGCCCTTCGGCTGCACGCAGTGAAACGATGGCTGCATCCGTTGTTCGTCTGCTCGGCTGCCTTGATCGTATTGCTTCTGGTAAGCGGCATTCCGTACGAATCTTACCGGGTCGGCAGCGATTTGCTCGTATTTTGTCTCGGTCCGGCGACGGTGGCGCTCGGTGTCCCGATGTACAAACACGCAGCCCTCCTAAAGCGTCAATTTCGCGCAATCGCCGCAGGCGTGATCGCTGGAAGCTTGTGCGGGATGACGAGTAGCGCGTTTTTCATATGGCTGGCCGGAGGGAGCAAGGAGCTGTTGCTTACGGCGCTGCCCAAATCGGTCAGTTCGCCGATATCGATTGAAATCGTCAGACTGCTGGGGGGAGTTCCCGAACTGGGAGCGGTACTGACCGTCTTAACCGGTCTGGTCGGGAGCATGATCGGCCCCGGTTTTCTGAGAGCCGTAGGTATTCGCGGCGATGTGGCTATGGGCACGGCAATCGGCACCGGGTCGCATGGGATTGGGACGGCGAGAATTATTCGAGAATCGGAGCTGCAGGGGAGCGCGGGCGGTTTTGCGATGGGGCTGGCGGGAATCGTAACGTCTTTGCTGGCTATTCCGCTTTACTCGTTCTTGCAGTAATCAGCGAAGCTTGATCCGGTTTTAACGGAATGCATAAAAACGGGTGACCCGATCCAATCTGTAGGATCAAAGGTCACCCGTTTTTAGTAACGGTCGAGAGACCGCTATTAATGCGTATGCTGTTTCATCGCTTTGTCCAGCCCGTTCCAGCCGAGTAGCGAACAATTATGGCGGGCTCTCAGCTTATGAATGCCCGATAGGGACAAGGCGTCACCCAGCTCGTCTTCGTCTTCGGGGATCTCGCCGTTTTTGATCATAGCGGTAAACGCTTCGATCAGATGCTGCGCTTCCGCAAACGTTTTGCCTTTTACGAGATCTGTCATCATCGAGCACGACGCCATGCTGATCGAACAGCCTTCCCCTTCGAATTTAACTTCCTTAATTTTCTGGTTGTCGTCCACCGTCATATACAGCACCATAACATCGCCGCAAGTAGGGTTTTTATATGGGAACTGGATCGAGCCCTCCCCCTCGAGCTTGCCTTTGTTGCGGGGATTTTTGTAATGATCCATGACGATTTGCTTGTATAAATTTTCCAGCAAAAGAATTCACCTCACGTTTGGACAATCGGGATAAGTACAACTCATTCCTTTTATTGTACACCAATTTCGGTTCGTTGAAAACAAGTACGGCGCAAGAGCGGCGACAACGAGCTTCAAGCCCTCCCGTCCCGGAGGAATGCAACCCTTGGAGCGGCATCTCCGATACGCCTTTGCGCGGATATTCGCCCTGCAGACGAACTCCGGTTTCCTCAACTATTTGTATGCTTCATTTTCGGATTCATTCGGACCGGCATTTTTATCAGATTCGAGAGGGACTTGGGCTAATGAAGTTTAACCAAAATCGGATGTTTTTGCCCGAAGGGGACAAACTAGGAGATGGGTTACGGATTGCAGCCAGGGAGGGGAACCGCTATGCAGCTCAAAAACAGGGATTACGCCGTCATCAGGCAAGCGCTGAAAGTGGCGATGGAGCATGATGACAATCAACAGGCTTCTTACAGCTATCGGGAAGTGTTGGCGAAGCTTGCGAACGGAAGCGCGGCCGAATATCCGGATGAAGGATACAAAGGCGAATCCGACGAGTTCCGTTTCGATTACGATGATGCCTCGGAGTACTGACTGCTGGCGCAAGAAGCCGGGGAAATGGACGTCCCGGATGAGGAAATAAAAATATTTTCCGGGAAAGCGCAGGAAATGACAAGAGCCGATACGATTCTTTTTGCAATAGTCTGAAAATTAAGTCTGGAATGACAAATCGCCGCCGAACAGGCGGATTTTTGTCGTTCGCTCCCGTTTTTAGCCGGTTAGATGAGCGGCGGTCATCCTTCGTGAATCATTGATTCACAGGTTGTCATACGAACGTATATTCTGTACAATTAAGAATAAAACGATGAGGGAGGAATACCGTATGAACCGGCTTACCGGTAAAGTGTCCTCCATCGAAGAGATGCCGACAAAATCAAAAATACGCCCGAGCTGATGAGCCAGGCTACATATTGTATACGATCGAGCTTATATTGGATGACGTTTCATGATATAGCAAGCGACAATTAAGAGGTGTACCATGATGTTAAAAAGGAAGCAGCTTACGCAGCTGATCCAGGATTTAAGGGCAGATGAAAACATAGTGAACTGGCATGAAGTCGCGCCTGTAGAAGCAAAGACAAAGCCCATGCCGGATAGTGTTGACCCGAGAATAAAAGCTGCGTTAACCAAACGGGGGATCGAACAGCTGTATACACACCAGTACACAGCCTACGAAACTGTACGTAAAAGCGAGAATATAGTAGCCGTAACCCCTACAGCTTCGGGAAAAACGCTCTGTTATAACCTTCCTGTCCTACAAGCGATTGCGGAAGACGACGGGAGCCGCGCCCTTTACCTATTCCCGACGAAAGCTCTGGCGCAAGACCAAAAAAGCGAACTGAACGAAATCATTACCGAAATGGGGATCGACATTAAAAGCTTTACCTACGACGGCGATACTTCCCCAGCCATTAGGCAGTTGGTAAGAACAGTAGGGCATATCGTAATTACTAACCCCGATATGCTGCATGCGGCCATACTTCCGCACCATACGAAGTGGGTAAGCTTATTTAGTAATCTAAAATATATTGTCATTGACGAACTGCATACGTACAGGGGGGTATTCGGCAGCCATGTAGCAAATGTGATACGAAGGCTCAACAGAATCTGCGAATTTTATGGCAGCAATCCCCTGTT
This sequence comes from Paenibacillus sp. MAH-35, assembly GCF_058135425.1. NCBI lineage: Bacteria > Bacillati > Bacillota > Bacilli > Caryophanales > Paenibacillaceae > Paenibacillus > Paenibacillus sp. MAH-35. Next base: position 45,689 of record NZ_JBYUPU010000030.1, read on the forward strand.
TATTTGTACTTCCGCGACCATTGCGAACCCAAAGGAGCTGGCTGAACAGTTAACTGGCAAGCCGATGCGGTTAATTGACGACAATGGCGCGCCGAGAGGACGGAAGCACTTTGTTTTTTACAATCCGCCAGTAGTCAATAAAGCGCTAAATATCCGCAAAAGCGCTGTAGTAGCGGTAAATAATCTAGCGAAGGAATTTTTGGCGAATAAAGTACAAACGATCGTTTTTGCCCGAAGCCGGGTAAGAGTTGAGATCATACTAAGTCATTTACAGGAACTTATTAAAAATGACATTGGATCGAAATCCATAAGAGGTTACCGGGGCGGCTATTTGCCGCAACAGCGGCGCGAAATCGAGAAAGGCTTGAGGAGCGGCGACATTCTTGGAGTCGTAAGTACGAATGCTTTGGAACTCGGCGTAGACATAGGACAGCTGCAAGTCTGCATCATGACAGGCTATCCCGGAAGCGTCGCTAGTACTTGGCAGCAAGCAGGCCGGGCGGGAAGACGGCATGGCGAAGCCCTGGTACTGATGGTAGCGAGCAATACGCCTATAGACCAGTATATCGTCCAGAATCCGGAATACTTCTTTGATCGGTCCCCGGAATCAGCAAGGATAAACCCAGAAAACCTTTTAATTCTAGTGGACCATTTGCGTTGTGCCGCTTATGAACTTCCGATGAAAAGAGGGGAAGAATTCGGCCCGTTAGAAGTTGCGGATCTTTTAGAATACCTTGTAGAACAAAAGGTGCTGCACCAGGGCGGGGATACATTTTACTGGGCGAATCAATCGTTCCCGGCAAGTGAAGTAAGCCTGCGTTCGGCAGCGCAGGAAAACGTAGTTATCGTAGACCAGTCCGACACGGCAAACCATAGGATTATAGGGGAAATGGACCGTTTTAGCGCTATGACCCTACTTCATGACGAAGCTATTTATTTGCATGAAGGGGTACAGTACCAAGTAGAGAAGCTGGATTGGGAACATAAAAAAGCCTACGTGCGGGAAGTCGATGTGGAGTATTACACCGACGCAAACCTGGCGGTAAAGCTTAATGTATTAGATATAGACAGGACAGAAAATAGGCGCGTTACTTCCATCCATCTAGGAGAAGTCCGGGTTAATGTTATGGCAACTCTTTTTAAAAAAATCCGTCTGACAAGTTTCGAAAACATCGGATACGGGCCCATAAACCTCCCCGAAGAAGAATTGCATACCAGCGCGACCTGGATCGAATTAAAAGAAGTAGACCCAACGCTAGGGACGAAAACGCTGGAACAACTGCTAGTGGGAATATCCAACGTATTCAGGCATATCGTCCCGATTCATGTCATGTGCGACCGTAGCGATATTCATGTGGTTTCACAAATTAGGGCTGAACATACGCAGCTACCTACGATTTTCATATACGACCATTATCCCGGCGGTATCGGATTGGCCGAAGACGTTTACAAGCGGTTCGATGAAATTAAGGCGGCGGCACGAAACTTAATTCGAAAATGCCCGTGTGAAGATGGCTGTCCGTCGTGTATCGGTACGGAGATAGAGGGCCTTCATGCCAAACAAAAAAGCGTAGATTTGTTGGGGGCTATATGAGTAGTCCCGATTTTATACCCCCGTTTATTAAAATCCGTTTGCAGACTATCTATGACCGATATCAGGAGGTTGGGCTGACCGGCGAGCCGCTGGCCGTGAAGCTGCTCGCCGCGATGAGGGGAAGGAGCTGAATCCGATGAGCTCACTGAAAGACAAGCTTTCCCGGCTGACGAAAAGTACCGAGGCTCCCCGGAAACCGGCCTTGACGCAGGATGAGCTTGCCGGCGATTCGCCGGACCGGGACTGTACAGGCGCTTGCGCCGAAGAGGGCACGGATGATTCCGGAAACGCCGGCGGCGATACTGATGGCGGCGGCACGCTGCTGGGCGGGTCCTGGAACCGAATGGGGGCGAAGGCCCATCATAATGAGCGGGGACATTTCGTCATCCGCAGAATCGTATATCCTTTCGATTACCGTCACGGTACATATTGTCTCGGCGATCTGATCGGCGAGGCGGAGCCGCTCGCTGCGCTGGGAGCTTCCGCGTCCAAAACCAAAGGAGGCCGAAGCGGAGCTTCGCGGCGAAGCTCCTCCGTTTCTGCTGATCCGGCACCGGCTGTGTGCGCGAGGCATGACAGACTGTTGTTTCTGGATACGGAAACCACGGGCCTCGGCGTTGGGGCGGGCAACGTCCCGTTTATGGTCGGGATCGGCTTTTATGAGCCGGATGGCTTTGTCGTGGAGCAGATGTTCATCCGCAATCCCGCCGAGGAAGCGGCGATGCTGCAACATCTGCGGGAAAAGCTGGCGGAGCGCGACCTGCTCGTCTCGTACAACGGCAAATGCTTCGACTGGCCGATTATTAAAAACCGGTACATCCTGAACCGGCAAAAGGACGGAGCGGTTGACCCGGTTCATTACGACTTTCTGTATCCGTCGAGGAGCCTGTGGCGTAATACGCTGCCCTCGTGCCGTCTCAGTTCGGTGGAGCGCGAACGGCTCGGTCTCAGCCGCATCGATGACGTACCCGGTTCGCTGGCTCCGGCGCTTTACTTTCAATATTTGGCCGAAGGGGACGCGGCGCTGGTCGAAGGCGTATTTGAGCACAACGAGAAGGACGTGCTGACGTTAGCCTGCTTGGCCGTTCATTTTACCCGTCTGCTCGGCGGACAGATTCCCCTGTCGCGGATGGAGCCGGAGGAGCTCTACCGTCTGGCGCTGTGGCTAGATAAGCTGGGGCGTCCCGGCGAAGCGGAGGAGACGATGCGGGAGCTGCTCGATCGGGAGACGGACAACGCCGCCGACTACTGGCTTTCTGCGGCAAGCTTTTATAAGCGGCAAGGAAGCTTTGGAGCGGCGGTCTCGCTCTGGGAGCGTTATATCGAGCGCAAGCGCCGTGCGCGGGTTGTGACTCCGGAGCCTTATATCGAGCTGGCGATGTATTACGAGCATCGGGAAAAAGATTTGGATAAGGCGCTGCAGTATGCCGAGCTGGCGCTGGAGCGGTCCATTGGACGGATGGCGGCCGTCCGCAAGGAAGGGGCTTCGGCGGAGGAAGCGGCAGCGATCCGCAAGCGCATCGACCGGCTGAGATTGAAGCGGGAAACCGCCGCGCAGCCGGCAAGAACGGCAAAGGCTCCGGCCACCCGGAAAAGCCGTCGTACCGCGGTTCGGACGGTTGAGGTGTGGCAGCAGACTTTGCTGTAGGATGAAAAATAGGAAGCAATGGAAGGAAACCGATAGGACCGGAATACAATAAGGGATTGGCAGGAAGGAGCTGCTTCTGCGATGAGCCGTCGCGAGAATAGCCACGCTTTTTTAATCGATTTGGACGGGACGATGTATGCAGGGAACTCGAAGATCGAGCATGCGGAACCTTTTATCGGGAGACTCCGGGAGCTGAAGCTCCCGTTTCTGTTTGTGACGAACAACTCTTCGAGGACGCCGGAGCAGGTGGCCGAGCATTTAATCCGGATGGGGATAGCGGCAATGCCGGAGGAGATCGTCACTTCTTCGCAGGCGACTGCGCATTATATTGCTGTGCGTAAACCGGGAGCAAAGGTGTTCGTGATCGGTGAAGCCGGTCTTAAAAGCGCGCTTGAGGGAGCGGGTCTGGAGCTTGTGGAAGATCAGCCCGATTATGTCGTACAGGGGATCGATAGGCAGTTCAATTACGACAAGCTGGCGAGAGCCGTACAGTATATAACCGATGGCGCCGAATACGTGCTTACGAATCCGGACCGGCTGCTTCCTTCGGATGGCCGGCTCGTTCCCGGAGCAGGCTCGATCGCGGCTTCGATCCAAGGCGCGCTGCAGATCGAACCTGTCGTCATCGGCAAGCCGTATGAGCCGATCATGCGGTTCGCTTTGGAGCGGTTGGCGTTTGCAGAGCAAGTATGGGCGGTAGGCGATAACCCGGCGACCGATATTTTGGCCGGTCAAGCGGCGGGTCTGCGGACTGCGCTCGTACAGACGGGCATTGCGGCGGCAGACAACGTCGAAGAGCTGCTTGAGCGTTCGGGAGCGTCGCCGGACCTGATCTGCTGCAACCTGGAAACGCTGCTGGAACGGTTGAACTTGCACCCGGAAGGGCAGGCTAGCAAGTAAAACAACCAAAAGAAGGAAATCCAATGCCAGAACTTCCCGAAATGGAAACGTACCGAATGTTGTTAAGCCAGCGAATGCTGCATCAGCCGATCGTAACGGTCGAGGTCGAACGCGAGAAATCGATCAACGTCCCTTTCGAAGCGTTCCGTCAACGGGTCGAAGCCCGTTCCGTCACCGGCATATCCCGGAGAGCCAAACATCTGTTGTTTCACCTCAACAGCGGCGATATATTACTGCTCCATCTTATGCTTGGCGGCTGGATGTTTTACGGCACCGAAGAGGAGAAGCCGGACCGGACGACGCAGGTCGTGCTTTCGTTCGGACAGCGCAATTTGTATTTTATCGGATTGAGACTCGGTTTTTTACATCTGCTCAGCCGGGAGGAAGCGGACAGCCGTCTGGCGGAGCTGGGGCCGGAGCCGCTCGAGCCCGGATTTTCCGAAGCCGATCTGCAGCGCAGGCTGATGAGGAAACGGACGATGCTGAAGCCGGCGCTTGCCGACCAGAAGACGATTGCAGGGATCGGAAACTGCTACTCCGACGAAATCTGCTTTGATGCGGGCTTGCTGCCTACACGAAAAACCTATTCCTTGTCTCCGTCCGACTTCGGAGCTCTTTACCGTTCGATGAACCGGGTGCTGCGCGAAGCCATTCGGTTCGGCGGCTATATGGAGGACCCGCTATTTCCCGGGGATGCGCTTACGGGCGGGGTGAACAGCCGCTGCACCGTGTACGACAGAGGCGGGGAGCCGTGTATCCGCTGCGGAAGTCCGATTGTGCAGGAAGAGCTTGCTTCTCGCAAGGTGTTCTACTGCACGAACTGCCAGCATTAACGAACGAGGAGGAACCGATCCGTGTATTTCGGCGCTCATGTAAGCATTCGCCACGGTTTTCTGGAAGCCGCGAAGCAGACTCATCGCATGGGAGGACGCGCGTTTCAGTTTTTTCCGAAAAATCCGCGGAGCCTGTCGCTCAAAACGATGGACCGCCGCGACGCGGAAGCGTGTGCCGCTTTTTGCCGGGAACATGACATCCGTTCGATCGCCCATACGCCTTATCCGACGAATCTGGCCGCAGATGCCGGAGAGCGCAGACAGATCGTCGTCCGCTCGCTGCTGAACGATCTGGAGATTGCCGACGCTTGCGGAGCGGTAGGCGTTGTCGTTCATTTTGGCATATACAAAGGTGCGGAACGGCTCGACGGGTACAAAAATATTGTAGCCACGTTAAACGAAGTTGTTGAACAGTGGGAAGGAACGTCGCAACTGCTGATCGAAAACCAGTCGGGCGAGCACGCCCGGATGGGGATGACTTTCGAGGAGCTGACCGGAATCCGCAATTTGTGTGCCCATCCGCACAAGGTCGGGTTTTGCCTGGATACGTGCCATGCGTTCGCCAGCGGATTATGGGACGGCTCGAACTGGGGCGAGGTCGAGGCTAAGGGCGTTTCGCTCGGATATTTCAACGAGCTGAAGGCCGTTCATCTGAACGACTCCGTTTACCCTCACCAATCGTACAAAGACCGACACGCCAACATCGGCAAAGGGGAAATCGGGGAGACGTCTTTGCGCAAGCTGCTGGAGTCCCCCTACCTCCGGCATATTCCGATCGTGCTGGAGACGCCGACGCCGGCGGCCGGCACGCATAGGGAAGAAATTGCGAAGCTAAAATCTTTAAGCGGAGAGGGAAGCGGATGATCGATTTGTATCTGGACGACATGCGCAAGTGTCCGAAAGGGTTCGTGCTGGCCAAAAACGCGGAGGAATGCGTCGAGCTGCTGCGCGAATGCGAAGTGCGAGTGCTGTCTTTGGATTTCGATCTGGGCTGGGGCGCCCCGAACGGGATGGAAGTCGTCCGCTTTCTCGTTGTGGAGCAAAAGTATCCGGCCTATATTTATTTGCATTCGTCGAGCGCCGCAGGGCGTTCCGCGATGTATCATATGTTATATACGAACAAGCCGGATCATGTGCGGTTATTCAACCATCCCATGCCGGAAGAACTGCTGCGCCTGATCGCAAGCGGCAAATTCGAGGTGGAAAACGGGTCCGCACATAAGCTACAATAGGATAGGTCTTTCTTACAGTGCGAGTTCAAAAAGTCCGGTTTTTAGCACCGAGAAGAAGGGAAGAAGCTAGGAAATGAGGAGCGGAGCGTAGTGGGAGCTTTTGTGAGCACCGGCAGTTCCGGCTGAATTCCATATTCGTTGTCGAGTAGACTTCCTGATCGGCTTCGTGATCAAAAGCGGACTTTTTGAACAACCTCTTACAGGAGCTTGAGTATATCTGAAGGCGGTGTGCGAATTTTGATCCAGCTGGACAATATTCATTTTATACGCGGGGAACGTACGATTTTAAACGATGTTAATATGCATTTGCGTCAGGGAGAGAACTGGGTCATTCTCGGCAAAAACGGCTCGGGGAAAACGACGGTTCTGGAACTGATCACCGGCTACCAGTTCCCGAGCTCGGGCAAAGTACGCGTACTGGGCCAGCCTTACGGGGAAATCGATCTGCGGATGGTGCGCAATAAGATCGGCTACATCAGCCAGTCGCTGATGGAGAAGCTGACGATGCGCGACCCGGTATGGGAAGTAGTCGCTACCGGCGAATACGGATTTTTACGGTTTTATCAGGATATTCCGGATGAAGTGAAGCGCAAGGCGATCGAGAAGCTGGAGCAGGTCCGTCTGCCGCACGTGGCGGAACAGCCGCTGGGGTCGCTTTCACAAGGGGAACGCAAAAAAATTATGCTCGCGCGCGCCTTGATGACCGATCCGTCGGTGCTCATCCTGGACGAGCCTTGCTCGGGCCTCGATCTGTTCGAAAGAGAGCAGCTGCTTGAAGATATTCAGGAGCTGGGCAAAACGGGAATACTCATGGTATATGTCACTCACCATATCGAAGAGATTGTTCCGGTTTTTACCCATATCGCTTTGATGGATCAGGGCAAAATCGTGGCACAGGGCGAGAAGAAGCAAGTGTTGACCGCCCAGCTGCTGCGCGACGCTTATCAAGTGCCGGTAGAGATCGACTGGATCAAGGACCGGCCCTGGATTCACGTTGTTTAATGACATCCACTATTCATACAGTGAAATGATAGAAACGTTGAGGTGCATCGATGAACGAGCAAGCCGACATCGCCGCCGCCTCGCAATTTGTCGTTACGTCCAACCACGGATTTGCGGCATATGCTCAAGACGAGCTGCGGGCGCTGGTACCGGGAACGAAGTTTGAACCCTTAATCGAAGATGAAACGTACCTGATGTGGATTCCGCTCGATCGTGAGGCGGCGATCCGCCGCATTACGTCGCATGAGCCTATTTTCCTGAGACATATGCATCCGATTGACAGAACGGTCGGAACTTCCGGAACGGCGGAAGATGTCAGCCTGTTGGCCGATTTGGCGGGTCAGCTGTTTTTGGACGAGTTCGATGGGGAGATCGGCAAAGTCACCGTGCAGATTCGCAAGGCGGAACGATATGAGAGCGAATATTCCCCAGCCGAGCTTCGGGAAGCGATATCTGGCGTATTGTTTGAGCGCTGCGGGGTGGAATCTGTAGTGAAAGAAGCGGAACGGATCGTATCGGTATTTTTGTCGTCCGGCGCCGCATACATAGGCGTCTCGACGTCTGCGGACAATTTGTCCGATTGGCCGGGCGGAGCGGTGCGCTACCGGAAGGAAGAGGGACAGGTGTCCCGGGCGAAGTTCAAGCTGCTGGAGGCGGAATACGCATTCGGGCTGGAGCTGTCCCGGTTTCGCAAAGCGCTCGATATCGGGGCTGCCCCGGGAGGGTGGACCTCGCTGCTGCTGGAGCGAGGGGCGGAAGTGACAGCCGTCGATCCTGCGGATCTGCATCCCGATCTGCTCGGACATCCCCAATTGACCTATCTGAAGCGAAATGCCGGAGAAGTCGCTTTCCGCAGCGGTTCTTATGATCTGCTTGTATGCGATATGAGCTGGAGTCCGAAGCAGATGATCAAGCTGATCCTGCCGCTGCTTGACGCCTTGCGTCCCGGAGGGGCCGCTGTTATTACGCTGAAGCTGATGCATGGCAAGCCTTTCCAGACGGTGAAAGATTCGGTTCGGATGATGCAGCCGGTCATGCAGCTGCGCAAAGCGAAGCAGTTGTTTCATAACAGGGACGAGCTTACCGTTTATTTGCAAAAAATCAATTGATCTCGACCCGGCGCTGTGATACACTTAACGTCAAATTGATCAGCGAATAAATCGATGAAGAGGAAGAGTAGACGCTTCCCCTGTTCCCAGAGAGTCGGCGGTATGGTGCGAGCCGATGTGCAGCCAGCGTCGAAAATCACCTCGGAGACGGGACCCGAACGCAAGTAGGGAACACGGATTTCCACCGTTACCAGGAACGGCATATGTTGGTATGCCGACAAGAAGCGCCGGAGCTTCGTCTTGTTGCCGTATGTTTACGGTAACGACGATTTGCCGGAATTAGGGTGGTACCGCGAGAACGCTCTCGTCCCTTTTGGGATGAGGGCTTTTTTTGTTTTCTCGACCAAACAACAAATGAGGTGGTTTAGATGGGGATTACCAAGTCGGGTATCGGGACATCGTGCAAGCCAAGTTTAAGCTGAATGGAAGAATTCATCGCACGCCGCTTGTCCATTCGCAGACGTTCAGCCGGATGGCCGGCTGCGAGCTTTATTTGAAGCAGGAAAATATGCAGAAGACGGGTGCGTTTAAAGTGAGAGGCGCGATCAACAAAATCGCCAATCTGAGCGAAGCCGAGCGGGCGTGCGGCGTCGTTACGGCGTCGGCGGGCAATCATGCCCAGGGAGTGGCGCTCGCCGCCGATCAGGCCGGCATTCCGTCAACCGTCGTAATGCCGGTAAGCGCCCCCGAAGCGAAAGTGTTCGCCACGCAAGGCTACGGTTCTAAAGTGATCCTGCACGGGATGAACTACGATGAGTCGTACGAGCGTGCTAACCAGATTGCTGTGACGGAGGGGGCGACACTCGTCCATGCGTTCGACGATCGTTACGTCATTGCAGGTCAAGGAACGGTCGGGATGGAAATTCTGGACGACCTGCCCGATGTGGATGCGATTCTGGTGCCGGTCGGCGGCGGCGGTCTGATCTCAGGAATCGCGCTGGCTGTCAAATCGGTACGGCCCGAAGTCCTGGTGATCGGGGTTCAGCCGGCCGCGGCCAGCTCGGGATACGATTCGTGGCGCAGCGGCTCGGTTTGCCGGGTGGAGCGTCCGGCGTCGGTGGCGGACGGTTTGCTCGTGAAGCGTCCGGGCGAATTGCCTTTGAAGCTGATGCTGCGTTATGTCGACGATTTCGTACTCGTATCGGAGGAAGAAATCGCCGGAGCGATGGTTTTGCTGCTGGAACGGGCCAAAGTGCTGACGGAGGGGGCGGGGGCCGTCGGTTTGGCCGCTGTCATGAACCGGGCGCTCGGCTTGCAGGGCAAACGGGTAGCGCTTGTCCTCAGCGGGGGCAATGTGGACTTGATCCGGTGGGCCGGTATGATCGCTCCGGCTGCGATCCATCAGGTGTAGGGAAAAGAGTGAAGCACAACTTGGAGGCATAAACTCCCGGGATAGCGGAATACGTATGAGCATTAACGACGGATGCCGAGTAGCGGAGGAATCGGAGACGGGAGTTCCGAAGCGAGATGTTGCTTGCTTACTTGCTTCTAGAGGAGGAGTGGAATGTGACAACGCAAGAGCCGTTAGGAGCGAATCTGGTTGATTTGGACGATCCGGCGAAAGCGGCTGAAACGCGGCTTGTGGTCAATTCGGCAGTCGCCACTTTGTGGAGCGGGCCGAATCGGGCCAGGGAGAAGGATATGCCTTCTCTGCTCGCGGCTGCAGACATGCGCGCTTGGACCGGCAGCATGGATGTGGAGGAGAAGCTGTGGCTCGTGGGGAAGCTGGAGACGCAGGTGCTGTACGGGAAGCCGGTGAAGCTTGTTGCTGTCGATGGCGATTGGGCGCAAGTTATCGTACTTGGTCGGCCGACTTCCCGGAGCGATCAAGGTTATCCCGGTTGGATGCCGTTGCGACAATTGGCGGAATGTGGCGGCTCTGCCTCGCTTGCCGCCTGTCCGGAAGCTGTCGTAATTTCGCCGACCGCATTTTTGTACGCCGATATGGAGGGTACCGTTCCGTTTATGGAAATCAGCTTTAATACCCGGCTTCCGGTCGTCCGCGAGGAAAGGGACATGTATGTCGTTCAGACGCCGGCAAACGGGGAGAAGACGGTCCGAAAATCGGAGGCCGTTGTCAGAAATGTTTCCGGCAGGCTTTCTACGCCTTCCGGCGAGCAGCTGGTATCCGCGGGAAAATCGTTTCTCGGACTGCCTTATTTATGGGCCGGGATGTCCGGCTTCGGATTCGATTGCTCCGGCTTCACGCATACGCTTTACGATTTCTTCGGCATTCTGATCCCGCGAGACGCTTCGGACCAGGCGAAGTCAGGTATGCGCGTAGACCGCGCGGAGCTGCGGCCGGGCGATTTGCTCTTTTTTGCTTCGAATCGCGGCAAGGGAAAGGTTCATCATGTCGGCATGTATGCGGGTGGCGGCCGGATGCTTCATTCGCCCAGCTCCGATCGCTCGATCGAGATCATTCCGCTTGATACGCCTTCCTACTCGCAGGAGTTTGCAGGCGCCCGGAGATATATCCCCGAATAACGGATTGACAAGCCGCCGCTGCTTGCTCCAAGCGATTTGCCGGTGGGTGTCAACGTCTGTCGCCAGTCGCCCTATAGTGAGAGTTCAAAAAGTCCGGTTTTCAGCACCGAGAAGATGGGATGAAGCTAGGAAATGAGGAGCGGAGCGTAGTGGGAGCTACGTGAGCACCGGAAGTTCCGGCTGAATTCCATATTCGATGTCGAGTAGACTTCCTGATCTGCTTCGTGATCAAAAGTGGGCTTTTTGAACAACCTCTTATAGCGAGATTGATGTGGAAAAAGATGGTGGAACGGTTCGTCCGATTTCGCTATAATGAGTGGTAAACCACATAGAATGGGGGGAATCGATGAACCGTTTGACACCACCGGCCGAAACTCCGCCGGCAGGAACCGTATACGGGGGGCGCTACAAAATTATACGGCCGCTCGGCGAAGGCGGGATGAGCGCCGTATATTTGGCCGACGATCTGCGGCTTCCCGGCAAGTTATGGACGGTTAAGCGGACACAGCTGACAGGCATTTCCGGACTAACGGCCGCCCATGAGGCCGCTATTCTCATGAAGCTCGACCATCCTTATTTGCCGCATGTTGTCGATTATTTTCCTCCGGACGAGTTGGGGTTCAGCCATCTGGTCATGGAATATGTCGACGGAATTACGCTGCAGCAGCAATTCGAACGGAACGGCGGCCACATTCCGGCGGCTTCGCTGATCCGCTACGGCATTCAGCTGTGCGAGCTGCTGCAGTATATGCACGAGCTGGAATCGGGACCGGTTATCTTTCGCGACATTAAACCGTCGAACATTATGATCGACACTGCCGATCACGTACGGCTGATCGATTTCGGCATCGCCCGCAAACACTCGCCGGACCGGCTGGCCGACACGGTGCCGCTCGGCACGGTCGGCTTCGCCGCGCCGGAGCTCATCGAGTCCGGCCGGACCGATTACAGATCCGATCTGTACTCCCTCGGAGCGACATTTTACTATTTGCTCAGCGGAGGACGGATGTACCATACGGTCCGCAAGCCTTTAGCGCTTGCAGGCGGCGAGCGGGAACGGCTGCTGACGGAGCTGGTCGACCGGCTGCTGGACGATTCGCCGGTATTGCGGCCGGCGTCGGCTTCCGAAGTGAAATCACTTCTCGAACGATGCTCCGATCCGGACGCTTACCGGGCGGATGCGATTGACGGCCGCGCAGCCGGCGGCTTGTTTCCGGTCAAAAGAGTGAGGGTTGTTGTTGGCGGGCTGTATCCCGGAGCCGGAGCGACGTTCGTTGCCGTAGCGCTCGCCTCCTTGCTTAGCGAGAGAGGAGTCACCAATGCGGTGGTCGAGCATCCCGGAGTTCGTCCCGAGCTTTACGGGCTGCTGGATGGCGAGCGGAACGCGCCCGCCGACTATTTGGGCCACACGGGGAGAGCTTCGGCTGTCCGCGAACGCTGGACGACCGGGTTAACGGAGTGGGTGCCGCTTGCGCCGGCCGGTCATGCGGCGCTGCCTGAGGAAGGCACTATCGTGCAGAGGATCTACAAAATCGACGCCCAGGTCACGCTGATTGATATCGGAGACCGGTGGCTTGATCACGATGTCGTCAAACTGCTGGATGAAGCGGATGCGATCGTCGCGGTTGCGGACCCGAGTCCGTCCCGGTGGACAAGCCCGTCCGCCCGATCCATCGCTGATTCGTTAATGAGGCGGCATGCGGCGGGCCGAAGCGTTCATTTTATGGCGAACAAGGCGGTCCCATTCGGAGGAGCCAAGGAATGGTTGTCGTCTTTTCCGTTGCGCCCTTCCGCCGTCATTCCGTACGTGCCGTTCGAAGAGATCGTCAAGTCGTCCTGGAAAGGCAAGCTGCCGCAAGAAAACCCGAACGTGATGCCCGTCCTGCACAAGGCGTTGTCCGCATGGTTGTCCAAGTCGCTGAAGGTGGACCGGCAAAGCGATAGCGGCAAAGGATGGCTCGGCAAACTATTTTCGGGTACGCTCTTGCACTAATTGGCAATTATGGTATAATTGGTTACATCAAATCGTTATAAGCGGAAGCACCGCAATCGACGGCTACAACACCGTCGTTTGTGGTGCTTTTTTTGTCGTTCAGGGGAGCATGTCGTTTTTCTGAACGGTGAAGGGTTGTGCCGGAGAGGAGGAATGGACCATGACCCGCAAGCAGTCGATAGGGCTTGCGGTCGGAGCTGCCGCCGCCGGAATCGCGATGGTGGCGTCCGGACTGTGGATCTGGTTTGGAGTTTGAATGAGGCGAGGGGGAGACGAATGACGGCCAAGCTGGAGGTCGTGATTGCCGACCGGGATGCGGATTATTTGGGGCTGTTAATGCATTATGTACGGGAATCGGATTGGAGCGAGCTGCTGTCGGTCCGGCAGCTGACCAGGCCGGACATGCTCCGGGAGCACCGGCAGAGCCGGGGGGCCGACATCTATTTGATCCATCCGGATTTCTGCATCGAGGACGGGAAGGACGGCCTGGTCATTCTGCTGCAGGAGACACCGGGGGAAGCGGGCGGGGGCACGGCGGATGCCGGGGAGTTAGCCGGCATTTATAAATACCGGCCGTTGCACCAATTGTTCGGTCAGATGCTGGAGCTGTACCGCAGCCGGTCCAATCCGGGAGAGCCGCGCCCCGTATCCGGTGCGGCGTCAGTATACGCGCTGTATTCGGCTTCGGGGGGAGCGGGGAAGACGACGGTTGCGGTTCATCTGCTTCGCTGTCTGGCGGAGAAGGGACAGCGCTGCCTGTACTGGAACATGGAGCTGTTTCCGGGTGCGGCGTTCCCTCAGGAGGCGGATGTTGAGCTTGCGGCCCGGTTCGTATACGGGCTGCGCACGAATGCCGATTGGACGGACGAGGCGCTGCCCAAGCTGCTGGCCCGTGCCGAGCCGTATGGCTTCGATTATTTTCCGGGCTTTCGCAAAGTAAAGGAATCGCTGGACCTTACGCGAGACGACGTCGCCAGCCTGATCCTCCGGATAAGAGCTGCCGGCCGATACGATGTTGTCGTCATCGACCTGGAATCGACGTTTCATGAACGGGTGGTTGGCGCCTTAGCCGCATGTGATATCGTATTGTGGCTCGTTACGGAGGATAAGGAGTCAGCGGCCAAAACATCGAGGCTGCTGAGCGAAATGAAGGAGGGGCTGGGAGGAGCGGCGGACCATCTCGAGAAATGCCGGTTCGTATTGAACAAACATACCAGCGTCTTGTCCGATACGCTTCATCGGGGAATAACGGGTGTTGAAGGGAAGGCGATACCTATGACAGCCAGGCTGCCGTATGTGTCCAAGTGGAAACAACTGCACGGGGCCGAGCGTTCATCGTCCGATCCGCTGTTCGCGGAACGAATCGCGGAGATGGCCGAGCTGATCCGTCCCGCCTCCGGAGGTGATCCTGTTGTCCGTACAATCGATAGCCCACGCGCTTCGCGACCAAGTTCGCGACACGATTGATCTGGCCGGCGACCATTCGGACGAGAGCTTCTATCGATCCATCGAGGAGACGGTGTTCCGTTATGCGGGCGAGTCGTATATGACGGCGAACGAACGGCGGGAAGTCGTCAAGGCGATTTTCAATTCGTTCCGGGGCTTGGACGTCCTGCAGCCGCTAATCGACGATCCGGCGATCACAGAGGTGATGATCAACGCATATGACGAGATTTATATTGAGCGGGAGGGCCGCGTCCTGCCGTTTGAAGGGCGGTTCGAGTCGGCGGGCAAGCTGGAGGATGTGATTCAGTCGATCGTGGCCAAAGTGAACCGGGTCGTGAACGAGTCTTCGCCGATCGTCGACGCCAGACTGCCGGACGGATCGCGGGTTAATGTCGTTTTGCCGCCGATTGCTCTCAAAGGACCGGCTATGACGATCCGTAAATTTCCGACCAGTCCGTTAATGATGGAGCATTTGATAAGCCGCGGAGCGATTCACGATGAGGCGGCGGCGTTTTTGGCCAAGCTGGTTCGCGGCAAATACAACGTGTTCATCGGCGGCGGCACCGGGTCGGGCAAAACGACTTTTCTGAACGCGCTGTGCGCTTATGTGCCCGAGGACGAGCGGATCGTTACGATCGAAGATTCGGCGGAGCTGCAAATTCGCGGCGTGCCGAACTGGGTGCGGCTGGAGACCCGCAATGCGAATACGGAAGGGAAAGGCACGATAACGATCCGCGATCTGATCCGGGCGTCGCTGCGTATGCGGCCCAATCGGATTATCGTCGGGGAAGTTCGCGGCGCCGAAGCGTTCGACATGCTGATGGCGATGAACACGGGTCATGACGGTAGCTTATCGACCGGCCATGCCAATTCGGTACGCGACATGCTCAGCAGGCTGGAAACGATGGTGCTTAGCGGTGCGGCGCTGCCGGTCGACGTCGTTCGCAAACAGATCGAATCGGCCCTCGACATTATGGTGCATTTGTCCCGATTTCGCGACCGGAGCAGACGGGTAACCGAGATTACCGAGATTGCGGGGATGGAGGACGGGGAGATTCGGCTGAATCCGCTGTACACGTTTGTAGAGGAAGGCGAAGACGAAGCGGGTATGGTGCTTGGCCGTCTGCAGCGAACCGGCAATCCGCTTCTCGGGATGCAGAAGCTCGAACAGGCGGGAATCACCCTGCTTCCGTAGATGCTGGTACCGGATCTGCGTGAGAACCAGGAAACCTGATGAGGAAAGGAGGTGATTGCGGGTTGTGGATAATGGCGGTTGCGATTGCCACCGGGGTGGCTGCGTATGCGGCATTCCTTTTATGGGGTCGGTTGGGTTTAAGCCGAAAAAGTACGGCACGCGGATCAGGTGGGAGAACGGATCGCAAATCCGGCAGCGCATCTGTCCCGCCGGACATTGGCGATTATGAGGATTACGCGATGAGCCGAGCGGATCAGTGGATTTCGGGATGCGCCGCCGGTGCGGTATTGTTCGTACTCGGATTTTTATTTTACAAAAACGTCCTGATCTGCCTGGTGATTTCGATGATTGCGGTTCTGTATCCGAAAGTAAGGAAGCGGCTGCTGATCCAAAGACGCAAGGAGGAGCTGCGCCGGCAATTCAAGCATGCGTTGTACTCGCTGTCCTCGGCGCTTTCGGCCGGCAAGTCGGTGGAGAACGCGTTTCGTGAGACGGGAAGCGATCT
This sequence comes from Paenibacillus sp. MAH-35, assembly GCF_058135425.1. Classification (NCBI taxonomy): domain Bacteria; kingdom Bacillati; phylum Bacillota; class Bacilli; order Caryophanales; family Paenibacillaceae; genus Paenibacillus; species Paenibacillus sp. MAH-35. The sequence goes on from NZ_JBYUPU010000030.1 coordinate 61,633, forward strand.
GGTCTTGTTGTATCCCGACCCTCGTACCGATATGATTCGCGAGTTGAACCGGATTAACCGGAGGACCGAGAACGGAGAACCGATTGAGCGATCGCTGCTCGATCTTGGGCGCCGGAGCGGCATTGAGGACGTGAAGCAGTTCGCGGAATCGTTCGCCGCTTGCAAACGGACGGGAGGCGATCTGGTCGAGGTGATGCGCCGGACGTCGAACCTGATCGGGGAGAAGATGGACATCGAGCAGGACTTGTCGGTACTGATCGCACAGAAACGGTTCGAGGCGAAGGCGCTCGGGTTTATACCGTTTGTGATCGTTGCGTTTTTGTCGTTCAGCTCTCCGGATTATATGCAGCCTCTATACGAAGGGGCGGGTCATTTGATCATGACTGCAGCTCTGCTTATTCTTGCGGTGAGCCAGTGGCTGGCCCGGACCATTATGAACATCGGGATGTGAGATATGGAACGTATGCTCCGCTTGCTGGCTCCCCTGTCGGGCCGAATCGCCGAAAGGTGGAGGCTGACGGAGAAGCTGTCGAAGGGCAATTGGAATCTGGTTCACAAAATGATTGCGCTCCATGGCGAAGATCCGGATATGCGACATGCCAAAACGTTTTCGGCTGATCTAATATCCGCGATAGGGCTGACCGTTGCGTCAGCCGTTTTGCTCGGCCTTCTTACAGGCGGCGATCTGTATGTAACGGGAGCTTGCATCGCTTGCGCCTGTCTGGTTCCGTTCGTGATGTTTCGCCGTCTGGATAACAAGATCCAGCATAAGCGAAGAAAGCTGGTTATGGAGCTGCCCGAATTTCTGAACAAGCTGACGCTGCTTGTCAATGCCGGAGATACGGTGCAGGGCGCCATCGTCCGATGCGCCGAAGCGTATTCGTCCTCGGGAACGGGAGGACCTCTGGCCGCAGAGCTGGTGATGCTGGCGAACCGGCTGCGCAACAACGAGTCGTTTCCGATCGCGATGGAGAAGCTGAGCAAGCGTTGCTCCTCCGCTGAAATATCGGTATTTACAACGACCGTACTGATGAATTACCGAAGGGGCGGCGAATTATTCGTCCTGTCTCTGCGGTCCCTGAACCGCGAGCTGTGGGAGAAACGGAAGGCGATGACGCGCATCCTCGGGGAGGAAGCGTCAGCGAAACTTATTTTTCCGATGCTTCTTATATTGCTCGCCGTGATGATGATAGTGGCCGCGCCGGCCATATTGCTTATGGACTAGCCGGACCATTAAAAGGAGGAACAATGTGGTGGATCAAGGGAAACGATTGATGAAGCAACTATGGGAGGAAGAGGACGGTATCGGGACGCTGGAGCTGCTGCTAATTGTAGCTGTTCTCGTGATCGTTGCGATTGCGTTCCGCAAATGGATTTTATCCTTTATTAAAAAACTGTTCGGGGAGGCCAACAGCGAGCTGAGCAATACGGGAGCCAAAGATTGCTTGAGCACGCCCGATTCGTGCCAGGCTCCTGCTTCTCCATGACCGGTACAGCGAAACGTCTCCGGCCAAGCGGCCGGAGAGGGAATCCCAGTTTGGCGCTTCGGGTAGCGAATCGGTTCATCCGGTCGGATTCGGGCAGCTTTACGCTGGAAACGTCGCTCGTATATCCGACTGTGCTGCTGATTGTTTTCTCGATTGTTTTTTTCAGCCTGTTTTTGTACCAAAAGGTATCGTTGTATCATACTGCGGCTGCGGCTGCCGAACGTTCGGCGTACTCTTGGGACAACAGCGGAAAAGACTGGGAGACGGGAAACGTGGCGCCGCAGCGAAACGACGGTTTATACTGGCGTACCGGCAGCGATGGAATAAGCGGGATGTTCGCATTCGGCGCGAGTGGCGGGGTGCGGAGGATCGAGCTTCCCGCCGGCTCCGCAGACGAAGCAGGAGCCGGCTTGCCAGAACGCAAGCTGTACAAAGCGGCCGAGGAACTGCCGCAGCAAGTGAAGGGTACGATCACTTACCGGCATGGAATCGTAGACCGGGAGGTGACGGCCCGCCTGGGACAAAGCGGGGTGCTTCCGTTTCTGGCGAGCAAGTGGACCCGATCCTGGATGGAAACCGAAGTAAGCTCTGTCGTAACGGAACCGGTGGAGCTGATCCGCAATGTCGATTTCGTCCGAACGTTCGTCGTCCGGGTTAAGGATATGATATCCAAACCGAAAGCCGAGCAAACGGTTCCCGCCCCGACCGAAAACGTCACGAAGAAGCTGGCGTTCGGGCGTGCCGAAGAAGCGGCCGAATACATCCGCTCGATCACCGGGGGAGTAAAAATAACGGTAAGCCCGCCTTCCGGACGGAGGCAGCTGGACGCTCTCGACGCGGACGGTCTCGTTCACGAGGTGAAGCTCGGGTATACGTCCAAAAGTAAGGACATCGAATCGCAGATCATTAAAGATTTGGAACTGATGCGCAGCGGCTCGCAGGTGAAAGGAGTCGTGTGGCACTTTTTCCGGAAGGAGAAAGACGGGAAGATCGGTCCTTCGAAGCCGCTGAGACAAGAGCTGGAGAAGCGTGGCATCCTTGTCGTTATCCATCAGTAACGGCAGGCGGTGCACGGAAAGGAGGCTTCGCGCTTGTGTGGAAGTCGAGAGCGGGTACGGTATCTATATCGCTCGTATTGCTGATCGCGCCGTTGTTTGCATTTCATTCGGTATTAATTGACTCGGCAAGGGTGAAGATGGCGGAGCGGCAAACGGAAATAGCGTCCAAGGCGGCGCTGCGGTCCGTACTGTCCGCTTACGACCCGGTATTGCAAACGTACGGATTGTATGGCTTGGGTATAAGTCCAGAGCAGAGTTCCGAGCTTTTTGCGCAAGTATTGGAACAAAATTTATCGCCGGGCGGCGGGGGAACGTTCCGGCTGGTCGAAGCGTCCCCGGTATCCGAGTCGCTCAAGCCGCTGTATACGTTGGCGAATTCGGCTGTCTTCGAGCGGCAAGTGCTGGAGGAGATGAAGTATCGCGCCCCGGTCGAGTTTACGCTGAATGTAACGGACAAGCTGCTGAACGGCTCGAAAGCGACGTCCATGCTGTCCGGTTTATCGAAGTTTACGGAGCAGGCCGGGAAGATCGAGGAACTGATTGTCGAACGGGAGAAGGAATTGGACGGGGCTTGGGCAAAAGCGCAGGAAATTGCCGAGAAAGCTTCGATCTACCGGAACTACTATGCTGTGAAGCTGGGGAGACTGGATGAGCTGAACCGTTTGATCGGACTTCGCCAGGCGGAGGAAGTGAGAGGGCAGATCCAGACGATCCGTTCACAGGCTGAAGCGCTGAACCGTACGATTACCAAACGGAAAGCCAGCATGGCCGAGCTGATCCGCGCGGGCGTACAGGCAGCGGAGGTGCTGGCCGCCATGTCGCAATCCATAAGCGAGCTTGAACGCAGCGCAGCGAAATTGTACGCCCAAATCGACGAGCTGGAACGGATTCTTTTGTATATCGCCGAATATACGCTTTTGCTGCCCGCAACGAAAATGGAAGCGAAGCGCGATCAAGTCATTCTGACCGAGCAGACGCAAGCTGTATTCCAGACGCTGGACCGGGCTAAAGCGCTGGACGACCGGATCAGGGAAGAAATGGGCGGATTGCCGGCGGATTCGGGCATAGCTCCGGAGACGTTGCATGCGGCAACGATGCCCGATGCTTATTATATAGCGTACAAGACCGGTCTCGGCGGGATCAGCGCCATGTTTAGCGGATTCGAATCTGCGCTGGACGCAACGACTTTATTTGCCGGAGACACCCGGTTCGATTCGGTGCGGATGGAGATTTTATCGGAGTCCAACGACGCGTACGCGGGCAAAGCGGTGCAATTTCTTAACGAACAACGCGCGGAGGAGGAACGCCGAACAGCCCAAACCGGGCGGATCGCCCAATTAAAACGCCAGGAACAGGAACGTTACGCCCATATATGGGACCAGGTGCGCAAAATATGGGCGGACTGCGGAGGCGGCACGGAGGAAGCCTACAAAGCATTAACGGACGACTCCGATTCGGCAAACCCGTCCTTTTATCGAAAGTATATGGACTACAACCGGGTTTCTTCATCGGAAACGTCCGGCGTAGAAGAGCTGGGCAGCGCGGAGGAGGCGAAGGAACGAACCAAAGGCACGATCGACAAGCTGTTAGGAGGCTTGGCTAACGCAGCCGGCCAGTTCCGGGACGAGATGTACATCAATGAGTATGCGCTAACGAAATTCAACTATAGGACGTACGGAAAGGAGACGGGCAAAGACGGCGTGTTGAAACCGGATTATGAAAGATCCGGGCGCGCTTCGCACGAGCTGCCTAATCAGGAAGCGGAATATTTGCTCTACGGGCTTAATTCGTGTCTGAAAAATCAATCTGCGGCTTATACGGAGATGTTCACGCTGCGACTGGCTGTCCGAACGGCGGAGGCGCTCATGTCGCCGGAAGCGAAAATCGTCGCCGCCGGTTCTCCGTTGCTAACGATCCTCTGGGCGATTGCCGAAGGCGGGGTTAAGGCGTATAGCGACATGACGAAACTCGTAAACGGGGAGGAAGTCCCGGTGTCGGACAAACTTCCGGATACCGTAACGATGAATTACAAAGATTATTTGCGCTTGTTTCTGCTCCTGCATACCAAAAGAGAACCGATGAACGCCCGGATGCAAAGCTTAATCGAATTAAATACCGGGACGGATCTAAGAGAGACGCCGGTCTATATGCAAGCGAGGACGGAAACGAAGGTGCGGCTCTGGTTTATGCCGTATTCCATGTCTTTGTTCGGCTATCCGGTTGAAGGCAGGCAGGCGGCTATCACGAAAACCGCTGCTTTATCGTATTGAAGCGTCACTGTCCGCCAGGATGTAAAGTAAGGCTGCTGAATCCAAAGGGGGGAACCTATGTACAAGGCGGATCGCCGGAGGGGCGGCTTGAAGCTGATAACGGACGAGCATGGCGGCGTGACGCTTGAGGCGACGTTGGCGATGCCGTTTTTTCTCGCGTTCGTGCTTGCGCTTATATGCATGATCAAACTTACTGTAGCCGATATGGCGCTGCAGAACGCAGCCACGGAAACCGTCAAGCAGATGGCCGCCAGCGCCTATCCGGTCCAGCTGCTTGCGGATGAAGCGCTCCGGTTGTACGGACAGAGCCAGGCGGGCGGATTCGTCGAGCAATGGCTGGGCCATATCCGCTCCGCGCGGGATAAGCTGACGCAAGGGGAGCAATGGGTCGAAGATTACAAAGCGTTTATCCCGGATCTGTTCGTCGATTGGGTCGATTGGGAACGCCAAAAGCGGGAGCAGCTAGAGAAGCTGGGAACGGACGAATACGACCGTTACGTCGAATCTCATATCGATCCCGCGGTTCGCACCGCTTTCAAGCTGGCCGTTCTGCGTTATGCGGACCGGAATGTGCTGAAGGAAGACAAGCTGACCGTGTCTAAAGTTGTCGTACCCAGTTTCACGGACCCGGGCCGTAGGTTCGTAGGGATCGAAGCGGAGTACGTGGTGAGATTACCGATCCCTTTTGTGAATAAAACCGTGAAGCTTCGAAAAAAAGCGTACGAGCGTATATGGACGGGAGCGTAAACGGGACGAGGCAGCGAATAAACAGAGCGCTGTACGTTCACTTTCCAGGGTGTTGATATGCAGGTTGGAATTACGATTCGGGAATGGGGGAAATGAAGGATGGTGGTCGTTGCGGGACTGGCCGCTTTAATTTTGGTGTCGTTTTACCATGATGTCAAGCAAAGTAAAATTCCTAACCGGTATACGGTAGCCGGAATTGCACTCGGTGTAGGTTACAACGCAGCAATCGGCGGCTGGGACGGATTAGCCGGATCGCTGCTCGGTTTCGCCGCAGGTTTCGGCATTATGCTGGCGCTGTATCTATTCGGCGCGGTCGGTGCCGGAGACGTCAAGCTGTTTGGCGCCATCGGTGCTATGGCGGGCGGCGAATTCGTCATCAACGGCGCGCTGAACTCGATACTGTTCGCGGCGGTGATCGGGCTCGTGCTTATCGCTGTACGCAAGCAGTTCGTGCCGCGGCTTCGGAGTACGGGAGCGCTGTTGTTCAATTTGCTGCTGTTTCGCGATATGAAGGGGATTGTCAGTTACAAGAAGTCGGCGGCCACCTTTCCGTTTATGTATGCCGTGCTGCCGGCGATGATATTCACTGCTACTTATTGCAACCCGTCGTTATAAAGAGGAGATTGTGATGGAACGAACATGGTACGGCTTCAATTTTGATTTCGTCCGGCACAGAGGAATCTGTCTCGTCTTATCGGGCGTGCAGCCGATCCGCTATGACGATCTGGAACGAATCGGGCGGCGTATGCTGGAGTCCAACGATATCCCCGGGCTGCTTCCGCTGGAGATTGAAGAAATCGATCTGCAGATCCGGTTTCGCTACGATATTACCGGTTATAAAATGTTGTCCCAGTGGATGAAGTCGGAGAAGCTGGTGCTTCAGACTTATTACAGGCTGCTGCTCCAGTGCGCGAAAATCATCGATGACAGTAAAATCTATATGCTGCGCGAAGAGGGCTATTGGCTTCATGAGGATTTCCTGTTCGTCTGCCCGGAATCGCCCGATGAGCTGAAAATCGTCTATGTGCCGGTAGCCGCAGCTGATGCGGGGCTCACAGGTGCCAAGCCGCCGGTACGGGAACAATTTAAGGAGCTGGCGCTGCGACTGTCGGGCTGTATCGACAGGATTGAAGGGAGCGAGTTTTCCGCGCTGATGTCCGTGCTGCGCCGTGAACGGTTCGAATTTCATGAGCTTAAAAAACAGCTCAGCTCGTATCTCGATCCGGTGCAGACGGCTCCGGGCGCCAAACCGCAACTTTCCCCCCTTGATCCCGAGCCTGGTCTCACTGCAAAACCCGCTCATACGGATCGGAGAGCGGCCGCAATGGGAGGGAGTCCGCCGAATGCCGGAGGATCGGAAGCGAGAGCGAGTGGTCCGATTGCCGAAAGAGCTAACGGGATATCGGAACCCGACGCAGAACCGCTGAACATTCCGACCTGGATAGGAGTCAGAGCCGATTCCGCGGCTACCGATCGCGGCGGATCATCCCATCCCTTTCCAATATGGAGCGGATTAGAGGGGATCGAAGAGGAGATGGCGAAGTCCGATCCCGCGATCCGGTCTGCAGAGGAATCGGTGGAAGGCAAGCCGCTGGCCCCGCGTCAAAGGCTGTTGGCGGGAGCTGGTGCGGGAGCGGTGCTGCTGCTCTTATGGAGCTTTTATCCGGCGGAAGCTCCGGAAGGAGCGCTCATCGTATGGGCGGGGTTAACCGTTTTGCTGCTCGATGCGGTATTCGTATTTGTTTTGCTCCGCCCGTGCTGGCCCGGAAAAGGCAAGCTGCATGCGATCGCCCAGACGTACCAAGCGATGGAGGAGCGGGAGATGACCGGGTTAACCGGATATATGCCTCCAAGGAAAAAAGAGGAGCGTTTGCCGCCGCGCAGCAGCACTTCCGCTGTTCCAGCGTCAGCTGCCTCCTATTCCGTACATCCGAATCCGGAGCAAAATGAACCTTTTTCCGGCTTATACGGGCGTCAGGAAGCAGCCGCAGCCGCCAAACCTACTACACTGCTTCGCGCCCCGGATGCGACTGTATTGCTCCGTCCGGAAGGGAGCGGACTTCAGGAGAGGATCGAGCCGGAACAGCAGCAATATGACGAATTGGAGGTGCACAAAGCCGGAACGGTGCAGCGGGTCCCGCTGAAGTCCGAGCGGTTTGTAATCGGCCGCGATGCGGGTGCTGCAGATTTTGCGGAAGATACGGCGGGCGTTTCGAAGCTTCACGCGGAGATCGTGTGCGAACGCGCGTCTTATTACGCCAAAGACCTGGGTTCCAAAAACGGTACGTTATGGAACAACGAGCCGATGGTTCCTTACAAATGGTATCCGCTGGCGGAAGGGGATTCTTTGCAAATCGTACACACCCGATTCGTATTTGTCGGCAAGTCTGTGGGAAAATAAGATGAAGAAGATCGGAGGGTCAGCAGCGATCTGTTATAGGCAGGGGAGCGGGGAGCGTGGTTGCACCGCATGACGGCGGCCGGTCGGACACTGAAGCCGCTGGGCGATATGAAGTCTACGATTTACGATTTACGATATGCAATGCCTAGTATATGAAGTTCCAGCAGAACACATCGGCGACGTAGCCTTAGTCCGGTGTTAGGCCGTACTAAGGCTGTCATCGCGCCGATAGGTATTTCAGTTGTTCCAGTTGTCGCTAAAGCTTGTCGTACCCTTTGTTCGGCTGGCCTTGATTCGGCGTTTCCGGAACGCCCTCATCTTCCATAACCCGGCTTGACGCGTAAGCCTGCTTATCCTCAACGGCTTGAATCGCAATTTTAGCTTCCGCGTATTGTTGCAGTTTTGCAATTTGTTGGCCTTTGTTCAACAGGATCGCCTCCGTTTCATCCATAAGGTTCCCCGTTCGGTAGCGGATCATGCAATTTCGGAGCGATGGTCCGAATTTCCGTATGACCTTCTAATTACGTTATCCGCCCTGTAAAGTTTTACTCAGCAGTGAAGCGTAAGATTCAGCGCCCTCCCGCTTCAGATGAACGCCGTCGTCCGCGAAGTACGATTGTTTTTCTTTGCTGGCGGAATACCAGTCCATGATCTCGGTATTGGAATATTCGTCGGCGACTTCCTGCAGGGTGGAGTTGACCGTATCTTGCCACTTTCTAGGTACGCGCGTATTAATCAATACGATTTTCCGCGCATCCTGAAGTGAAGACAACAGCTCGCGCAACTGCTTGCTGGAGAAAGCGCCATTCGATCCGAGCTCGATGACGACTCGATCTCCAAGCTTTCCTTCCGCCTTCAACATGTCGACGACATCCAAAGCCTGGTACATCTGTCTGCCGACTTTGCCGTCGATCACGATGCCGGGAAGGAGCTTCTCCAGGTGGGGCGCAGCGTCGAGCAGGACGGAATCGCCGATTGCGGTAATTCTGGCATTAGTTGCGGGCTCCGAGCTTTCCTCACTTTTCGGTTGCGGTTCCATTGGTATTGGAGCCTCGGGTATAACGATTGCTGGTATCCCGGGATCTGTATCTGGTACGATTGTATCTTCTTGCCCATTCGGACTAGTTTCGATTATTGCCGGCGAAGGATCGGCAGGTTTGTCGGCGTTCAAGCTGCTATAGCCGGAGATGAGGAACAGCATGAGGGCGAACGTTGATACGGCGCGTTTATTCCGGTAGTGGAAAGGCGACCATCCTTGTTTTTCTCCCCGGGAAGGCGTCCGGGAGCCTCGCCGGATCGGTTCCTCAATGTAGGTCCAGGATAATGCGGCCAGCAGCAGGCTCAGCGCTATCTGAACTATCGCTCGGCCCGCATGGGCATCATCTGCGCTGCCTGACGGACTCATAAGGATCATAACCGGAAAGTGCCATAAATAAAGGCTGTAGGAGCGTACGCCGATCCAGCGTAGCGGCTTGCTTCCCATCACCTTGGCGACCCGGCTGGCAGGATGAGCGAGTACGGCCGTAACAACTGCCGTTAAAACCGAAAAAAGCGCCAATCCTCCGTTATACAACAAGGAATCGTATTCATTGGTTTTCCAAACCAGCCAGACGATCGCAAGCAAGCCGGCTCCGCCCAGTATGTCAAGAACCAAACGGGATTTATTCGAAACGGCTGCGGATAAGCTTCTGCTCGGCCAGGCAACCGCCAGCGCTGCGCCAATCAGCAAAGCGAACGCCCGGGTGTCCGTCCCGTAGTAGACCCGGCTCGGATCGCTTCCGGGCACATAGATCATCGCCATAGCTATTGCCGAAGCGGCCGCTCCCAGCAAAATGAACATCATCAGCTTGCCGCGCTGTTTCGTAACACGCAGTAAAGCCAACAACAAAATCGGCCAAATCAAGTAAAATTGCTCTTCAATCGCGATCGACCAAAGATGCCCGAGCGGAGACGGAGGGCCGAAGCTTTCAAAGTAAGAGACTTGGTGGAAGATCAGCCACCAATTGTTGAAATACAAGGCGACGGATACGAAATCTCCCTGGAGCGAGGCCAGACGTTCGCGGTCAAACAGCAGCAGCCAAGCTCCGACGACCGCCAGCATAACAAACATTGCCGGCATCAGTCTGCGGATACGCCTCATCCAAAAGCCGGCGAAATCGATTTGTTTCGTGGTTTGCCATTGTGCGACTAATTGATCGGTAATCAGATAACCGGACAACGTGAAAAAAACGGCTACGCCCAGCAATCCCCCGGGAGCCCAGGATACATTCATATGGTAGGCAATAACGGCCAGGACGGATATGGCCCGCAGCCCGTCAAGACCGGGCATGTAGCGGCTTTTGCCTTCGCCTTGTTCTTTGATCATCGTAATATATCCTCCTGCTGCTCGGCTGCATCCCACACCGTGTAATAACATGACAAGAGAAAAGACGGGGCAGACTGGGGAAAGGTTTGATTAAAAAATGAAAAAAGCGACCTCCACGATAAAGAAAATTTTTGTGTCTTTTCCCGCAACAAATTGGACGACAAAAAGCAGACCTCCCGCATCCCGATGTTGGAGAAGCCTGCTAATGGAAAGCATTATACGATACGATGCAGCTATGTGGCAGTTGCCCGGCAAAAGGGACTCCGGAACTCGACTCCTCAGGACGAGGCCAATCATCCGAATTGCCCATATAATGTATGTTGCTATACGATCCTTATCCAGGACTCCGCTTCGCCTGACGGAATTTCAGATTACCGGTATTCGCGCGGAATTCGTCTCGCAACGCCTGTCCGGATCGCCGCTTCGACCACTTTGTCGCGAATCAGCTTGGCGACCTTCTGGTTGAACACGCTTGGAATAATGTACAGCTTGTTCCGCTCCTCATCCGAGATGACAGAGGCGATCGCTTCGGCGGCGGCCAGCTTCATCTCTTCGTTGATCGTCTGGGCCCGGCAATCCAGGGCACCCCGGAACATCCCGGGGAAGCAGAGGACGTTATTGATCTGGTTCGGGTAATCGGAACGCCCGGTCGCTACAACGGCGGCGATATCTTCGATTTCCTCGGGATTGATTTCGGGGTTCGGGTTAGCCATCGCGAACACGATCGGATTTGCGGCCATGCTCCGGACGTCTTCACGTTTCAATAAACCGGCGGCGGATACGCCGATAAATACATCGGCTCCGGCGAGCACACTGCTCAAGCTGCCGGTTACACGGTTCGGATTCGTATGCTCCGCATACCAGTTCCACATCGGATTGCCGTACGTATGGCCGGCTACCAAAGCGCCTTCCCGGTCGACCCCGATCAATTCCTTGACGCCTGCGGCGAGCAATATTTTACTGCAGGCGATTCCTGCCGCGCCTATACCGCACACGACAACTTTAACCGAATCGATCGATTTCCCGACCAGCTTCAGAGCGCTGATCAGGCTGGCGTACAACACGACGGCGGTTCCGTGCTGATCGTCGTGAAAGACCGGGATATCGAGCGCCTGCTTCAATCGCTCTTCGATCTCGAAGCACCGCGGAGATGAGATGTCTTCCAGATTAATGCCGCCGAACGCCGGAGCGATGGCAATAATGGTCCGGATCATCTCTTCCGTATCCTGCGTATCCAGACAGATCGGGAACGCATCGACGTCGGCAAGCTGTTTAAACAGCATCGCTTTGCCTTCCATTACCGGCATGGCGGCGTGCGGACCGATATTGCCGAGCCCGAGGACGGCGCTTCCGTCGGAGATGACCGCTACCGTGTTCCGTTTGATCGTCAGCGTGTAGGCTTTGCGGGGCTCCTCATGAATCGCCATGCAGACGCGGGCTACATCGGGCGTGTATACGCGGGACAAATCGTCGCGATTTTGGATCGGCGTTTTCAGCTTGGTCTCGATTTTGCCTCCGAGATGGAGCAGGAAGGTCCGGTCCGATACGTTAACCAGCTTTACACCGCCAAGCTGTTTCACTTTATCGACGATTTTGGACGTGTACAGCGTATCCGCCACATTAACGGTCAAGTCCCGGATCGACAGCTCCTGCTTCGTCTGAATGACGTCGATCGCGACCAAATCTCCACCTTCATCGGTTATCGCGGTGACAATATCGCTGAAACGAATCCGGTTCGTATCGATTTCCAGTCGAAGGATGATGCTTTTGCCGGTAATCAGCTGTTTATTTCCTTCGTCGCTCATGAACTGCTACTCCCTCCAATCCTTAGAAGCTGTATCTGGTTTCGCTCCTTCCTACAGGATTTCACCAAATCGCAGGTAGTAACCAAAACCAGCTGCATTTCATTTCTGTTCGGTTTGAAAGCATGCCAAAAACGCACATCATCCCTATGCGCTCTATGAATCCCCATCGTTCGTAGAAGAGCATGCTGCCTCTGTTTGTAAGAGAACGATCCGCTTTTGGGCGATTGTGTCCCTGCTTCGCAGCTTTCCCCTCTCAAGTTCATTTTTCCGGCTTCGAACGCGGCAAGGAAGCGACGAAATGCTTTGAAGCTGAGGCAAATTATGCTATAGTAAGAAGTTGACGGCCAGAATAGTATGGAAGGGAAGGTTGTTGTTTTTATGATCAGCACTAGTAACGTAACTCTCCGTTACGGAAAACGCGCCTTATTCGAAGACGTTAACATAAAGTTCACCCCCGGTAATTGCTACGGATTGATCGGGGCGAACGGCGCAGGCAAATCGACATTTCTTAAAATCTTGTCCGGTGAAATCGAGCCTAACAGCGGTGAAGTGTTCATAACGCCGGGCGAGAGACTCGCTGTACTGAAGCAGAACCATTTCGAATTTGACGAAATTCAAGTTTTGAAAACGGTTATTATGGGTCATCGCGAGCTGTTCGCCATTATGGAAGAGAAGGACTCCCTGTATGCCAAGCCGGACTTCTCCGAAGAGGACGGCATGCGGGCCGCCGAGCTTGAAGGCGAGTTCCAGGAACTGAACGGCTGGGAAGCCGAAGCCGATGCCGCTTCGCTTCTGCTCGGTCTTGGAATCGGTACGGATCTGCATGAGAAGCAAATGAAAGAGCTCGACGGCAATGAGAAAGTACGCGTGCTGCTGGCGCAAGCGTTGTTCGGCAATCCGCAAAACCTGCTGCTCGACGAGCCTACGAACCATTTGGACATCGAGTCGATCAATTGGCTTGTTAATTTCCTGGGTCGCTTTGAAGGCACCGTTATCGTGGTATCCCATGACCGGCACTTCCTGAACGAAGTGTGTACGCATATCGCCGATATCGACTTTGGCAAAATTCAGCTTTACGTCGGCAACTATGATTTCTGGTACGAATCGAGCCAGTTGGCGCTTAAGCTGATCAGAGATGCGAACAAAAAGACAGATGAGAAGCGCAAGGAGCTGGAGACGTTTATCGCCCGGTTTAGCGCCAACGCCTCCAAGTCCAAGCAGGCGACCTCCCGGAAGAAGCAGCTCGAGAAGCTTACGCTGGAAGATATCAGGCCGTCGAACCGCAAATATCCGTTTATCAACTTTAAGCCGGAGCGGGAAGCGGGCAAAAACATTTTGTCGGTCGATCGCCTGAGCAAAACGGTCGATGGCGAGAAGCTGCTTGACAATATCAGCTTCGTTGTCAACAAAGGCGACAAGATTGCTTTGATCGGCCCGAACGGGGCGGCCAAGACGGTATTGTTCCAAATCCTTGCCGGTGAAGTGGAAGCGGATCAAGGCGAATTCGCATGGGGCGTTACGACCACTCAAGCGTATTTTCCAAAAGATAACGCGCCATACTTCGAAGGGGTGGAATTAAATCTCGTCGAATGGCTGCGCCAATATTCCAAAGATCCGGATGAAACGTTCATTCGCGGCTTCCTGGGACGCATGCTGTTCTCGGGCGAAGAATCGCAGAAGAAAGCGTCCGTTCTCTCCGGGGGAGAAAAAGTGCGCTGCATGCTGTCCAAAGCGATGCTGAGCGGCGCCAACGTGCTGATGCTCGACGAGCCTACGAACCACTTGGACTTGGAATCCATCACGGCGCTTAACAACGGTCTGATCGATTTCGACGGAAGCATGCTGTTCGTCTCCCACGACTGGCAGTTCATCCAGACGATCGCGAACCGGATTATCGAGATTACGCCAAAAGGGCTCATCGACCGGCAAATGACGTACGAAGAATATTTGAACAACGAGGATATCAAAAGGCTGCGCGAATCTTTATATGCCTGACATACAGGACGGGGGACGGCATCACGCCGGTCTCCCGTCTTTCATGTCCAGCCGGAAATTTATGCGGAGCAAAAGGGTTGTACCGGCGCCGTGTCGTATTATATCCGTTACAAGGAACCGCGCCGGCCGCGTCCGCCGCACATCACCCGTCAGGAGGGAGCGCATGTTTGATCCGACGATATACGAAAATTTAAAGGTTGTCATCGAAGGGGCGGTGTACGATCTCGATTTGGAAGGGCAAATCGTCGTTACGCATCGTTCCGACCTGATCGATCTCGCGGTGATGTCGAGATGTTATATTATCCGCTACCGATTGAAGGACAGCAGGAGTACGGCCGAGATTCGCTTGTCCGCAGGACTCGTCGACCTGGCCGGAGAGAAGATGGAATGGAAAAACGCCTTGCCCGGCTGCAAGCTGGACGTCGTCTTCTCGCTTCCTTTGCGCAACCCGGAGAGCGCATGCCGCAACATTCAAGACATTTTGCAGCAGCTGTGGGAAACGAATCCGACCATCGTCCAGACGTTATCCTACCGGTACGGGGACGACGGTTCCCGCTGCCTGAACGAGATCGGCGTTCATTTCGACCGGAAAATCGGGGAAGGACAAATTGAAGACATTCCCGACCTGCTGGAGCACACCCTGCGAACGCTGCGGCAGCTGGAACCTTACAACCTGGAGGAATAACGGATGATCGAGCGGTCGGAATCGGAGCTGAGAGGACGGCTAAACGCTGGAGAGGCGTTCGCCGTTTTTTTATATACGCCGTTATGCGGCACATGCAAGGTAGGGAGCCGGATGCTCGACGTGGTCGGGACGATGCGGCCGGATTACCCGATCGAGCAAGCGAACGTGAATACGATACCGCAGCTGATTCAAGAATGGCGGGTGGAAAGCGTACCTTGCCTGATCCATCTGGATAACGGCGCAGTCGTACGCAAGCTGTATGCGTTCGAGTCTGTCGAGAATGTATATCGTTTCTTGCAGCCGTTATTCCCGGAGCCCCAATAAGAGAGGATGAAAAGCGATGAACGAATCCGTTGAACGTTATGTAACTGTAGAGCACCGGTCGGGCGCATATATTGCCAAACAGTTGGAATCGTCGCCGCCCCGCGTGCTGGTCGAGATCATAGCCGTGCTGCAGCATCCGCTGCAAGGCGATCTGCATAACCGGTATAAAGTCGACGTTACTTTGTTCCACGAACGGAAGGCGGCGGCCCAGCGGGAGAAAGTGTGGGTTCCGGCTGCGTCGGTGCAGCCGTATGAAGGCGACGTTCCGTCTTACGACGAATCGCTCCGCAGCGCGTGGGAAGAGTTGATGGCTTCCATGCAAAGCGTCGCGGATGGTTCGTACGACCGTGCCCGCTATCCGGCTCGTCCGGAGCTGCAGGCTTGGGCGGTCAAGTCGATTGAGCAGCTGCGGTCGCTGGAGAAAGACTATTGGGGCTCGGGCTCGTCTTAACGGGCGGCCGGCAAGCGGGGAGGGACGGCATTGACCTGGGATGTGCTAAGCTTGATGGGGATCGTCGCCTTTGCCGCGAGCGGGGCGATTATCGCGATGGAGGAGGAATACGACATCTTCGGGGTTGCCGTGCTCGGGATGGCGGCTGCATTTGGCGGCGGGGTCGTCCGCAACCTGTTTATCGGGATACCGATTACCTCCTTATGGTCGCAGGGGCTGTTACTGAACACGGCGCTTGCGACGATTTTCCTGCTGTATTTGTTCCCGGCTGTGTGGATTCGCAGATGGCAGCCGATCGCCACGTTTTTCGATGCGGTCGGGCTGGCCGCTTTTTCCATACAAGGCGCATTATTCGCAGCACGAATGGAGCTGCCCGTAGGCGTAGTCATCTTCGCATCGGTAGTGACCGGAATCGGGGGAGGCGTGATCCGCGACGTGCTTGCGGGCAGAAAACCGCTTGTGTTCCGGGATGAGATCTATGCGTTATGGGCGATGCTAGCGGGAATCTCGCTCGGATTCGGGTGGATGGACGGGCAGATCCGAACAGCTGTATTATTTGCGGTCATATTGACGATGCGGATGTTATCGGTATATTACGGCTGGAAGCTGCCCCGCAGGAAGCTGGATTTTCATCAATCGGCCGATCAACGGAGACTTGCAGCCGGAGGAAAGGAGGAGGAGCGGGCTTTATGAGCGAATCATGGAACGAGCGGAAGCAGATCCCCCAGGACGAGCTGCAGGATAGGCTTCAGACGATCAAGGAGCTCGGCGGCGGCGCCGAGGGGACGGAGTTGTACGAGATCGTGAAAGATACGGCGACGGGCGAGCATTATTTGCACTATGCCTACTTGCATCTTACGGTCGCGGACGGGACGAAGGAGTCGTTCCATCAGCTGCTTCCACTGGAGAGCGACGACGTGCTTGGCCTGATGTTCGGAGAACAGCCGCATACGTACCCGGATCATTGGCGGCGGTCTTTTCTCCGCAACGGCCCAGACGGAACTTATGTCTGGTTCGATCCTTCCGAGACGATCGAAGGGGCTGGAGCGGATGCGGAACAGCTGGCGGGCGATGCAGCGGACATTCTCGGAGCCTGGAAACGGGAAGGGGCGCGCGACCCGGAATCGGTGAAGCGTATACTGGACGAGATTAACCGGAAGCTGAGCAAACTCGATGATTAAGCGGACATACAAAAACGGACCTCGGGAGGTCCGTTTTGTGTTTGTATAGGGTAAGCGAGTTCTTTCGATAACGGGAGCTTAGTCCAAAACGGCCGCCAGCTTATATTCCGAATCGCTGCAGCGGCATGCATACGGTAAACGTGGTTCCTTGCCCGATATCGCTTTCCACCGTAATCGTCCCTTTATACGATCCGACCCTTTCTTTGGTGACGGCAAGCCCGATCCCCGAATGGTCACCGCTGTTTTTGGTCGAGTAGCCGGGCATAAAAATTTTGCGTCGTTCTTCCTCGTCCAGCACACGTCCCGGATTGCGCACGGAGATGAATAGGTTGCCGGCGTTGTACCAGCCGCGCAGCTCGACCCACCTCTCGTGCACCGGAAGCCGGGTCACTTCGTCGAACGCGTTGTCGACCAGATTGCCGATAATTTTGACGATATCGACCGATTTGACGCCCAGATTGAGGCTGCCGAACGGAGCGAATTCGTGCCTGAAATCGATTTTTTTGTCCATCGCCGTTACGAGCTTGGACTGCACGATCGCTGCGATCGCGGGATGGCCGATCTGAATAATATCGTTCGTCTGGCGGATGTCCCCGATCAGTTCTCCCGTGTACCGGTGCAAATCGTCATACTTTTTGAGCTGAAGAAACGTATGAATCGTCTGCACATGATTCAGGAAGTCGTGCCGCTGGCCGCGGATCGTCGTGAACATGTCGTTCACTTCGTCGATGTAAGCCTCCTGCGTGACGCGGACCGCTTCGTCCTTGTTGCGGCCGATCATCCGGAAGACGAAATACAGCAGCACGAGGCTTAGTACGGTCAGAAATCCAATTCTCGCCGCCATCGTTGTAATCTGCTCTTCCAGCACGTCCCGGATCATATGGTAATCGAATACCACTCCGATAACATAAGGATAGTCCAGCTGTTGATTGTCGGCGTCCGACGGCACCGGGATATAGCTTTTAATTACTTTTTTTCCTAGAACGACCGTCGTGTACGTAACCGGCTCATTCCGTTCAAGCGCCTGTCTGACGTTGTCGATGTCCCGCTCGCGGTCTTCGTACATATACGTGCCGAACGGAATCGGACGGTCGTACAGCGATACGAAATATTGTCCGCTTTGTGATTTCGATACTTTTAGCGGCTTGCCGAAATGGTTGTAATTAAAACCGGTCATCTCCAAAATGCCGGGATTGTCCTCGATCATCTTCTTCATGATGAGATCCGGACCGGCCAGCCTGTCATACTGCTTGATCTGGATATCTTCCACGTACGGATTGATGATGTAGTCGGTTTCCCCATCGTAATAGTAGCCCCATTTGTCGATTTTGCTCGGATCGGTATCGGCATGTTCGATCGGTCCCGACCAGTAATGGGGCAGCTTCTGCCCTTCCGGAATCGTAACGTTCCCGGACTCCAGCAATTGCAGGAAAGCGGTATACCAGTATCCCCACTTCTTCGTACTCATGCCGATTTCTTTGGAATCGGACGAACGGACGCCGATAATATCGTCTCCTTGCTTCTGAAGCAGCGTGATGTGCGACACCCCAAGTTCCTTGCTGATCTGCTCCAGCTCGTCGTTCGTCACATGCTCGGCCTGCGGGGAAAGCCGCTCCTTGGCGGTGATCGCGGCCAACCGCAGCTGCTGGCCGACCATGTCCTCGACATATTTCACGCTGGTCTTGTACTGGTCGATCGAATTTCTCAAGTTGCTGGCGGCATGAACCGACTGCTCTTCTACATTCCCGACAAGCGTCTCCTTGGTCGTCACATAGAACAAAATATTGTTAAAAAATAATATAAAAATAACGTATCCGATAACGAGGTAGAAAATCCGTGATTTCAGGTGCAAGCCATCACCCCAGGTGCAGAACATTATGTATCCTCATTATAGCCTAAAAGATACACTAATGTTATTGCATTTTCGACTTTTTTCGATATAATCCTGCATATTTTGTCGTAAAAAGTAGTGTGATCCGGATTACAGGCATAAAAGCTGAAACCGATTATGCTAAAAGCATAGATCAGGAGCGGGAGGAATGCAGCGATGAGCCGATTCATAACGGACAGGAACACCCAGCATACGATGGTGCTTTGCGACCCCAGCGTCCAGTTTCGCGATGCGGTTAACCGGTTGGAAGAGGAGCAGGGCGAGATGAAAGCTCAAATTTTGTTGATTCGGCAATTGGTAGAAGAGAGCTGGAAGGGAGAGCCCGGTCGGGTCTGTGCCCGGATCGCCGAGATGAAGCCGTACGTGTGCGAGCTGCTGGCGCGTCTGCAAAGCCATGAGGAATGGGAGAAGCGTTATGTATTTCCGCTCCTTGCGGAACTGACCGGCAAAAGGATGGGGCCGATGTCGGTGATGGATCTGGAGCGGGAGTGGGCGATGCAATACTTAAAGTCGTATATCGAGCAATCCGGCAGTATCGGAATGTTTAGCCCGGAGTCGAAAACGAGGGAGCTTCTGCGGCAAATCGAACAGGCGCTTTTTATACTGGAAGAGCATTTGCGCAAAAACGAGGAGGTCGTATTCCCGCTGGCCGACCAGATCGCCGCAGATATGGACCGGTATTACCGGTAAACCGGGGACAATGTATGAAATATGGTTGAAGCTTTTCCGTCATCTTGAACAGGCGTTGGCCCATATCATGTACTAACCGCGCGGTTTAGCGCCGCGTTCAGGAAGGTGGATGATGCATGGACCGGCGACCGTGGCATGACTATTACCCCCAAGAAGTGCCGACTACGCTCGATTATCCGTCCGTTCCCATTACGACGCTGTTGCAAACGACGGCGGAGCAATATCCGGACCGTCCGGCCGTTACGTTTTTCGGCAAGCGGACGAAGTACAAGGATCTGCTGCAGCAATCGTACCGGTTCGCGAACGGCTTGCACAGCCTCGGAGTCGTTCCGGGCGACCGGGTCGCTTTGATTTTGCCGAATATGCCTCAGTATGTGATCTGTTACTATGGAGCTTTGTTCGCCGGCGCGACCGTCGTGCAGCTGAATCCGCTGCATGTCGAACGGGAGCTGCTTCGGCACATCACCGATTCGCAGGCGGATACGATCGTTTGCCTGGACCTCTTGCTGCCGCGAATCCGCAATATCCGCGAGAAGGCCGGTCTGAAGCGGATCATCGTTACGGGAATCCGCGATGAGCTGCCGCTGGTGAAGAAAGCGCTGTATCCGCTCGTACAGAAACGGAAGGGACCTTTGCCGAAGTACGACGCCGAACAGGAGCAGCTGTTCATCCTCCACCGGCTGCTCCGCTCCGCGAAGCCGGAGCCCGTCACCCATCCCGTCGACCCGGAGCGGGACGTGGCCGTTCTGCAGTATACGGGAGGAACCACCGGGGCACCGAAGGGCGTTATGCTGACGCACGCCAATTTGGCCGCCAATACGCGCCAATGCGCAAGCTGGATGTATAAGGTCGATGCCGGACAAGAAATCATGCTGGCGGCTGTACCGTTATTTCACGTGTACGGGATGACCGTATGTATGAATTTCGGCTTATCCATCGGCGCCAATATTGTGCTGGTTCCTAAATTTGAAGTCGAAAATTTGCTAAAAACGATCCACCGCGAGAAACCGACAATATTTCCCGGAGCGCCGACCATGTATATCGCGATTAATCATCACCCGGACTCGGCAGTCAAATACAAGCTGTCCTCGATTCGCTGCTGTATAAGCGGCTCCGCGCCGCTGCCGCTGGAAGTTCAGCAGCAATTCGAGAAGCTGACGGGAGGGCGGCTGGTCGAAGGTTACGGATTGTCGGAATGCTCGCCGGTCACACATGCGAATCCGATCTGGGAACGTCGCAAAACCGGTTCGATCGGACTGCCATGGCCGGATACCGATTGCAAAATCGTCGATATGGACACTGGCGAGACGTTGCCTCCCAATCAGATCGGCGAACTGCTTCTGAAAGGGCCGCAGGTGATGAAAGGGTATTGGAACAAGCCGGAGGAGACGGCTGTTACGGTCGGGGACGGGTGGCTGCGTACGGGCGATATGGCTTATATGGACGAAGAAGGTTATTTTTATATTGTCGATCGCAAGAAAGATCTGATTATTGCCGGAGGGTTCAATATTTTCCCGAGGGAGGTCGAGGAGGTACTGTTCGAGCATCCTGACGTGCTGGAAGCGGCCGTTATCGGTGTGCCCGACGAATACCGGGGGGAAACGGTGAAAGCGTTTATCGTCTGCAAACCAGGCGTTCAGGTGTCCGAATCGGAGCTGGACAGCTACTGCCGCCTCAAGCTGGCTGCGTACAAGGTGCCGCGAATCTACGAATTTCGCGATTCGCTGCCCAAGTCGATGATCGGGAAGGTGCTCCGGAGAGAACTTAGAGAGTAGCAACCTGCGGACGATCCCAAAGGGTAAGGGTTAACCGCATATGACGAAACAGGAGGGAGGTCATGACGGCTACCCTCCTTCCTGCTGTTTCTGCTTCCGCTTGGTCCCAAGCTGTTTCCAGTTGGCCAGCTCCTTCTTGACCAGCGTTCTTTCGCCGTGCGATACAGTCGAATATTTGCTGTCTGGGGTAACCGGCTCCTCAAAATAAACGACCGACCGTTCTTCATCGAAAGATTGAATTTTGCACAAGTGGACAAGGTTCGTCCGGTCCAGCCTGCGGAAACCAAAATGGTCCAGATGTTTCTCCAGCGTTGATATTTTGGGCAAGACGGGATAGTATTCTCCATCCAGCGTATGGAAGATGACCGAACGTTCCCAGGTTTGTATACTTACGACCTGGCTGATATCAAGCCATACAATCTCGTCATTGTTTTTGGGATCACGCGTGACCGGAAAATGCATAAGTACACACACCCGCTTCAAGGATGGCCGGGCTGCCTCCAGTCCGAACTCGGGCAGCCCGTGCACAAACGGTATTAGTTCGATTCTACCGGAGCTTCAGGACGATGGCCTGCGAAGAGCGAAGCCGTTTGGACGAAACGATCAGCGAAGCCCGCTCCAATGTCGAAAAGGATAAGGAACTGTCTGAACTCATACGACGCTCCTGTGCAACTGTAATGGATATTATTAGGAATACAATATATTACAACTATAGGTATATACTGTTATTATAATGGATAAT
>NZ_JBYUPU010000031.1:0-82066 GCF_058135425.1 Paenibacillus sp. MAH-35
CGGGGTTTGCCTTCGCTACCTCCGCACCCATCCTCACGGACTGAGCACTATGCGTCAGCTACTACTTCCGCCGCCACGCGGTGTAGAGGAGACTTTCACTCCTTAGTCGAAGCGCTGCCAAGCGCACAAAAAGCATCCGCAAAAACATCCGTTTTTGAAGATGCTCTATCCGAAGCCGGGGCAGCGTCACGAAACTCGTCTTGTGCATCCGGTCGTCTCATTGGCGGAAATGTTCACACAGACTCTTTACCGCGGACTCGGCAATGATTCGTTTGCCGTATTCGTCCAGAACTGCCGTCGTGACCGAAGTCGCTTCGCCGAATTCGGATAATATGGCGATAAGCGCCTGATCGCGCGACTCATCCGATTCGCTCGGAAGAATTTGCAGGATATACTTATCTTTATAGTGGTAGAGGGCACCGTCGGTAATCCCTATTCCAAATGCTATATGAGACGCCTTCAACAAGTGCTCGAAATCGTGAAACGCATACGAGATCACGTCGCTCTGCTCAAGCGTCACTTCCATCTCGTATACCTCTTCAGCCTCTTCCTCGTCGACCGCATCGGTGCTTTGTACCTTGCCCCGGGTCACGATGACGACCATACCCTGAGCGGGCAGCTGAAACACTTCTACGGCCAGAGGGCCTGAAGCGTCAAATCCGAGTTCCGTATAGGCTTGCTCCATCATTTCGCTAAACAGTTCATGGACTTTCGGAATTTCGCGCCACATATCTTCCTTCTGGATGCCGCGTTCCGTCAGATCGTCGAATGTCAGGAAAATCCTAATCTTATCTAAACTCAAGCGCTCAATTTTCATGACAGGACCTCCCCTTCCACTCCCACTTCCACTTCTGTGATAACAGAGTATGACGCCTTGCAACGAATGGTGAACCTCGAATGCTGGCTTGTATCATCATGTTACCATGTTTTCAAGGAGGATGCACTATAAAGTTGGCTTTATGCAATCGTTCCGGGCTTGCTGGAAGCCGTTTTCGGCTACTATCAATATAGTCGGAGACGGAGTAAAATAACCCCGTTTTTTACACTTTTCATCACCCTGAATAGAAGTTTTCTTATGTATATTGGAAAGAAGCGCTTACAGTTCCATCGGGTAACCGAATATAGCGAAAAATCCGGCTCCCTCTGGGACGCCGGACTTTTCTTCCGTTTGCTTTTGTATTTATAAAAGCAATGTGCCTGCCTGTCCGAAAGTGTTATTGGGTCATGTAGCTGCTCTCGGATTTGTTCAGAATTTCGTCCACTTGGCTTTTTACGGCCGCATCTTGCGCGATCAGTTCCTCCACCTGGCCGAGACCCGACTCGCTGCGGCTGGAATTGGACGAAGACGAAAACTTATCCGAATGACTGCTGCTTGAGGCAAATTTAACCGGCTTGGACGAGGTCGGTTTGCTGAACATGTCGCTCGTCTGGCTCGTAAGACCGGCAAACGACATATGTTTGCCCCGCATATAATAAACGACGGCTGCTGCCCCGACTACGCCGCCCAGCAGGAATGCGCCCATTCTCATTGCTGTCCCTCCCGTTGTTGTGATCAAGAATCGTTTATAGGTTGTCCGAACCGCTTCGCTGGCATCCGTGAAAAAATAGGAAGACCGCTCCGTTTAGGAACGAATCCGCTATGGTACAATAAGTCAGTACATCTGTATTCGACGTCCGGCCGGGCTTGTCCATGTTGTCTCAGGAAGGCTTGACGGGCGACGTTATGCTGCACAATCCAAAACAGGGAGTCGATGCGCACCATGACGATACGAATCTGGAGCAAACCACTGCTGGTTGCGGCCTTGTCCTCGCTTCTGCTGTCCACGGCCGCTTGCCGGCAGACGCCCGGGCCGGAACAACCGCCCTCAACCGCCCTGCCTGCGGACGGCACGGTTAAGGAAGACCGGGCGGGGCGACCGGCGGACGAACCTGCGTCCCCTCCTCCGGCAGCGCAACCGTCTTCAGGCGAGCCGGCTGGGGAAGCGGATACTTCTGTCGTACCAGCTCCCGACGCCGTCAGCAAAACGTATAAGATGAACAAAAATTACGATATCGTGCCCATCGGCCCTGACGGCAACAAAAAGGTCGTCCTGCTGACGTTTGACGACGGGCCGAAGGACAAAGATCAGCTGGAGAAGCTGCTGGGCGCGCTGGACAGCCATCACGCCAAAGCGATATTTTTCGTCAACGGTTACCGGGTGCAGAAAAATCCGGAGCTGTTGAAGCTGATTCACGAAAGAAGGCAAACGATCGGCAATCATTCGTGGGATCATATCGATTTGAAAAATGAACCGAAGGAACGGGTGAACAGCCAGATCGGAGACGTTCAGCGCATCGTAAAAGAGACGGTCGGGACGGTCCCTGCGTTTTTCCGCCCGCCGTTCGGTTCCGCGAACGATTACGTCAAGAAGCAGGCCGCCAAGGAAAATTTGCTGTTCATGACGTGGTCGAACGGCTCGGAAGACTGGCTCTCCACGAATCAGAAGCCGGAAGGCGTCATTAAGCGGGTTTTGGAGCAGCTGCATCCGGGAAGCAACATCCTAATGCACGAACTGCCTTGGACGGCCGATGCGCTGGGCGATCTTTTGACCGAGCTGGAGAAACGGGGCTATTCGTTTGTAGATCCGGCACAGATCGATACCGGACTGGAGCCGTAGGTTCATGTATGCGGCAATACGCATTTGGAAAAAACCTTCAAATTCCGTCCGGACGGAGCTTGAAGGTTTTCGTTTCATTTGGAATATTCGTCTTATTGGCCGTACATCTGATACCAGAAAATGATGCCGATAGTCAATAAAATTAACAGGATGACCAGACTGGCCTGAAATATTTTCGTTGCTTTGGCGTTGTCCGACGAATGGATCACACGTCTGGGCGGAAGCCGCATGTCGTCTTCATCAGGAAGCGAGTGCGTCGTGTCGTTTGAAGATTTAGCGTTCTCCATCTACCTCATCCTTCCGATAACGTATCATACACCCCATCACAAAATCGATTATAAAATGCGCGGCGATCGGAGCCCAGAGCGATCCGGTAAACAGGTACAAATGGCCCAGACCGTAGCTGATCAGAAAAACCATCCCCGTCATCAGCCAATGCCGCAAGTAACGGACATGGATCGCCGCGAACAGGATGCTGGTCCAATAAGGGCCGAAGGCATACTGAATCGCTCCGCGAAAGAGCAATTCCTCGCAAATTGCGACAATAAGCGATATAACGCCGATATGCCACAAAGGCCGATTGCCGAACAGTTTTTTGTTAATTCCCCCGTCGTCGGTCACGTCCTCCGGCACCCATCTGGCGATCAGCCAGTCAAATACGAGCACCGCTGCGGCAAAAACCGCGCCCCACCCCAGCACCGAGATCCCGCCCGGAAATTTCATCACCTGAAAAAGCGTCTGGGACTGAAAAAAAATGATCAATATGCCGATAAAGAGAGTAATGGCTTGGGTGATATACAAATTAACCAGGAGCATACGGTCGTCCAATTCGCTTGGGTCGACTTTACGGATGCGGATGTTTCTGAAGTTTATTTTTTTCATAGTTCCTCCGGCCTATGCAGTTCACAATTTGGGTACTTTCCCCTATACTTTAGGGAGGAAACTGGACAAGGAGTCGTGACATGAATAAGCGTCTAAACCGCTCGGACTACATTTTATCGCTCTTAATCGTCTTTTTACTTGTTTGCGTCTCAGGCGCCTTCTTCTTCGGCGTCAATATCGGAACCAGCCGTGCCGAAGCCCGGTTCGCCTCGCTCCTGGCGGGTCAGGAGGAAGCTTCCAAGAAACCCGGAGCGTATGATCAGCAGCATCTCGTATCGTTTTATCATACGATCTACTCCCCTTATCGCGAATTTACGAACCGCTGGTTCGATCAGTTGAAAGAGCTCGACCAGCCTTCGGTGGACGCCTCCGCGGTCATGAAGGAACTGGCCAAGGCGGCCGACGATAAATACGGCGAAATGGCCAAATCGACGACATCCGAGACGTCCCCTCTGCTCGGCGAAGCTCATCAGAACCTGATGAAAGGGCTGAAGCTGTTCGCCGACAGCGCGAAGAAATTTCAATCCAAGGCGAATTCGATGCACCCGAGCGTGCTGCTTACCGAGCTCGATAAGGATGCCTTCATCCGGGAAGCGAAGAAATTCTCGCTGCAAGGCCAGCAGCAATACTATACAGCCATCGTCAAGTGGAACGAAACCATCGATAAGCAGGTTAAAGGGGTCTCTCTGCTCGATCAGCCGGCCCTCACTCCGCAGGACTGGTCGCAGATGAGCCTGAACGTGAAGAACAGCTACATATCCTCGATCTTGTGGAAAGATATCCGTTTCATGCCGTTGTATCCGCAGGATCTTACAGTACGGATCGATGAGATAATCTCAAGCGGTCAGGTCAAAAAGCTGAACCTTAGCGACGTCCAGTCGATCGTCGATCTGCTCGGCGATACGAATGCGGCACGCAAAGGCGACTTCTTGTCCCGCAAGGATAGATGGTACGGCGGCGAGACGATGCCCCAGCTTCCATTCTTTTACGAAAACAAATAAGGCCGGTTCCACCCTTCCGCTGCCAGGTCAATCGCGATCTGGCAGTTCGTCTGCCCGCACGGATTGTCTCTACTAGAAGATAACGAAAAACACCGGCAAGTTCAAGGGATCGGGCGGTGAAAACCCTGTTTGCCAGTTGTGTCTATTTTATGTCGGCCTGCCTCTCCCGTCACAAATATGTCTCTAAATGATTGACACTCTCAGGCGGTCATGATACATTAGGAGCAATGAAATGATGGAACGACAATGACGGAGAATAGCATCTACGATCCCTTCAGAAAGCCGGTGGCCGCTGCGAACCGGTGGCGGTCGTGATGTGATCCACTCCCGAGTCGATGCGCGAAATGAGCCGTAACGAAGCGCAGCCGGGCGGACCCCGTTATCAATCCAGGTCAATCGACCAAGCAAGGCTGGGCGCGTGAGCGTCCGGCGAATTAGGGTGGCACCGCGAACCAGACTCTCGTCCCTATATACGGTTTCCGTATGTGGACGGGAGTTTTTTGCATTTCCTGCATCATCATTTGCAAGCAGACAGAGGGAGGAACCTGAACATGTACAAGGTGTTAGTATCCGATCCGATCAGCGATATGGGACTGCAGCAGTTGACGGACGCAAGCGATGTTGAAGTAGTAAAGAATACCGGATTAAGCGAGGACGAGCTCGTGGCGATCATCGGCCAGTTCGATGCGCTTCTCGTTCGTTCGCAGACGAAGGTGACCCGCCGGATTATGGAAGCCGGGACAAACCTGAAAGTAATCGGGCGCGCCGGCGTAGGTGTCGACAACATCGACCTGGAAGCGGCTACCAGCCTTGGCATCGTCGTCATCAATGCGCCTGACGGCAACACGATTACCACTTGCGAGCATGCGTTCGCAATGATGATGGCGCTCGCCCGCCATATCCCGCAAGCGTATATGAAAACCGTCACCGGCGAATGGGACCGCAAGTCGTTCGTCGGGGTCGAACTCCGCAACAAAACGTTCGGCGTCCTCGGACTCGGCCGCATCGGCACGGAAGTCGCCAAACGTGCGATCGCCTTCGGCATGAACGTCCTCGGGTACGATCCGTTCATGACGGAAGATCGTGCCGAGAAGCTCGGCATTAAGCTGGCATCGGTCGACGAGATCGTTCGCAGCGCCGACTTCATGACGGTTCATACGCCGCTGACGAAAGAAACCCATCATATGATCGCAAAACCTCAATTCGAGGTTATGAAAAAAGGGATGCGGATCGTGAACTGCGCCCGCGGCGGCATCATCGACGAGCTTGCGCTCGTAGAAGCGATCGACGAAGGGATCGTGGCCGGCGCCGCATTCGACGTATTCGAGCACGAACCGCCGAATCCGGACCATCCGTTCCTGAAGCATCCTAAAATTATTGTAACTCCGCACTTGGGCGCATCCACGATCGAAGCGCAGGAAAATGTGGCGATCGACGTGTCGGAACAAGTCATTAATATTTTGCGCAACGAGCCGTTCAAAAACGCGGTGAATATGCCGCCGATTCCGGCTGAACTGCTGAATAAGATCCAGCCTTACTTCAAGCTGTGCGAGAAGCTCGGCAGCTCGCTCGCCCAGATGACCGAAGGCGCCGTCCGCGAGATTACGATCAACTATTCCGGCGAGCTGGCGGATCTGGATACGAATCCGCTCACTCGTTACGTACTGAAGGGCATCTTGTCCCACCATCTCGGGGCCGAGCAGGTGAACGCCGTCAACTCGATGCATCTGGCCAAACAACGTGACGTCAACATCGTCATTCAGAAGTCGTCCGCAACCAAAGGTTTTACAAACCGGATCACGCTCAGCATGAAGACGAAAGCCGAGGAGCGCTGGGTGTCGGGTACGCTGCTAGCCGGATTCGGCGAACGGATCGTCCAGATCGGACCTTACCCGGTCGACGTGCCTACGGAAGGCCATCTGCTCCTTATCTCGCACTCGGATAAACCGGGAATCATCGGTCGCGTTGGCACGCTGCTCGGCAGCAACGATGTCAACATCGCTACGATGCAGGTTGGACGTACCGATATCGGCGGCTCGGCGATTATGGTGCTGACGATCGACAAGAAGGCGCCGAAGACCGTTCTCGAGCAATTGTCGAACTTGCCCGAAATTAAACGGGTGCGCGAGATCGGCCTCGTATAATCGCCGTATATTCGTGATTGTTTCACGTACAACAAGATTTGTCGCGGTCATTCAACACGTTCTACTGAAAAGCGCGGAAAGTCGGGTCCGCCGATTCGGTACGATTCGCCTCCGTTCGATCCATACCGCTTCACGCACAAAAGGCTATCCTCTTCACCGAGGATAGCCTTTTGTGCGTCTTATACGTGCTTATTGGGCAGTTTTATAGTAAAAGTCGTGCCCTCTCCAAGCTCGCTTTCGGCAGAAATCGTGCCCTGATGGGCGTCCACGATATTTTTGACGATCGCGAGACCGAGTCCCGTTCCGCCGGAAGGGCCGCGGGTTCTCGCTTTGTCGGCTTTGTAAAACCGCTCGAAAATGTAAGGCAAATCTTCGCGCGGAATGCCTTGCCCCCCGTCCTGGATCTCGATCTGCACGATCTCGTCCTTCCTACCGCCGGCCCGGGACACGCAGATAGCGATCCACGAGCCGGAAGGCGTATGGCGCACCGCATTGTCGAGCAAATTCGTCAAAACTTGTTCGAGTCTGTCTTCATCGGCGAGATAAAGCGTGATCGGCTCCGCCGGCATCTCCAGCTTCAAGGCGAGGCCCCGGTCTTTGCACAACGCGGAAAACTTGCGGTGTACCCGCTGGATCAGCGGCTCCAGCTCGAACTCCCGGAAGCTGAGCTCGATATGTCCCGCTTCCATTCGGGCGAGGTCGAGCAAATCTTTGACCAGCCGCCCCATCCGCAGCGACTCGTCATGAATGACCTGCGCCAGCTCGCGGCGTTCTTCCGGCGTCGCCGCGATATCGTCGAGCAGCGCTTCGCTGTAGCCCTGCAGCATCGACAGCGGCGTCCGCAGCTCATGCGATACATTCGCTACGAAATCTTTGCGCAGCTTGTCCAGCCGGTGCTCCTCCGTCACATTCCGCAATACCGCAACCGTTCCCCTTAACCCCTCCGGCGAATACAGGGGAGCCATAACGACGGAATACACGTTGTTGCGGACGTGAATATTGGAGATCATGTCCTTGTTGCCTTTAACCACTTCTTCGAACAGCGGCTGAAGCGGCTGCGGAACCGTCGCTCCTTCATCTCCCCCAGCCTGATCCCAGCCGATCTCGCTCCATTCGGCCACCAGCTTCTCGCCCTGCGGGTTGGCCAGCAGCAGCCGGCCGTCGGCATCCAGGGTGATAACGGCGTCGGTCATACTTCGCAGCACGCTCGACAGATGCTCTTTCTGATGATTCAACGCATGAATCGTCTCGTCCAGCCGGCCGGTCATATGATTGAAGGCGACCGCCAGCTCGCCGATCTCGTCGGAGGAAGTGACCGGCACCCGGTTTTTGTATTCGCCGAGCGTAATGAAATCCGCCGCCTTCTTCATCTGCAGCAGCGGCTGCGTAATTCGGCTCGACAGGAAAAAGGCGAACAGTGTCGTCAGCAGAAAACCGATTACGCCGGCGATGACGAACAGATTTTGAAAATACGCCTGCGTATAATCGAGCGCGATTTGGGCTTGGTACAAAATGATGACACCGTTAATCGTCTCGGTGTTTTTCTCGCGCTGCGGGACGGCTACGGCCAAAAATCGTTTGCCCGACTGCGGATCGTAATAAATGGAAGGAAACGTTCCTCCCTGCAAAACCTGCTCCAGCTTATCTTTGCCGAACAGGTCGAACGCCTGCAGCTTTGGAACCTGGGTGCCCGAAGCTGGCGGAAGGCTCTCCTCGAACCTGGAATTTAACGATAGCACCGCCGCATCCTGGGCGTCCAGCAGCTCCGCCACCGCCGTAATATAATGGATGTCTTCGCGATGCAGCGACAGGTCGGCCGATACTTTGTAAGCCATCTTCTGAAGGCTTCGTTCCTGATCCTTCGAGTTGGCGAAGTTGGTAGTGAGAAACTGCCCCATAAAAACGCCGTTGATCAAAAGAACAACGGCGACTAATCCGATAATGGTCATCCACAGCTTGCCGACGACGCTTTTCCACAGTTTCACTTTATTTCGGCACCTCGAGCTTGTAGCCTACGCCCCAGACCGTAGTAATCATCGAGGCCGCCTCCGGCGAAACTTTGTTCAGCTTCTCGCGCAGCCGCTTGACGTGGGTGTCGACGGTGCGGAGATCGCCGAAAAATTCGTAATTCCATACGTCTTTTAACAAATCTTCCCGCGAAAACACTTTGTCCGGCGAAGTCGCCAAGTAGTGAAGGAGCTCGTACTCCTTGGGCGTCAGCGCCACCTCTTGCCCGCCCGCCGTTACGCGGTGAGCGTCATGTTCGATCACGAGATGCGGGAATACGATGTTGTTGCTCGCATGAATCGCATCCTTGGCCAGATAAGCGGTCGCCGACGAACGGCGCAGAATCGCCTTCACCCGGTAGATCACTTCCCGCGGGCTGAACGGCTTGACGACATAGTCGTCCGCTCCGACCTCGAAGCCTTGAACCCGGTTGGCCTCTTCCCCTTTGGCCGTCAGCATGATGACAGGGGTCGCTTTCACTTGACGCAGTCTCGCGCACACCTCGGTCCCGTCGATGCCTGGCAGCATGACGTCCAGAAGGACCAGGTCGTAATCGCCCTCCAGCGCTTTCACGAGCGCCGACTCCCCGTCTTCCGCTTCGTCGATCGTGTACCCTTCCTTCTCCAAGTACATCCGCAGCAGTCTGCGAATCCGCTCCTCATCGTCAACTACCAGAATGCTCGCTTTCATATCCATCATGAACCGTTCACTCTCCTTTGGGAGCATCGATTGAAACCATTACACGCCTGCATACGAATGAAGACCGGCTATGATCAGATTAACGCCGATCAGCGTAAACATCACGACGACGAATCCGATAACCGCCATCCAGGCCGATTTGCGTCCCTGCCATCCGCGGGACAGACGGAAATGCAAGTAAGCGGTATAAAACAGCCAGGTGATCAGAGCCCATACTTCCTTCGGGTCCCAGCCCCAGAACCGGCCCCATGCCTCGTGCGCCCAGATCATGGCGAAGATAAGCGCGCCTAGCGTAAAGATCGGAAATCCGATCGCAATCGCCCTGTAGCTGATTTCATCCAAATCTTCAGCGTCCATTCCGCTCATGGCCGGATGAATCGCCGCACCGATCTGCTTGCGGAGAATAAGCCGGAGCAGCATGTATACGATGAATCCGGCCAGCAGCGCCCAGACGAACGTATTCAATTTCCTTCCCGCATTAACCCCGTTCATCCAGGACGGAGCCGTAAATAACGGTTCTTTCATGCCAAGGAACGGTTGCATGCTCTCGGTCGCACTGTTAAACGGCTTCACGATCGGCGGCAGCACATAATCGACCTTGTTCGTTTCCACATATTCCTTGCCGGTCTGGTCGACCTTCGTTACTTCCTGTATGAAGGACGCTTCGTAGTTGATTCCTTTAAACACATACACACTGACGATAAACGAAACGATCATCAAAACGACGAAGATGACGATTTCGACTCCCCGCCGCTCCCGGCGGTCCGACTTGGACTGCCCGGAATAATTGATGACACGGATCAGGTACATCAGACCGGCCGCAAAGCCGACCGCGAAGAACGCCTCTCCGAGCGCCGCTGTCGTCACGTGAATTTTCAGCCAGTAGCTCTGCAGAGCCGGAATGAGCGGCTGAATATCCGGAGGAAATACGAGCGCGTAGGAGAGGATGATCACGCCAACCGGCATGGCGAACATGCCGAGAACCGCTGTACGGTAGATCAGATAGACGATGATAAATGCAAGTACAATCATCATCGCCAAAAAGGTCATGAATTCAAACATGTTGCTCGTCGGAATATATCCGGCCGCATACCATCTTGTAATGAAGAAAACCAGCTGAGCGGCAAATCCGGTAATGGTGGTCGCTAAGCCGATCTTCCCCCATCGCTTCGTATGTCCCTCCGGGTCGCGCTCGCTCCACTTCTTCCCGATGACCGCGATGACGAAGCCGAAAAACGACAAGGTGTACAAGATTAGGGCGATCAATAAAAAAGTTCCGCTGACAGTTTCCATATTAAGCTTTGCTCACCTCATTGGCCAGCTGTTTGGGTTCGACGCCGATGCCCATCTGTTTGAGCATTCCCGCCGTTTCGCCGCGCAGTCCGTACCAGTTTTTATTCGTATGTGCGCCCAGCGTCAACCGGTTGCCTTCGTCAAATCGGAGCCAGATGCGCCGGTGCTGCCAATAGATGCCCATCACGACACCAATCATGAAGATAGCCGCTCCCGTAAAAATATAAGGCAGCGCAATGTCTTTGCGAATATTCAAATAGCTGGTGTAGGCGGCAATCTCGACGTCTTCCATCGAGTCAACCGAGATGTCCCAGCTTTCGGCGAAAGCGCCGTTAATTATGTCCTGGCTGAATTTCACCTTATCGATTTCCTTCGGGAAATAGAAGTAAGGCTGTCCGCTCTCCGGCAGTTGCGGCCCGGTAATCATAAACAAAAATGCCGGCGCATTCGGTTCGTTCGATACGGTAATCGGCATTCCTTTGTCATTAACGGAGAAGTCGGGGAAATACTCCTTCAGCTCCAGCTTGTAAGGACCAGCCTCGTAAGACATCGCGGGGTTTTTCATCCTTACTTCAAAAGGCCCGTACGATTCCCCGGTCTGTTTGTTTTTGAGCTTCGGATTCACAGCGAGCAGCTTGGGCGTCTCCGCGTAATCGAACTGGTAGACGAGCAGACCTTTGTAGGAAAGCGGATGGTTTACCGTAATATTTTGCCGCGACACTTCCTTGAGCTGAGGCGGCTTGTCCGGGCTGTCACAATCGCTTTCGCATTCGTACAGTACGGCTTTCGTTTCATACAGTTTGGCGACGATTTTGCCTTGCTCGCGGAACGATTCCGTCATCTCCGTCTCGTCATAAAACGACACGTTGAACTGTTCGTTCATTAAATAGTAGTTCGTCTTCGGTATTTTGGTAGGCTCGCCTTCCAGAAATTCGGAATACTGATCCAAATGCCAGCCCGGAAGCCCTCTCATCAGCAGCGCCAGCAAAAAAATAATCAGACCGATATGGTTGACGTACGGTCCCCAACGGCTGAACCGGTGCTTCTCGGCCAGCAGAGCCGAACCGTCGGTATGAACCTTGTAGCCCTTCTTCCGCAGCTTCTCGGCGCTGCCGGCGACCCAAGCCTCCGGATCGGAAGCGGCTTGCCCTTCCCCCATCGGAACGGTTCCTTCATAGACAACCCTTTGCCTGCGCAGGAAGCTCAGATGTTTGCGGATCTGCTGCTTGCTAAGCGCACGGTACAGCGGGAGCACGCGGTCGAGACTGCATATGACGAGCGACGTGCCGATCATCACCAGCAGGGCGATAAACCACCACGAGCCGTACGTGTCGGACAATCCGAGCTTATAGTACAGATCGCCGGACCAGCCGTACGTACTCTTGTAATATTTCGCCGGGTCGACGTTGACGAACGTGTTCTCCTGCGGGTAAATCGTGCCCAGCATCGAGCCGAGCAAGGTGGCCAGGATCAAATAAATCGCAATCTTGACCGAAGAGAAGAAATTCCACACTTTGTCGAGAATCGACGGATTCGCCTTCTGGGAACGCCTCGCTACTCCGTCGTACCGCATCTCTAACGGCTCATTGTCGGCGCCGTCCTCAAACAGCGGTTTCCCGCACGCCTCGCACAAGACAGTCCCCACATGATTTTGGTGACCGCACTCGCATTTTGTGTTCGCAATCACGGGGTTATCGCTCCTTTATTGCTTCAGCATCGGCTGGATCGTCTGTTCGATAAAATTGTCGTCCATCTCGATGGAGGCAATTTTCACGATCTTTCCTGCCGAGTCAACGAAAAATGTCGTCGGATACGAACGAACGGCATAGCGGTCCCGCATACGAAGCTCCTTGTCGAACAGGACGGGAAACGTCATGTTGTACTGACGGACGAAACTTTGCACCGTCACTTTGCTTTCATCCAGATTCAGAGCGAGCACGACGAGCCCTTTGTCTTTCCACTTGTCGTATTGCCGCTGGATCGCCGGCATTTCCCGAACGCACGGCTCGCACCAGGTCCCCCAAAAGTTGACCACGACCGGCTGACCCTTGAAATCGGATAGCGTGTACGATGTGCCGTCAAGCCCTGTTAACGTAAAATCAGGAGCAGCGCTCCCTTCCCGCGGAATCTCGTCCTCGGCGAACAGGCTGCTCCCGATCGTGTACCCGCCGATCAGTAGAACCGCGGTTAATATGATGGCCTGAATCCATCTCCTATGTTGTTTCATCGCGGATCACCTTCGCTTCGTATTGTCAATCCAACTACTCACATTATAGCGAAACTTGACGCTGAAAAAGGGGCGTCATGGCCGCCCTTTTTGAACATTATGTGACTGGAGCGCGGTTCTGCGAAGTTCCTCCACTTCCGCATTCGTCAGCTTCCTGTATTTCCCTCTCATCAATCCGTCCAGCTGAACGGAACCGAATTGAACCCGCTTCAACCGTTCCACCGGAAAATGAATCGCCTCGAACATCCGGCGCACTTGCCGGTTCCGGCCTTCATGGATCGTGATCGATACGATCGTCTCGTTTTTGTCGGGGTTGATATCTACATATTCGACTTCCGCCGGCGCCGTCATCCCGTCCTCCAGCTGAATGCCCTGGCGCAGCTTGTCCAGCGAGTCTCCGTGCGGCACGCCTTTGACGGTCGCATGGTACGTTTTCGCCACATGATGCCTCGGATGGGTGAGCAGGTTGGCCAGCTCCCCGTCGTTGGTCAGCAGCAGCACGCCTTCGCTGTCGTAGTCGAGCCTTCCGACCGGATAGATCCGCTCCTTCACGTCATGTATGTAATCGCTGACGACCTTGCGGCCTTCCGGATCGGAGGCGCTCGTAATGACGCCCTTCGGCTTGTTGAACAGCAAATACGTCATCTGCTGACGGTTGATCGGACGCCCGTCCACTTTTATGACATCGACGGCGGGGTCGACCTTCACCCCGAGCGTCGTTACCGTCTCGTCGTTCACTTCCACTCGACCCGCCGTAATGATCTCTTCGCACTTCCGGCGCGATGCTACGCCCGCTTGGGCCAGCACTTTTTGCAATCGTTCCATTATAATGGTCACCTCAAACCTAATGATAACCATCCTTTGGCGAAATCACAAGTTCGGACCATGGAAAAAACGAGCCGGGACAAACGTCGCTGTGCGACAGCGAATGGTTCGGATCGAACCCGAACGTTTCGGCGAGTCGGAGCACCAGCTTCTGCAGAACGAAAAACTGTTCCTCCATCAGTCCCGACATCGCTTCCTCCGGACGGGAGAAGTCCCCCTCTACGCAAATATGAATCATCGCCGGATCGGTCGCCTCGGATGCCGGGATAATCGTTCCGCGGCGCGTTATATAAAAGTCGTAGCCCTTTCCGTTAATCGCGGAGCAAACGGATTGATGAATCGTAATGCCGGTTGGCCGCATCCGGCCTCACCTCGCCTTCTCATGCTACCTTATTATATGTAGGCGGAAGGAAGGGGTGCGCAGATGCGCCCGGGACAGGGTGGATGAGGGAAACCTTTGTCTGCGAGGAGAATAACAGTCTCTAGCACCCTCTATTTTCTGCAGATGGAGTAGACAGAGACGAATAGAGGCGGTTTGGACCCCTTATTTCAGCCAACTCGTGCGGTCAACCCTCTTATCGCGGATTTTAGCAGCTTCAAACCGCTCCTATTCCGTATCCCGGCCGGTTTTCGCACAAAATAAAGGGTGCAAACCGCTCCTATTCGGTTTCCCTTACCCGCCCCATAACCAGACCCACACCAGATCGATCGAACGTCCACGTTGAACGCCTGCCCGCCCTCCATGTTGTCCGGATTGCCTGCAACTTCGGCGAAGAAATCAAAAGCCGGTGACTTCGATACCGCCCCTCCACCAAGCCGAGCAGAACGCGTTCAGCGGCTGAAACAAAACGTATACGTTACTAGAACTAAAAAAGCCCGCCGCCGAAACGGAAATCTCCGCTTCGCGACGAGCCCGGAATACTTCTGGTTACCCCGCTGTGCCGAAAATAATCAAACAGATGGCGACGGCCGCCACAAAACCGACCAGGTCGGAAAACAAACCGACCTTTAACGCATATCGCCCCTTCCGTATGCCTACGGCACCGAAGTAAACCGTTAGAACGTACAAGGTCGTATCGGTACTGCCCTGGATCGTCGATGCGATTCTGCCGATCATCGAGTCGGGCCCGTACTCGCCGATCAGGTCGGCTGTAAAGGCCAGAGAGCCGGAGCCGGTAATCGGACGCAGAATCGCGAGAGGCAGCACCTCCCCGGGAACCCCGATATATTGAAGCATCGGCTTCATCCAGTTGAGCATAACGTCCATAGCCCCGGAAGCGCGAAAGACGCCAATGGCCACCATCATCCCGACCAGATGCGGAATGATTTTGACCGCCGTATCGAAACCGTCCTTGGCCCCCTCGACGAACGATTCGTAGACGGGCACTTTTTTGTATACCGCATACAGCGGAATGAGTACGATTAATACCGGAATCGCCCAGGCGGACAATACGGAGACGAACGTGTACAAGCGCATTCACCCTTTCGGGACAGTTTTGGCGAGCAGCCGCCTTCGGCACCATCTGTCGGCGACGATCGCAGCCAGTGTGGCGACTGCCGTAGCGAGCAGCGTCGTCCCTACAATTTCGGCCGGATTGGCGGAATTGTAGTTCATCCGGATGGCGATCAAAGTAGTCGGAATGAGTGTTATGCTCGCCGTATTGAGCGCAAGCAGCGTGCACATGGCCGGGCTCGCCGTGTCCTTGTCCGGATTCAGCGTCTGCAGCTCCTGCATCGCTTTGATTCCCATCGGAGTCGCCGCATTACCCAGTCCCAACAGATTGGCGCTCATATTGGACATGATGTAGCCGACAGCCGGATGATCTTTAGGAACGTCCGGAAACAGCAGGCGCACGACTGGGCGCAGCAGCACGGCGATTTTGCGCAGCAGGCCGGAGTCTTCGGCGATCCGCATCATACCGAGCCAGAACACTAATATGCTGATCAGACCGAAGCTGATCGTCACTCCGCTTTTCGCCCCGTCAAATACCGCTTTCGTGACCGCCTCGACATTCCCCTGCGCTGCGGCAACGGCAAATCCGGCAGCTATAAAAAACAGCCATATCCAGTTAACGATACCGATCCCCTCCCAATAGAGACGGCCACCTTTATTCCGATAAGACGAACAGCCGACGCACCGTCTCCTTCAGCGTCTGCTGCCACAACCCAAGCCCGGTGACCCTGTACTTGTCGCTTTCCCGGAAGCTGAAGGCCGACCGGTCTTTCGCTTCCAGGCGCGGGCTGCCTTCCGCATACAGCGGAACCGATCCGATCGGCGTGCCCGACAAATAAAAGAACAACGTTCCGCGCTCTCCAAGCCGGTACTCAGACGCCGCCGGATCGAGCAATACCGCCTCTTTGCGGATCAAGCCGGACTCTTCCTCGTACAGCGGATAGGAGAACGTCCGGCCGACCGCCACAGGCAGATTCTCGATCTTATCCCCTCTGTGAACGAGATCGCGCAGAGGATAATTCGCAAATCCGTAGTCCAGCAGCTTCTTATGGTCGAGCCAATCGTTCGGATCGTTTAAGGTGACGACTGCAATCTGCTGGCCCTCGCGGGTAGCGGAGGAGACGAGACACCTTTTGGCCAGCTTCGTATACCCGGTCTTCACCCCGTCCGCGCCTTCATAAATCGACAGCATCTTGTTTTTGTTCATCCATGTATAGTCCCAATCCTCGTGCGGGTTCGGCGCCGATTTCGTTTTCGTTTTGACGATATCGCGAAATACGGGATTGCGGAGCGCATAAGCGGTCAGTTTGGCCATATCCGACGCTGTCGAGTAGTGGCCTTCCTCGTCCAGGCCGCTCGGATTTTTGAACTGCGACCGGGTCATACCGGCCAGCTCCGCTGTCTCGTTCATTAAATATACGAACCCTTCAAGCGACCCGCCGACATGTTCGGCAATCGCCGTAGCCGCATCGTTGCCCGAACGGAGCATAAGCCCGTACAGCATATTTTCCAGACTCATCTTCTCCCCGGCTCTCAGGTAGATCGACGAGCCCTCCTTGCCGGCGGCTCTGCCGCTGACCTCGACCTGATCGGACAACGTTCCGTGCTCGATCGCTACGATTGCCGTCATAATCTTCGTCAAGCTTGCGATCCGCATCTGCTTGTCACCGTTTTTGGATACGATCAACCGGCCCGACGTCACGTCAACCAGCGCCGCCGCTTCCGCACTCGTCTGCACGCCGGTCGGCGCGGCCATGGTCCAGTGCGGCCATATAAGCAGCAGCGCGAGCGACCCTAAGGCGAAACGCCGCAACATTTTGCGATACCCCTCCATCTTCCGTTTCTCACCCCGATCTTGGCGTTATCCGCCGGTTGGTACAAGTATATGCTTATCCGATTCGGATATGAACGGATTGTCCGGACAATCACGGGAAAGGAATGGTGAGACGGAGGCACACAACCGCCCGGCGCGGCTTATAATAGTTAAAATGAATCATGTCCCGGAGAAAAGACACCTTTCGAAACCGAAGTAAAAACGGTTCAATCGGGCTTGTTTATGCGTTATTACGGGCTTTCCGGCACGTTCCGACAGAGTATATTCTGTCAGATGAAAAATAATGGTTTCACATCCTTCTACTTATTGACTTTCCTCCCCAAACATGAATAAATAGTATGGTGACGACTTTACCGGAAAGTGGGAACCCCATTGAACATCATACGCATCGAACGCTCCGGGCCGTTAAGCGGCTCCGTCAAAATACAAGGCTCCAAAAACAGCTCTCTCGCCCTGATGGCCGCGTGCTGCTTATCCGACCAGCCGATTACTTTATCGGGCATTCCCGACATCTACGACATCCGAATCATTTGCGACATCGCCGGCGACATCGGGATGGGTGCGGCGCGGCTCGCGAACGGCGACATCCGGCTTCATCCCGGAACGATCCATAACGCCAACATCGACAAGGACAAAGCTTCGTCCTACCGGGCTTCCTATTACTTTGTCGGCGCGCTGCTCGCCAAGTTCGGCAAAGTAAGCATCGGGTTTCCCGGAGGCGACAATTTCGTCTCCCGCCCGATCGACCAGCATATTAAAGGCTTGAAAGCAATGGGCGCCGAGTTCTCGTTTCATGAAGATCATTACACCGTAGAAGCGAAGAAGCTGAAGGGCGCCGATATTTATTTCGATATGATCACATCCGGCGCCACGATTAACTGCATGCTCGCCGCCGTGCTTGCCGAAGGACGCACCGTGCTGCGCGGAGCGGCCAAAGATCCGGAAGTCGTAGATACGGCTATTCTCCTTAACGAGTTGGGCGCCAAAGTATCCGGAGCCGGCACGGATACGATCCGCATCGACGGGGTGCGGTCGCTCGAAGGCGGGCACCATACGGTCATTCCGGACCGGTTGATCGCCGGCGCTTTTCTCATGTCGGCGGGTGTCGCCGGCGGGTCGGTTACCGTCACCGACGTAATTCCGGACCATCTGGGCTCGTGCCTCGCCAAGCTGAC
Source organism: Paenibacillus sp. MAH-35 (assembly GCF_058135425.1). Lineage (NCBI taxonomy): Bacteria > Bacillati > Bacillota > Bacilli > Caryophanales > Paenibacillaceae > Paenibacillus > Paenibacillus sp. MAH-35. Next base: position 18,198 of record NZ_JBYUPU010000031.1, read on the forward strand.
GGAGATTGGCATGGAGATCGACTACCGGGATCAGAGCATTACCGTGAGTTCAGCCGGCAGGCTGAAGGCGGTTCGCGTGCGGACGGCCATGTACCCCGGCTTCGCCACCGACCTGCAGCAGCCTTTGACCGCCCTGCTTACCCAGGCTTCGGGCAGAAGCATCATCGCCGAGAAAATTTATCCGAAGCGGTTCCAGCACGTAGCTCAGCTGCGCCGGATGGGAGCCGACATCGACGTGCGCGGCAGCACGGCTTATATTCGCGGAGGCGCGCCGTTATCCGGCAGTTGGGTGCACGCTACCGACATCCGGGCCGGAACCTGCCTGCTGCTGGCCGGTATGGCCGCCGAAGGAACTACGTTCCTTACCGGTGTCGATCATATCGAGCGGGGTTATGAGGATGCGCTCACCGCGTTCCGCTCACTCGGCGCCCTTATGAGTCTGGAGCAAGTCGACGCCGCCCACGCCGAAGAGAAGCTCCGCATCGGCAATGCCAAGCTGTAACGCGATTCCTTTTTTCCGCTTCATACGAAATAAAGAACCTTCATGCTCCTTTCGGCTTCGAAAGGAACATGCAAGGTTCTTTTTGGGTTTCGCAGCGAACCGCTCAAGGCGGCCAGCCTATAGCAATTCCGTGCGTGCTATGTATTTGATTCGGATAAGGCCCGGCGCACGACATTTTCAACCTTAAGCAGGTGGGTCCGCATCGCCTCATGCGCCCGTGTCTCGTCCTGCTCCCGAACCGCCTCGAAAATATCGGAATGCTCTCTCAGCAGCCGGGTCGCCTCCGCCCGCTCCCCGTAAAACCACAGCTTTCTCGATTCTCTCATACTGTCGTGAAGACGCTGCGACAACGATTCCATCATCGGGATCAGCAGCGAATTGTGCGTAGCTTCCGCCAGCTTCAGATGAAACCGGACGTCCGCCTCTTCGCCTTTCGCTTCGTCGTTCAGGTACAGCTCCATCAGCTTCAGCTCGTGCCCGATCGCCTCCAAGTCCTCGGCGCTCCGGTTTCGAGCAGCTAGCGAAGCACAGCCGGTCTCCAATATTTTGCGGACCTCCAGCAGCTCCTGAATCGATTCCGCACTGGCAAATAAAGAGTTGCCTTCGCCCGGCGCCTGTTCCTTCGGAAGCTCGGCGCTGACGTACGTCCCCCCACCCTGGCGGATTTCCACAAGTCCCATCGCCTTCAAAGCGCTTAACGCTTCGCGGATCGTCGATCGACCGACCCCAAAGCTCGACGCCAGATCAACGACCGAAGACAGCTTCGTGCCGGGTGCGAATTCCCCGTTTCTAATTCTCGATTTGATTTGCTCCATAACGAGCTCATAACCTTTAAGCGGTTTTACCTGGTCAAATACCATCGGTCCGGTCCTCCTGTTCCTTTGACTATACGGCCCGTGTCCGGTTCGGAGTCAAAAGGGGAAACTTCCACATCTATTGGGCAATCGCTGCAAACAGTCTCGCAGGAACCGTTGCAAAGCGATACGGCGAAAAATTCGGTGTTTCCCTTCACTTCATGACGAAAAAGGATATACACACATTCTATAGTAAGCTATAATGAGAGAAAAGTCATCTGATGACCTGATCAATTTCACATTAATAGGAGGATTCGGGATGCTGAATCAATCAATCCGCGCCAAGCTTATCGAGATCGTCGGTGAATCGTGGTTTAAGGACGATATGGAAGCGCTGGTCAGCTATTCTTACGACGCTACGCCGATGCAGCAGGCGCTGCCGGACGGCGTTATTTTCCCTTCGACTACCGAGCAAGTATCCGGCATTCTGAAAGTTGCCAACGAGCATCACATTCCGATCGTGGGCCGCGGCGCGGGAAGCAACCTGTGCGCCGGCACCGTGCCGCTGGAGGGCGGGATCGTCATGGTGATGAACCGGATGAACAAGCTGATCGAGATCGATACCGAAAATTTGACGGCAACGTTCCAAGCCGGTCTTAATACGAAAATGTTCCATATGGAGGTCGAGAAGCTCGGCCTGTTCTACCCGCCCGATCCAAGCAGCATGATCATCTCGACGCTTGGCGGCAATATTATGGAGTGCGCCGGAGGGCTGCGCGGTCTGAAATACGGGACGACCAAAGATCACGTCATCGGCCTCGAGGCGGTTCTTCCGAACGGCGAGATTATCCGGACCGGCGGGAAGCTGTACAAGGACGTTGCGGGATACGACTTGACCAAGCTGCTGGTTGGCTCCGAAGGGACGCTTGCGATCGTCACCGAAGCGACGGTGAAGCTGATGCCTGCGCCCAAGTACCGGAAAACAATGGTCGCCATGTACAGCGACATTTATGCGGCCGCCCGCTCTGTATCGGCAATCGTCGGCAACCGGATCATCCCGGCTACGCTCGAATTTTTGGATAACGCCACGATCCGGGTCGTAGAAGGTTTTAACAAAATCGGACTGCCCATCGACATGGAAGCGATTCTGCTGATCGAGCAGGACGGCTTGGACGAAAACGTCGTCGAGAACGACATTAAGGAAATCGTAAGGATCTGCAAGGAGCAGGGAGCCGTAGAAGTGAAGATGGCGGCGGACGCAACCGAAGCCGAGAAGCTGATGCTGGCCCGCCGAAGCGCCTTGTCTACTTGTGCACGCATCCGCCCGACGACGATTTTGGAGGACGCCACCGTCCCTCGTTCCAAAATCGCCGACATGGTTATCGCGATTAACGAGATCGCCAAAAAATACAATGTGCAAATATGTACGTTCGGCCACGCCGGAGACGGCAATCTCCATCCGACCTGCACGACCGACGCTCGCGATACCGAGGAAATTCATCGCGTAGAGCAGGCGTTCGAAGAAATTTTCGAAGCTGCGATCCGGCTCGGCGGCACGATTACTGGAGAGCACGGTGTAGGCGTCGTTAAGGCGCCTTATCTCGAATGGAAGGTCGGCGCGGCAGGCATCGAGGTGATGAAGGCGATCAAGCATGCCTTCGACCCGAACAACATCATGAATCCAGGCAAAATATTCGCCAAACATACCCGGAAAAGAGTGGTGATTGACAATGGCAGCCGTTAAAGAACCCGCTAATCATTCCCATCATCCGACTCCGTCCGGTTCGACACTTGAGAAAAAGCCGTTAAACCCGCTTGCCCAAACGATGAAAATGCAGCTCAGCTATGACGAGCTGACCAACTGTATGCGCTGCGGCTTCTGCCAAGCGGCTTGTCCGACCTTTATCGAGACAGGGCTTGAGGCGGCTTCGCCGCGCGGCCGGATTGCGCTGATGAAGGCGGTCGTCGACGGCATAATGGAGCCGGATCAGAAGTTCCAGAATCAGATGGATCTGTGTCTCGGCTGCCGCGCCTGTGAGCCGGTATGTCCCGCCGACGTCAAATACGGCCATCTGCTGGAGGCGACGCGCGATTCGGTGGAGCAGCACGTCGAACACCGCTGGTTCATTAAGGCGGCACGCAAAGTTGCCTTCAAGCAAGTATTCCCGAAACAAAACCGGATGAAGCTGGTAGGCAAGCTGCTGCGGACGTACCAAACATCCGGTCTGCAAAAAGTCGCGCACGGCATCGGGGTCATGAAGCTGTTCCCGAAAAATATGAGAGAAATGGAGCCGATCTTGCCGGTAGCGTCCGGCCGCGGCGTATTCGAGACGTTCGGAACGCGCGTCCCTGCCAAAGGCGAGAAAATCGGCACTGTAGGCATGTTCCGCGGCTGTCTGATGGACGTGTTGTTCACGGAAACGAATCTGAACACCGTTCGTCTGCTGACCGAAGCCGGGTTCGAGGTCATTATTCCGGAGACGCAAAACTGCTGCGGCGCGCTTCACGCTCATGCCGGCGAGATGAGCCAGGCCAAGGAATTGGCGAAAAAAAACGTGCGCGCATTCCGCGAAGCGAACGTCGATTATATCGCGTCCAACGCGGGAGGCTGCGGTGCGCTGCTGGTCGAATACGATCACCTGCTGCATGACGAGCCTGAATATGCCGACGACGGCAAATGGTTTGCTTCGCGCGTGAAGGACATCAGTTTGCTCCTGCTCGGAAAAGGCCGTCTCCCTTCGTTCGAGGAACCCAAAGCGGCACAAGACGACGGCAAGCCGCTGACGATCACGTACCAGGATTCCTGCCATCTGCGCAACGTGATGCGGTCATCCGGAGCTCCCCGCAACCTGATGAACCGGGTCGCCAACGTCAAATTCGTCGAGCTCCAGGGCTCCGACCGCTGCTGCGGCTCCGCAGGCATCTATAACATTGTGCAGACCGAGATGGCCAACCAGATTCTGGAACACAAGATGGAGCATGTCAAGGAAACGAACGCTCATCTTATGATTACGAGCAATCCCGGCTGTCTGCTGCAAATGAAGCTCGGGATCGAACGCGAGAAGCTGTCGGATCAGATGGAAGCCGTTCATATCGTCGACTTTTTGTACGACCGGTTGAAATCGGATGACCGCTCTCCGGACTCCGCTTCAAAATAAACTAAAAAGCTGCCCCGTTGCGGGCAGCTTTTTGCTACTAATAGCCAAATTTACACGATCACGTTCGTCTCGTTGGAAATGATTCCGCTGTCGCTTGGCGGGATTACGCCGCTCATCGTGCTTTTGTTCGCTTTCAGCATGCTCTGGATTTTGTCGACGACGTGCGGAGCCGAATCGATCAGCCGTTCATACAGGTGAGTCTGGTTATCCAGCGGAACGACCTTCACTCCGTGCTTGCCGACGACAAGAAACGCGATTGGCGTAATCGATACGCCGCCGCCGCTGCCGCCGCCGAACGGAAGCGCCGGCTGCCCGTACGAATCGGTGCGGTGCTGCTGGCTTTGGCCGCCATTTTTGTGCTGTCCGCCTGCATGATGATGATCCTGGTTGTCGGTTGGTTCGACGGAAAACTCACTTCCGCCTGCGGCAAAGCCGAATCCAACCTTGCTGATCGGCATGATGACGCTGCCGTCGGGGGTTTCGACCGGATCGCCGACGATCGTATTCACGTCGACCATTTCTTTAATATTTTCCATCGCGGTCTTCATTAGACCTTGAATCGGATGTTCACTCATACGTATTCCTCCTCCGGTTGGCTCTATGCTGATGAATGACGACTTCTCATACAGGCATAGGTTACCCAAAGGAGTAACGGTTATGTACCCGGAAACCTTATTAATTCATTCCTCTTCCGACATTATGGCCAGACCGTGGCCTTCCTTCAAGACGGCTTGAACCAGATCTTCCTCCAAGTCCGCAGCCCGCCCTTAGCCCGCAGTATACGCACCAGCAGCCGGAATGCCGCATATACGGCATACAGCGCCTTCAGCTTGAATTTGCATACCGCCTCCGTCGAGAACATCGTCCGGTTGAACTGGGGCTGCACGTTTAACGACGGTCTGGCTTCGAGACGGACAAATCGCAGCAAATAGCCGAGTATCGACGTTTTGATTCCCCATACGACGCCGGTCGTCACGGCGGTATCCGCCGCGTCTCCGAGTCCGATCCGCGTCACCCAGCTTAGCTCGGTGCAGACGGTGCGGGACAATACGGATTTGGTCCATTCCACAAGCTCGGCGGTATGAGCCAGCAGCATTTTCGTTTTATGAAAAAATTGTTCGATTTTCTCCCGGGTAATAACGGTTTTGTGTTCGTCCAGCAGTTCGTTTAATTTGCGGTTCATTTGCTCCAAGCGCAGTCTGAAGCCTCTGCCTTCCCATTCGATCAGCGGGACTTTATAATGCAGCCGGAGCAGGCCGAACATTCCCCGGATATCGACGGCCAGCGTATCGTCGTTTTCCACCCTCGAATACCGGACTCGAATATGAATATCGCTGAAAACGAACAAGAGCATTCCCGCAACGAGAATGCCCGCGACAAGCCATATCCATAACATGGCGCCCGATCCCCCGTCATCCTAAAACTCTGGGCGTCAAATGCGCCCGTGTCAAAGTTTAGTATGACCTTTCCATCGGACCGTATGCGTCAAACGACGGATTGCCGGTACGGCGGGATCGGAGTTTGCTCCTCCTCGTCGTGCAGTAACAGACGGCCCGTTTACGATCAGCCGTTGCGTTCCACATCGTCGATCGTAAGCTGCTGATGATTGTCCAGCTTCTCGAACAGCATGCGCGTTTCTTCCTCGAGATCGTCCGGATTTTGGAACAGTGCCGCTTCCGGCAGCTCCTGAAGGCCGGCCAACCCGAAATAATCGAGAAACGACTTGGTCGTGCCATATAAAATCGGCCGGCCTACCGCATCGGCGCGACCGACTTCCATGATCAGATTTTTGGCTACAAGCGTCTGCAGCGCCCGATCCGCTTTCACCCCGCGGATTTCCTCCACCTCGATCCGGGTGAGCGGCTGCTTGTAGGCGACGATCGCAAGTGTCTCAAGCGCCGCCTGAGACAAGCTCGAACGGGTAGGCGATTGCGCCAATCGTTCGAAATACGGGGCGTGCGCAGGAAGCGTCGTCAGTTGGTAAGCTCCGGCAATCTCGACGATTTGCACGCCGCGCTCCTCGCGGCGGAAATCCTCGGTCATTTCCTTAAGCAAGCCGGACACCGCCTGAGGCTGCATCTCGACAACCTCGGCGATCTGCTTCACATCCAGTCCTTCGTCTCCTGCCGCGAACAGCAGCCCTTCAATAACCGATTTCATCTGACGGTAATTCAACCGCCGCCCCCTCCTCTTTCGCCTGGATCACAATGTCGTCGAACAGCCGGTTTTGAAAACATACGATCCGTTTGGTCTTCATCAGCTCGAGCAGCGCCAGAAACGTAACGACGATCTCTTCCCGCTCCGCGCTATGATCGAACAGTCTGGAGAACAACACTTTCCCTCCGCGATCGACGAGCAGCGTCAGCACCTCGCGCATCCGTTCCTTGACCGATACTTCGTCGCGCCTGATCTTGGCGACCGTGCTGCGGGACTTCGCCTTGCGCAGCGCACGCTGGAAGGCGATCACAAGATCGGCGATATCGAGCCCCTCCACCGGGTTCACTTCGACCTCCCGGACAAACGGGGTCAAATCCTCCGGCTCTCGCGTATAAACCAGGCTGCGTGCCAGCTCCTTATCCCGCAGTTCCTCGGCGATCGCTTTGTACTTGCGGTATTCGAGCAGCTTCTGCACGAGTTCAGCCCTCGGATCGTAGTTTTCGTCCTCGTAGAAGTCGTCCTCCAGCTCAAGAGGCGGCGGTTTGGGCAGCAGCATATGGCTTTTGATCGCAAGCAGCGTAGCGGCCATCACGAGAAATTCGCTCGTTACTTCCAGCTCCAGCTCTTGCATCGCAGCCAGCACTTCCAAGTATTGTTCGGTTATTTCGCTGATCGGAATGTTATATATATCGATCTCCGACTTGTCGATCAGATGGAGCAACAGGTCGAGGGGACCTTCGAACGTCTCCAATTTGTAATGCGGCTTCATTCCCGGGTCCACCTCATCTTGCGAATGCGAATCTCAGTCTAATACCAGCCGCCGGCTTCCGGAAGCGGTGTTATGCTCCTGCTTATGCTTCCAGCTGTTTCGTCAGGTTGGCCATCTCGATTGCAGTAACGGCAGACTCCCAGCCTTTATTGCCGGCCTTCGTTCCCGCACGCTCGATCGCCTGCTCGATCGAATCGGTCGTCAGCACACCGAATACCGTCGGTACGCCCGTTTTCAGTCCGATCGCGGCTACTCCCTTGGCGGCTTCGTTGCACACGTAATCGAAGTGGGGCGTCGAACCGCGGATGACGGCGCCGAGCGTGACTACGGCGTCGTATTTGCCGCTTGCGGCCATTTTCTGCGCGATCAGAGGGATTTCAAACGCTCCCGGAACCCATGCGATATCGATATCGTCTTCCGCCGCCCCGTGACGCTTAAACGCATCCAGCGCGCCTCCAAGCAGTTTGGACGTAATGAATTCGTTGAAACGGCCTACTACGATTCCGTATTTTAATCCTTGCGAGATTAAGTGTCCTTCAAAATGTGCCATGATCTGTAATCTCCTTTAAGTTAAGTTGGTCCGTTGGTAGAGTTCGGTTGTATGGTTCGGTATAGGCTGATCGATTAGATTCCGGCTCCGGTATCCTGCTGGATGTTCAGCATATGCCCGAGCTTCTCCTGTTTGGTCCGCAAATAGCGCCGGTTGTCCTCGTTGGCTTCCATCTGGATCGGGACGCGTTCGACAATTTCCATGCCGTAGCCTTCGAGCCCGCGGATTTTTCTCGGATTGTTCGTCAACAGGCGGATTTTCCGGACGCCCAAATCTTTCAAAATCTGTGCGCCGATTCCGTAATCGCGTAGGTCGGGGGCAAATCCTAATTGTATATTCGCCTCAACCGTGTCGAATCCCTGCTCCTGGAGCACATAAGCTTTTAATTTGTTGATCAGGCCGATGCCTCGTCCCTCTTGACGCAAGTACACGAGAACCCCGTTGCCTTCGTCGCTGATCTGCTGGAGAGCCGCGGCAAGCTGAGGACCGCAATCGCAGCGGTGCGAGTGGAAGACGTCGCCGGTTAAGCATTCGGAGTGCATCCTGACGAGGACAGGACGGTCTTGATCGATCGTTCCTTTCACCAGCGCCACATGCTCCTGGCCGTTCACTTCGTTGGAGTAAGCGATAGCGGCGAAATTGCCGAAGTCGGTCGGCAGCTTGATCTCAACCTCCCGCTTGACGAGCTTCTCCTTCTCGTTGCGGTAATGGATCAGATCTTTGATCGTGATCATCTTCAGCTCATGTTTTGCGGCAATATCGGCGAGATCGGGCACACGTGCCATTGTACCGTCTTCCTTGATCACTTCGCAAATGACCGCCGCCGGATAAGAACCGCACATCCGGGCGAGATCGACGGCCGCTTCCGTATGACCCGCCCGGCGCAGGACGCCGCCTTTTTTCGCGATCAGTGGGAAAATATGACCCGGACGCCGGAAATCGTCAGGTCCCGTCTGCGGATCGATCATCGCGCGGATCGTATGCGCCCGTTCAAAGGCGGATATCCCCGTCGACGTTCCGGCATGGTCGATCGATACGGTAAACGCCGTTCCGTGATAATCCGTATTTTTGGCGACCATCGGCGGCAGGTCAAGCTCCCCGGCACGCTCTTCGGTAATCGGAACGCAGACCAGCCCGCGGCCTTCCTTGATCATAAAATTGATCACATCGGGAGTCGCCTTATCGGCCAATGCGATAAAGTCGCCCTCGTTCTCGCGGTCCTCGTCGTCCACGACGATAATCACTTTCCCCATCATCAAATCATAGATCGCTTCTTCGATCGTATGCATCTTTACGGGTTGCTGCATCGCTTTCACCTCATTATATACATCGTAGTCTATAACACTCCGCTGTCTGTCCGCCTGTCCCTCACATAAACCCGTTCTTCGCCAAAAATTCCATCGTCATCCCGCCGCCGGTTTTTCCTTGAGGCGAACCGTCCGCTTCTTGACCACGGAACGACAGCAGACGGTCGATATATTTGCCCAGCAGATCGTATTCGATGTTGACCAGATCGCCCGGCTGTTTGTGCTGCATGACAGTTTGCGCGAGCGTATGCGGGATAATCGATACCGTAAACGAGCGATCGTCGACCCGGACTACAGTCAGGCTGATTCCGTCGAGCGTAATCGAGCCGTGCGGAATTACGAACTTCATCTGGTCCTGATCTTCCGGCTCCAACCGGAACACAACCGCATTTTCTTCGTTGTGACGAGATACGATCCGCCCCGGCGTATCGACATGGCCCTGCACGATATGTCCGCCGAACCGGCCGGTCGCCGGCATCGCTCTCTCCAGGTTAACGCTCGTTCCGGGCTGCATATGGCGCAGCGTCGTTTTCCGGAACGTCTCCGGCATGACATCGACGGTAAAGGAAGCCCCGTCAAAAGCGATGACGGTCAAACAAACGCCGTTAATCGCGATACTGTCCCCGAGATGAACGTCTTCCAGCACCTTGGACGCCTCAACCGTCAGCACCATCGCTTGCCCTTGTTTGCCGATCCGCCTCATCCGCCCGATCTCTTCTACAATTCCGGTGAACATTCGGTCTTCCTCCCTTCCGTCCGCTTCGGATATCCGGTAATACAACAATCATCGCCGAACCTTTCGATGCTTACACGCTCCAGCATGACGGCCTCCGACATCTTGGCAAAACCGTCCATGGAGAAGGCGCCGGGCGCATCGGCGCCGCCGACGATTTTCGGAGCCAGAAACAGCACGATCTTATCGATCAGTCCGGCTTCCAGCATCGCTCCGTTCAGCTTGCCACCGCCTTCGAGCAGCACCGATCCGATCTCCCGCTCGGCCAGCATACCCATCGCTTTACGCAAATCTACACGCGGCCCTTCCCCGCAGCGGATCACTTCCACACCGAAGGCGTTCAGCCGCATCATTTGCTCAATCGATGCCTGGTTCGTCGTGAATACGACGGTCTTCGCTTCCTTGTCCTGCACGACACGCGCCTCGAGCGGAAGGCGAAGCTTCGAATCGATGACGATCCGCACAGGCTGGATGGAAGGAACGTCGAGTCTGGCGGTGAGCTGCGGATCGTCTGCGATAACGGTATCCACGCCGACCATGATGCCTTGGTGACGGTGACGCAGCATATGCACGTACGAACGGGATTCCGTACCGCTAATCCATTTGCTGTCCCCGGTTTTGGTAGCGATTTTGCCGTCCAGGGTCGTCGCCGATTTCATTGTGACGAAAGGCAAGCGCGTCGAAATAAACGAATTAAACATTTCATTAAGCGCGCGCGCTTCCTGCTCCAGGACGCCAACGTCGACTTGAATCCCGTGGCTCCTCAGCTTCTCGATCCCTGTGCCGGCCACCTGAGGGTTCGGGTCCGTGCAGGCGACGACGACCCGCTTCACCTTCTCCGTCACGAGCCGGTCCGCGCAAGGAGGCGTCCGGCCGAAATGGCTGCACGGCTCCAGCGTTACATAAGCGGTACTGCCCTCGGCTTCCGCCCCGGCCATCAGCAGAGCATGCACCTCGGCATGATGGGAGCCCCGCTGAAGATGAGAGCCTAACCCGACGATCCGGCCGTCCTTGACGATGACGCAGCCTACGACAGGGTTGATCCCGGTCTGCCCCAATGATTTCTCCGCGAGCTGAAGCGCCAGCCGCATGTAATATTCGTCGTTCAACAGTTCCAACTCGATCTCACCGCCTATCCCGTTTCGTACGTGCATTCCAAACAAAAAGCCCCTCTACGCAAGCGTAAAGGGGCGGGAAGTCGGATAGTACGGGCGTAATGCGTCATGAAGACATGCGCAAACAGACGACCCAATCTCGTCTTTTCGGCGGACGTCGCGCACGAGCGCAAACAGGACGCGAAAGGAAGGCCGCAGCTTGTTCCAGCAACGGTCCATACGAAATGGGCGCAGCAAACCGGTGTCGATGTATGTGAAAAAATGCACATGTTAGCGACGCCAAATGCGGCAGTTCTGTTATTCCATTTGCCCGATTCCTTCTCCCATCCAGACTATACTGTCGGTCCCGGATTCACACCAGGTCCACCGGCCAAGCACGCGCTTTAGCACGGGTCACGGACTGATCCGCAAGCAGTCGATTATAACGCAATCGACGCGGAATCACCGCCGGTCGGGATTTTCACCCTGCCCCGAAGGAAAATCGATTCAGTTCCTAGTCTGCCGGTATGTTCTTACACCTTCAGCTCCTAAAGCTGAAAGCCTTTAAATTACACCCAGCATTGTATGAATAGTACCACATTGAAATTGATAAATGCAAGGATTTTCATGCTTTCTTCCGCTGAATCCGCTGTCCGTAATGTAAACTTACCCGGTCTTCCCGGTTCATCCGTGCACACGATCGGGAGTTTCCGTCCATCCGGCTTTGATAATTGGCAAGTTTTCCAGTACAATGGATAAAGCACTTGGACATGATAAGGGAGGAACATTAGACATGACAAAAAAAGGAAGCATCGAGCTCGAAAACGGCGAGAAAGTGTTGATCGATTTTTTTCCGGAGGAAGCGCCGAACACGGTAGCCAACTTCGAGAAGCTGGCAAACTCCGGATTCTACAACGGTTTGACGTTCCATCGCGTCATTAAGGGTTTCGTAGCTCAAGGCGGCTGCCCTAGCGGAACAGGCACCGGCGGACCTGGGTACACGATCGATTGCGAAACGGCCACGAACGTCAGCAAGCACGAGCGCGGCACGCTGTCGATGGCCCATGCCGGCCGGAATACAGGCGGCAGCCAGTTCTTCATCTGTTACCAGCCGCAGCCTCATCTGGACGGCGGACATACGGTATTCGGCAAAGTGGCCAAAGGGATGGAATTCATCGATGCGGTCAAGCCGGGCGACAAAATGAAAGAAGTGAAAGTTTGGGACGAGTAGAACCACAAGTTCAGGAAAGAGCCGGTTTTCCCGGCTCTTTCTTACCATAAAGGGGCGGTCCTAACCGTTTTTTATTTGTTTGAGCCCCGCTTCCCGTTTTCCATTAGTTAGAGCCCGCTTCAAACCATTTCTCTATAGAAAAAACCTCAACCTCCGCTTTACAGTGGAGTGGAAGTTGAGGTTTTTTCGTTTGCAAATTGGGCCGTTCCCGCATCAGGCGAACTTTATGGGGACAGCCCTTTATCGCGCTGTTGATCGATCGCATGCGAGGACGGGAGCTTCCTTGCCTTACAAATTATCGTTTATGTTGTAATCCGTCCGGCAAGAGATGGTTTTTGCAGGTGAGCGCCAATCAATCAGCTGTACCTGCTGTTCGATGATGAACTGCACCGTCTTGCGCCAGCTGCCGCAATGACCGGCTTCCCATACCGCCTGGGAAGCTCTTGCGGAAGTTTCATTTCCGTTATTTGTTGCTAGCAGCGGGAAATGGGCATAGAGCGGAAGTTCTTGTGCCGTTATTTCCAGCATTACCGCTTCTATCCTCTAAAAATCCAAAATAAAGGAAACCAATCTTCCGCTATCACACAAACATGACGTGCACGGCAGGAATAGAGGAAATGACTCTTCCGCTATGTCTACGGCTAACTCTGGATTTCTGACCATCCGCGTCTAACAAGCTTTGCAAATCTGCTTCCCAAGCAAGCAGCAAACCAGCTCAGCTCACACGCAGGAACCAAAAAAAAGCCTCCCGACCGCCGCTAAAACAGGCGGGGCAGGAGGCTTTTTTGCTTTCATTCCTTCTTATCCATCCAAACCGGCTCAGCTTTTGGCGACCGGCTGTTTTTGCATTCTTTCGGGAATGACGTCTTTACCGGCCACGTCCTCGAACGTCTCGCGGCGCACGACAAGATCGGCTTCGCCGTCATGTACGAATACGACCGCAGGGCGGCGCAGACGGTTGTAGTTGCTCGCCATCGAGTAGTTGTATGCGCCAGTGCAGGCGACGGCCAAAATATCGCCCGGAGCGGTCTTAGGCAGTTCCAAGTCGCGGATCAGCATATCACCGGTTTCGCAGCATTTGCCGGCGATTGATACGGTCTCTTCGTTCGGATCGTTGGCACGGTTGGCAAGAAACGCCTCATACTTCGCATCGTACAACGCAGGGCGCGGATTGTCGGTCATTCCGCCGTCGACGGCTACATATTTGCGTACGCCCGGGATGTCCTTCGACGATCCGATGGTGTACAGCGTCGTACCCGCGTCGCCGACGATGCTGCGGCCTGGCTCGATCCATATTTCCGGAAGCGGATAGTCGTGCTTGGCGAAGTTCGATTTGATGGAGTCGGTGATCGCCTGCACGTACTTGGCAAGCGGCAGCGGGGAATCTTCCTCCGTATACCGGATGCCGAAGCCGCCACCCAGATTAATGACCGAGAACGTAACGTCAAGCTCCAGCCGGACGTTCTGGGCGAATTCGGCTACCCGGTCGGCGGCGAGACGGAATCCGTCAACCTCGAATATTTGCGAGCCGATGTGCGAATGAACGCCCAAAATCTCGACATGCTCCAGTTCCTTCGCTTCGCGGATCGCGCGGAAGGCCGAGCCGTTGCCGATGTCGAAGCCGAACTTCGTATCCGTCTGCCCGGTCGAAATAAACTCGTGCGTATGCGCCTCGACGCCCGGTGTTACGCGGAACAAAATTTTAACTTTGACGCCCTTCTCCTTGGCGGTCTCGTTAAGCATATACAGCTCGGTAAAATTGTCGACGACGACACAGCCGATCTTGGCGTCGATCGCCATCTCCAGCTCCTCGAGTGTTTTGTTATTGCCGTGGAAGTGGATGCGCTCGGGCGGAAACCCGGCTCTCAGCGCCGTGTACAGCTCGCCGTCGGATACGACGTCCAGCGACATTCCTTCCTCCTCGGCGATCCGGCACATTGCCATGACGCAAAACGCTTTGCTGGCGTAGGCCACCTGGTACCGCATTCCGGTAGCCCGGAATGCCTCTACGAACTCCTTGCAGCGGCGTCGGATCAGCGCCTCGTCGAACACATAAAGCGGCGTACCGAATTTTGCGGCGAGCTCCGCGGTGTCGCATCCCCCGATTTCAAGTCGTCCGTCCGAATTGATTTGGCTAGTTCCGTGCAAATACATATCTGGTTCCTCTTTCCTTCTATCGATTGTGGATGTCTCAGGCTCGCTGGCTTTCTTCTAAATTACCACAGCTCCGAGCCGATGACAATACGCATGAACAGCCCCTCATGCACAGCAAAAGCCCATGAGTATCGCTCACGGGCTGCCTCTTTATCGTCAATCGACCGGTTGGCGCGTCTCATCGATCGGATTGGTAATGCTGGGACGAAACTTGTTGGCCAAAATCGGACGGCGGACGAGAATCGAGAATAACGCCTTCGCATGGAACGGGATGAACGGCCACATGTACGGAGTATTGTACGATCTTGTCACCGACAAGGCGATCAGCCACACGGTCACGCCCAGCACCAATCCGGGGATTTTAAAGGCGGCCACCAGAATGAGCAGTCCCATCCGGACAAGCCGGTTGGCCAGACCAAGCTCGTAGCTCGGCGTCGCGAACATCCCCACTGCGGCGATCGCCATATACATGATAACCTCGTTGATGAACAATCCCGTCTTCACCGCAATATCCCCGACAAGAATGGCGGCTACCAAGCCCATCGCGATCGATAAGGGAGAAGGGGTATGGACGGCGGCCATCCGCATCAGGTCGACCCCGACTTCAACGAGCAGAAACTGGATAAGCAGCGGAAGCTCGCCTTGCTTCTGGGGTCCGAGAAATTCGAGACCGGCCGGCTTCAGCTCCGGATTTTGCACGAGCAGGAACCACAAAGGCAGCAGGAACAACGAAGTCATAATTCCCAGAAACCGGACCCACCGCAAATAACTGCCGACAAACGGCGCTTGCCTGTACTCCTCCACATGCTGCACCAGATGGAAAAACGTAGTCGGCAAAATCATGACGCTCGGCGACGTATCGGCAAAAACGATCACATGCCCTTCAAGCATATGTGAGCTGACGACGTCAGGCCGTTCCGAGTAACGGACGGACGGATATGGATTCCAGCCTTTGCTGATGATCGCCTCCTCGAGCTGCTTGTCGCCGAGCGGAATCCCGTCGATGTTGACCTTGCTGATCTTGTCGCGCAACGATTCGACGAGCCGCGGATCGGCAATATCGCTTATGTAGCCGATGCATACGTCCGTCTTCGTCCGTTTCCCTACTCTCATAATCTCCAGCTTCAGTCTCGGGTCGCGGATGCGGCGTCTCACCAGCGTCACGTTGGTCATCAGCGTCTCGACGAAGCCGTCGCGGGAGCCCCGCACGACGCGTTCGAGGTCCGGCTCCTCTATCGAGCGGACCGGGAAGCTTTTGGAGTCTATGACAAGCGCGGCCCCGCTGTTTTCGACGAATAAGACAGTAGAGCCCATCAGCGCAAACTGGACGGCCTTGTCGAAATCGTCCTCGGTTTCAACCTGGATATGCGACACATACTTGTTCAGCAAGCTGCTTAACGTGTCCGGTACGAGCTGTTCCCGGTCAAGATGGGTGAGGCGGACGATAATATCGGTCAGCACCGTATCTTTGGCGAAACCGTTCGCGTAAAAAAACGCCGTCCGTTTCGTGCCGAATTCCATCACCCGGAAGACGAGATCGAAGCTGACGCCAAGCCCGACCTTTTCCTCCAGCGCCCGTTTGATCTCTTCCAGTTTGCCCGGAATTTCCTCCATCCGGATCAAGCCGATCTCTTCGTCGGTGAGCAGATCTCGGGCATCGATTCTGCCGTCGTTTCTGCCGTCTGCTCCTCCTCCGTCTTTCCGTCCGTGTCTTCGATCTCTTAAACCGGTACCCATCTATGCGTCCCTCCTGCCGAATATCGTTCATGTGCGGAAGATGATCCATTCAAAAAGCGAACCGGCTACTTTCCCGAGCACCATCGCCATCAGCAGCCAAATAATATAGGGGCCCAGACCGAGCCGTTTGGCCATGATCGGCAGCACGTTCAGCACTTCTGTCAAAGCTCCGGCCAGCATCCCGACGAAGCAGCCTGCGATAAAACCGACCACGGCGGTAACGACGGGAGCCAGCGTTATTTGCCAATCCATAAAGTCGGCCACCGTCCAGACCATAACCCCGGTCACGATCGCCCCTTCGAACGTATGCACGCGGTCGAACGCCCGTGTCATCTGCGCCAGCCTCGGCAAGATGTCCAGGACGACCAGAAACGCCACCATCCCGCCGCCAACCGCAATACCTCCGGACAATCCGACGATCACGACCGCAACGATGCCAAGGAAAACGCTCATGGCGAATCGCCGTCGTTTCGTTTCCCGGAAGAAGCCTGCCCGTCTCCGCCGCCTGCTTCCGCCTGCGCGGCCGGCAGCATCTTTTTGTACTCCTCAGTAATAACGTAATGATTCAGGCTTTCCTGATACGAGAACATCTCCACCTCGAGCGGGCTCGGCTCCTCGCTTAACCGTTTCTTGAACAGTTGGTTGAAAAAGACGACCATCCCTGCACCCAATCCGAACGAGTACGGGATCTGAAGCCAGTACGGATGTTCGGCGCGGCGCCCGGTAATCATCTCGTAGATGCGCTGATGGACTTCCATCATGCTGACGTCTTCATGAAAGTTCATGATCGCCATTCCCGAGCCGATGAACAGCAGCACCCAGACGACGGCAAGCGCCGCACGGTTCGGCGGCTTGGATCGGGTCTGAATATCGATCAGCACATGAGGTTCTCCGAAGTGCTCCACCTGAAGCCGCGGATACAGGGAACGGACCGCCGCTACGATCTGCATCATGTCGATCAGAACGACATGACCGTCGCGCTCGGAAGGCTTGCAGATCGGCAGCTCCAACAGCTTTTTCTCCATGTCCGGCTCCGTCATCAGATGGGCGACCTTGCCCAGCGTCACCGTTTCCCCCGGGGCGGCGGTCACCCGCTTGCGGAGCCGGATATACAAGATCGGCACGAACGAGCGGTTCACCTTGATCCCTCTCCTTCATCATCTTTCCTGTAGTATGCGATACGAAAAATCGCGGTAACCGCTCTATTTTTTGGCAAAAAGAAAAACCGCCCCCACCTCGTCAAGGCGGAAACGGTCTTAGCCTGAAGTCTTTCCTTTATTGAGCGATTTGCTCGCGGATCGACTGCAATATTTTTTTCTCCAGCCGGGAAACCTGCACCTGCGATATGCCAAGCCGGCTGGCCACCTCCGACTGGGTCTGATCCCGGAAGTACCGCAAGTACACAATCAGCCGTTCGCGCTCCGTCAACGTGCCGATCGCTTCGTTCAACGCCAGCTTGTCGAACCATTTCTCCTGCCCTTCGTCGGCGATCTGGTCCATCAGCGTAATCGGATCTCCGTCGTTCTCGAACACCGTCTCGTGAATCGACGAGGGGGGCTTGTTCGCTTCTTGCGCGAATACGACGTCCTCCGGCGTAATGCCGAGGTCTTCGGCCACTTCTTTAATCGTCGGCATCCGGCCGAGCCTTTTCGACAGCTCGTCTTTTTTCTTGCGCACTTTGTTCGCCAACTCTTTCAACGAGCGGCTCACTTTGACCGTACCGTCGTCCCGTAAAAAGCGCTGGATTTCCCCGATTATCATCGGCACCGCGTACGTGGAAAACTTCACGTCATAAGATAAATCGAACTTATCTACAGACTTCAACAGGCCGATGCACCCGATCTGAAATAAATCCTCCGGCTCGTAGCCGCGGTTTAAAAAGCGCTGAACGACGGACCAGACGAGACGAATGTTGCAGCTTACTAGCGTTTCCCGGGCGATCGTATCCCCGGATTGGCTGAGGGCAATAAGCCGCTTGACTTCGGTATCGTCCAGATACGTATGAGAGGCATGTTTCAACTCGCTATCCATATCGCAAAACCCCTAGTTAAACAGCGCTTTTTTGGATTCTATTCGTTTCACCATGACGACCTTCGTTCCTTCGCCCCGCCGGGTCACGATCTCGACCTCGTCCATAAAGTTTTCGATAATCGTAAAGCCCATGCCGGATCTTTCAAGTTCGGGCTTCGAGGTATACAGCGGCTGGCGAGCCAGCTCAACGTCCTCGATGCCTTTGCCTTGGTCCTCTACCGTTAAATAAAAGATGCTCTGCTCGATTTTGGCCGTTATCGTAATAACGCCGTCCGGGGAATTGTCATACCCGTGAATAATCGCATTGGTTACAGCTTCCGACACCACGGTTTTGATATCGGTCAGCTCGTCCATCGTCGGATCGAGTTGGGAGACGAAGGCCGCTACGGTTACACGGGCAAACGACTCGTTCTCGGAAATGCTGGCAAAGCGGAGCTCCATATGATTGTTGCGGCTCATGAAACCACCTCCAGACTGGAAAGGGCGAGTCTTTCATTGTCTTGAATCGATAGAATCTTGAACAGGCCCGACATTTCGAAAAGCCGGTACACCGCCGGATTGACGTCGCAAACGACCATTTTGCCGCCTCTGGACGTAATCAGCTTGTACCGCCCCAAAATGACTCCTAGACCCGAGCTGTCCATGAAGCTCAAATCTTTCATACTGAGCACGACATGATTAACGTCCCCTCTTAAAATCGCTTCTTCCATCTTTACTTTCACCGTATCGGCGGTATGATGGTCAAGCTCTCCCTTTAATCGGACAATCAGCGTTCTCCGTTGATGCTCCAATTCGATATGCAAACTCAAGTCTGGCTCACTCCCTTTCGCGTTGTGTCTACCATTTCTACGAAATGAATGGGAATTCCTGCAAGCCGACAAAACTAGAAGAAAACTGCCATAATAAGAACGTAGATGATATATTTCAACATAATATCCCCGGATTCGCGGGAATTTGCCGTTTGCCAATGTGTAATGAAGGTCCCCGGCACCGTTGTCGGTACGACCGGGGACGTGGTGCGGCGGATATTAGTCCGCCATGAACAGATGCATCGTGGTCCGCTTGAACAGCTTCCACCAGCCCGCCTTCTTCACTTCGACCGGAGATTCGATCGGGAATTCGGAGACGATCCGGTCGCCTTTGTAGACAACCAGCTTGCCAAGCGGCTGCCCTACGGCGATCGGCGCCTTCAAGTTCGGCTCCAGCTGCAGCTCGTGACGGATATCGTCGCCGGCATCGCCTCTTCTCATCAGTACGCTGTACGGGTGAGTCGCCGTAATTTCCAGCTGGGGCAATTCGCCCTTCTCGACGCGAATCGTACCGATCACGTCTCCGGCTTTGAAGATCGGCAAGCTTGTATATTGGGAAAATGCGTAGTCGAACATTTTCGTCACTTCGGCGTTGCGTGTTTTCGTATTCGGTTCGCCCAGCACGACCGCGATGACCCGCAGGTTGTCGCGTTTGGCCGTGGCTGACAAACAAAATTTCGCCTCGCTCGTATATCCGGTCTTCAGCCCGTCCGCCCCTGTATAAAACCGGACCAGCTTGTTCGTATTGACGAGCCAGAACGGCTTTTCCGTATCTTTGCGCAAATAATCCTGGTATTGCCCTGTATATTTCGTAATTTCCTGGTGCTTCAGCAGTTCACGCGACATAATCGCGATATCGTGGGCGGAGGTGTAATGATTGTCCGCCGGGAGACCGTTCACGTTGACGAAATGCGTATCTTTCATGCCAAGCTCCTTGGCCCGCGCATTCATCATACTGACGAACGCCTCTTCGGTTCCGGCGATTTTCTCCGCCATCGCCACGGACGCGTCGTTTCCGGACGCCATCGCGATCCCTTTCAGCATCTCGTCTACGGTCATTTCTTCACCCGGCTCGAGAAAGATTTGCGAGCCGCCCATCGATGCCGCGTATTCGCTCGTGCGCACTTTCTCGTCGGATTTGAGTTTGCCTTGAGCCATCGCCTCCATAATCAGCACCATCGTCATGATCTTCGTGATGCTGGCCGGAGGAAGCTTTTGATTTTTGTTTTTTTCGTACATGACTGTACCGGTGTCGGCATCCATCAGCACGGCAGATACGGCGTTAGGAGCCAGATCGACTTGCGGAGCCTGCTCCTGCGCCTTTTCCGTTTTCTCTTCGGCGTATGCGGCAGCCGGCATAACAAGCGCCAGTGCCAGCATGGCGCAAATGAAGCGCGTCAACCCTCGCTTGAACATAAGATTTAACCCCTCCTGGTCCATGGTGAACTGTTCCATTTCCAAATACGCTTCAAAGGATGGAATCGCTTCTAACCATTATTGACAGAAAAGGGGAAAATTAAACGGCCGGGAAGACCAAATAATGCGTATAAGGCTTTTGTTTTTTAGACTTCATTCGCGGGTTGTCGTACAATTAGAGAAAGAGAATCGATAGATAGAGGATAGGGACGTATTACCGGGGAGGACTGAGAAGTTATGCATACGACAACTAGTAGCAATCCGGCCGGAGAGCCGGGTAAAGAAGGACAAGATGAAGCGCTGCTTGCACGCCGCGCGGCGCTAAGGATGCGGGCGGAAACGATTCTAGCCGTTCCCGAAGGTTACGCGCTCACGATTGAAGAGTACGAGCCTTCTACCGGGCGGGACGGAGCGGCGGCGATGTTTGTCTGGACCTTGCCGGGTACCGATAACGGTATAACGGTCGAGCTTGGAGAACAGGGGGATTTGCTTCACTACTCCGATGATACGGGGAAACCGCTCGGCCTGGCGGAAGAAGTTCTGTCTTTCGAAGAGCTTCGCAGGCGGGCGCTTCGCTTCGTGACGGAGCTGTACCCGGATGCGCTGGACCGGTTCGTGCCGGTACGGGACAGTTCCCCTCCAGGCGGCGGCCAACTGTACGAATATGGGCAAATGGCGATGGACCTGCCCCTCCCCCGCTCCGGATTCCGGGTTCGAATCGCCGAAGACGGCACCGTGACCGGCTTCCGTTATTTTGGCAGCCAGCAGGAGCCGGCAGTTCCGGCGGAGCTGGTGCCGAAGGAAAAGCTGCTGCAGCGGCTTGCCGCCTCTACCGATTTGCGGTTGGAGCTGAGCCTCGTAACGGAGCACGCGGCGGCCCCTGTCCGAGAAAAGCTGCGGCTCGTCTACCGGCCGCATCCGTATGTATCCAGCTTCGAGGCGGATGCCCGGAAAGCCGGAGAAGCGGAGAGTCTGACCGAAGAGTCCGAACAGGAGGACGATATCGAAGCAGCATGGGAGGAAGTAGCCGTGCCGGCTGACGAGCCGGCGGCCGCCTCCGAACCGGATGTTCTTCGCTGGGCCGGTCACGATCCCGGGCAATACGAGCTGCTGCGTCAGGCGGAGATCGACGGCAAAACCGGCTTCGTCTGGCGAAGAACCGATTATACTCCCGCACCCGGCGTGCAGGACGCTCTGTCCATAAACTCGTTTTTCCATAACCGCAACGAGCAGACGATTAAAGCGATGCTCAATCCTGAGAGCGGAAGACTCGTTTCCTTTATGCGGTTCGACAAAGCCTCAGGTCCGTTATGTCTTTCGCGGGAGGAATGCCGGGATATCGCCGTCCGTCTCATAAACCGCGCCGCTCCCGGACTGTTGCCGTATTTGCGGTTGAAGACGGACGACAGCCGGGAGGATTGCGATACCGAGCTGTTTGAGTTTCGGCTGCAGATCGGCGGAGTCCAGCTGGAGACGGATAGAATCCGGATCTGCATCAACAAAACGACAGGTCAACCCGATCAGTTCATAGGGTTGTCTGTAGGGCCCGGGCAGCTGGCCGGTTTCGACCCCGCTCCTCGTGTTAGCGTTGCCGACGTAAAGAAAATTTACATGGATTCGGTCGATCTGCGGCCGGAATGGGCAACCGATTATTCCGACTCCGCTCCCGAGCGCCGCTATAAATTGACGTATCGGCTCGTTGATCGTTTAACCGGCCGGCAAGTGAGACTGATCGATGCCAACAGCGGCGAGCCCCTGTGCTTTTAAAGGAACATTATGCTTTGTAACGGATGTGCATTGCCTTGACGATGGATTACCGTTTAGTCAGATTGGGAGTGCCGCGCAGCTCGGACAAGTTTGCCGCACCGATGCCGAACATGGCGGCACGCAGCTCAAACGATATACGCTGCAGCGCTAGGTCGGTCTCCTCGAGCGAACCGACCGCCGGGCCTAGCAGCGAGCGGCCGAAGCCTGCGAGATCGGCGCCCAGCGCGATTGCTTTAGCAGCGTCCACACCGCTGGACAAACCGCCGCTCGCTATCAGGCTACAGCCCGGCGCGGCCTCATGCACCTCGACAACGCATTGCGCCGTCGGGATGCCCCAGCCGGCGAACGCTTCCGCAGCGGCGCGGCGTACCGGGTCTTGCAGCCGGTACTTCTCCACCTGGCTCCACGAAGTGCCCCCCGCTCCCGCGACATCGACAAACCGGACGCCGGCATCAGCGAGCAGCCTCGCCGTATCTCCGCCGATCCCCCAGCCGACTTCCTTGACGCCTACCGGTACCTGCAACGATCGGCATACGACCTCGATTTGCCGCAGCAAATCTTTAAAATTCGTATTCCCTTCCGGCTGAAACAGCTCCTGCATCGAATTCAGATGCAGCACAAGTCCGTCCGCTTCCGCCACATCGACCGCCCGTTTGCATTCTTCCGCGCCATAGCCGTAATTCAGCTGAACGGCGCCGATGTTGGCGATAACCGGAATCGTCGGAGCTGCGTCCCTGACCCGGAACGTATGGGCAACAGAAGGGCGCTCCACCGCGGCGCGCACCGATCCGACTCCCATCGCCCATCCTTGCCTCTGCGCCGCTTCGGCCAAGTTCCGGTTAATGCGCAGCGCTTCTTCCGTGCCGCCGGTCATCGAACTGATCAGCAGAGGTACGCTTACCGGTTTGCCGAGAAATTCGCAGGTCGTGTCGATTTCGGCAAAATCAATCTCCGGAAGCGCCCGATGCCTGAACCGGTAGTCGGCGAAGCCGCTTCCCGCAGTTGTGCTGCTCACATCTTCCTCTAGGCATATTCGGATATGCTCCGCCTTGCGCCGTTCCGTACTCAATCCAATTACCCCCTGTATTCCCGAATGAGTCTTTCCGCCACCAGTTGTCCACAAGCGGTCACGACCGGAGTACCGCCTCCCGGATGCGTAGTCCCTCCGACAAACCACAACCCGTCAATGTCCCGGCTGCGGTTGCCAGGCCGGAAAAAGGCTTGGCGGAACGAATTGGACGATATTCCATAGATCGCCCCCCGGTATGCTCCCGTGTCTTCGCGCAGCTGTTCGGGAGTATACACGAGACGAACTTCCATATCGGTCCGTATACCGCACAAACCGACTCTCTCCAGTTTCTCTGTCACTTGTTCGACATATGCCTCCCGTTTTTCCTGCCAATCCCACGCCGATTCGCATAAATAAGGCGCGTTAACAAGCACGAATAAAGCACTGCAGCTATCCGGGGCCGTAAGTTCTCCATCCGTCCCGTTCCAGCAAATATACAGAGCCGGGTCGCGAGGCGGAACTTTCCGCTCGAACAAGTCTATAAATTCTTCTTCGTAACGCTCAGGGAAAAAAACGGTATGATGGCTTAGCTGCTCATATTTTCGCTTTACTCCGAGCATCAGCACAAGACCGGAATGGGAAGGCTCGTAACCGGCTATTTTCCTGTCGGGCAGCGACGGCCGCTCCTCTTCGTCCAGCAGCGCACGTGTCATCGTCAGCAAGTCACCTCCGGCTACGACCACATCCGCCGCATAATCTCCGCAAGCTGTGGTAACCCCCGATACTTTCCCGGACGACGTTCGAATCTTGACAACCTCTTCCCCTAAATGGATCGATACACCCAGCTCCTCCGCCAGTCGACCGAACGCGCGAACAAGCTCATACGTTCCTCCCCGGATCCCGACAATTCCCTCGCCCGCCTCCACATGAGCGAGCATGGCAAATACGGCCGGAGTGCGGTACGGAGAGGAACCGATATAGGTGGCATAACGCCCCAGCATCATACGGGTGTTGGGATGCTCGAAGTATCGTGCCAGCAAGCGGTCCAGCGTCGTAAACGGCCGAACGGACAGCAGTCCGGCCAAAAGGCGGGGATCGGCCAGGTCAAGCGGGTCGGTCAAAAGCCGATTTAAAAATCGGCTGCGGGATATGGAGTATAAACGTTTCGCTTCCGCAAGGAACGTTTCGTATCGGGACGCGTCCTTGGCGCTGTAACGCGCAATCTGATCAGCTGTAGCTGCCGGGTCTCGGGTCAAATCGACCTGATGGCCGTCGGCAAACCGGTTGCGGGTATAAACCGGCAGCTTGTAAAAAGATACGTAATCTTCTATTCTTCTCCCTGCGGAGGTAAACACTCGTTCGAACATGGAGGTCATCGTAATCGTGCTCGGTCCCCTGTCGAATGAATACGGTCCGGCTTCCACCCGCTGCAGCTTGCCCCCCAGCGCCCGCTGACGCTCGATCAGCCTGACCTGGAAACCCGCAGTTGCCAGCCGGATGGCGCACGAAAGTCCGCCCAGCCCCCCTCCGATTACGATCACCCGTTTCATGTATACCGTCTCCCCTTCCACTCATAAGTGTTGCCTGTCGCCGCTATTGTCCAGGAAGCGACTCCGATCGCTATTAGCAGACATATGGCAGCCGGAAGCGTCCAGGCGTATTTTGGCGATACGCCGCTGGAGCGGTCCACAATCGCCTTCAATCCGAAACCCAGCGCCAAGGCCAGTATCGAGGGCAGAAACAGATCGGGATGTCCTATCGAGGAACATAGCGTCAACAGCGGAAACAGATATAGAAATGCATAGGAAAAAAGCACACCGAATAAAAGAAGTCCGTTGCGTCCCAGTCCCGGAAATACGTTCTTGGCGTACCCTTTCCAAACTTGTGCCGCGTTTTCGTACATCCGCATATACACAAACCGGTGTATGCTGGCGAGCCGAACGGGATGTCCCGCACGCTTAACTCTTCTAGCGAGCTCCATATCGTCGACAAGGTGGGAGCTGAACGCCGCATGTCCGCCGATCGTTTCGTACGTCATCCGGTGTATGCACATAAACGCTCCGTGAGCCGCAACGAATCGGGGATCGGCCGACCCGGCAACAAGACGGCAGGGCAGATGGCAGGCGACGGTAAACATCATCAGCGGCACGACGAGCCGTTCCATCCAGGTTTCTGTTTCCTGTCGGGGAAAGCCCGTAACCAGCCCCCAATCCCCCTGTGACGACAGCGTGTCGCGCAGCGCGCGGAGACACCCCTTTTCCAGTCTGGTGTCGGCGTCCAAGAACAGAAACCAATCACCGGAGGCACGGGACGCCAGCTGTCGGCAAGCGTGAGATTTGCCGATCCAGCCGGCGGGAAGCGGGGTACCGGCCAACAAACCGATACGTGAATCCCTTTGCCCCATACGCTCGACGACAGTAGCCGTTCCGTCATCCGATTCATCGTCTAGCACCCAGATTTCCACGCCGCAATCGTCCTCCGCCGCTGCGGAGACCGAGGCCAGACAGTCACCGATACGCCCCGCCTCGTTTCTCGCCGGAATCAGGACGGACAACCATATTCCGTTATTTTCGGTTTTCTGGCACGACACTGTTTTTGCCCCAGGCGAACTATAGCTTTTCCGTGAATCTCTGCTCCCCAGTGCCGGAAGCTGATTCAAATTCCACCTCGCGAAAACAATTTGCACAACCAGCAGCATTACGACGGTCCAAATGGCGATCGCCATAGCCCAACTCCTTTCGACTGTGAACCCCGCCCAATTCCTGCGAAACCTTCGGAGCTAAATAAAATGCGCCTCATTTGCCCCGTTTCCCGTTCCGTTTCATCAAGCAACCGTTCGCCCCGAATAATCCTCGCACGCTGCAATTCCAGCTGATCTTCGAGGCTGCGGTGCAGCATCGCGGCAATTCGCCTTCTCCCCATCTCCGGCCAGTCCATCTTCATCAACTTGCCGAATTCGAGCTCAGCCAGCAGCTTTTGGCGGTTTGACACCGAGTAGTACACGGTGACCGGTATGACGGCCGTTTGCGGACAACGGCATAACAGAGCGCCTACACCGCTTTGAAACGCAATCGGCCGTTTCTCCTGATGCTCGATGGCGCCTTGAGGGAACAACCAGACGGCTCGCCCCTGACGCATTAGCGAAGAAGCGTAGTCCAGCGAAGCGGTTATGCCGCCAAGAGACGATTTATCGATGGAGAAAGCGCCGAGCTTGCGAAAAAACGGATAATGTGCGAGCTGTTCCCGGTCCATCATCATATAATGATCGGCGAGCGAGCAGTTTTGGGTCGCATGATATACCAGCAGGCCGTCCCACCAGCTGCAATGATTCATGATGTACAGAACGGACGCACCCGGCTCCGCGTCGACCGCGCCAACAGCTTCAATCGAATGAAAAAAGCGCGGGAGCAGCCAATGCTTGTTGTACAAATAAAACAGCTTATTAAACCACTTTTGTTTGTCCGCGAGGATTAGCGTCCCTTCGCCCGCCGCCCTTAACCGCCTTTCTCCGGGCATCATACAGTCTCCCTTCCGCCGCCGCCGTGATCAGGACAGCCGCAAAGCCCGCTGCCGAAAGCCCCGCCTTCCATGCCAATATCCCGAACAATACAACAAGCGCCTGGTACAACCTGAAAGGAGCTGCGGAAATGCTCGGACCGCATGCCTTGTCGCTCCGTCGTGGCGGATACAGCAGCCAGGCCAGGACGAACGCAATCACGAACCAGGAGGCAAAGTTTTGCCAAGGTATCCCGTAATAATACCCAGAGTCGCTCCACTTCCAAAATCCGCTGGCTTCCGACGCAGGGTCGAGCACGATGTCAAAGCACATCGCCCACAATCCCGTTTGCACCGCGCTCCACAGACGGCTCGCCGACGCAGACATTGCCGAGCATACCGAAACGACCCCAACCCATGCAGCGCCAATTGCCAGCGGCACTCCCCATGCCGTTATACCGAGCACCGGCGTATAGTCGTAACGGCCGAACGGAATAGCTGTCGCGACTCCGTACGCTTCGATCAGCATGGTCGAAATGAAAACGACGGACGCCCTGACGTATAGATATAAAGCGGAGCCCGCCCCGCCCAGCCGGCTTTCCCTGATCTCCATCGATATAGCGTACATGGCAAAAAACAGCAGGAAAAGGCCGTTGGAAAATCCAAGAAAATCCGGCACCCGATAAAACACGAGCAGCCCAAAACCGACGGCATACCAGAACCAGAACAAGTATCCCATTTACGATACAGCCGTTTCTTCCGGAACTGGGGCAAGTCCGGTATATTTCACCCGTATGGCGGATGCCAGCGCCAGCTTGCGGGCGCCTCCGACAACGGCTCGTTTGGTAAACACATCGTAGCCGTTTTCTTTTACCTCATCCAATATCGCCTCGTAATAACGGGCCGCGATTTCGATACAGCAGGCGCTTTCCCGCGGATACGTTTCCAACCCATTCAGACCTCGGGCAAACCAGTCCCGGGCCAGCCGATCGAAAGCGCCGATCAGCCTGACGAACGATTCGTCGATTATGCCGCTATCCAGCCGCCCTTCGCAGTAACCCGCTCTGTCCATCCATTCCTTCGGAATGTACCGCCTTCCCCGTCGCCGGTCCTCGCCAACATCCCGGACGATATTGACGATTTGCATCGCTTTGCCAAGCATGATGCCGGCTTCCGTTACTTTCTCGTCCGGATCGTCATGGAGTACGGGGAGCAGCATCTCTCCTACAGTACCGGCAACCAGATAACAGTACCGGTCCAATTGTTCCATCGTTTCGTATTGAACAACATCCAGGTCGGTTTGCTGACCCTCCATCTGCCGGAAAAACGGCTCTTTGCCGAGCGCCGGAAACGTTTGAAACAGCCACCGCAGCGCCGGCCAGATGAAATGCCCGCCTGCCTGCTCGTACCGGTCGAACTGCTCCTTCAGTTCACCAAGCGTATAGGGAGACTGCTCCGGCTCGTCGACGGCATCGTCGATCATCCGGCAGAACGCGTAGATCACGTACACCGCCTGGCGGCGGGGGCTAGGCAGGGACCGGAACGCGCTGTAAAACGTCAGCGACCCTTTCGCAATCATCGCTTCACACTGCTTCAAGCATTCCATCAAGATCGCTCCTTCATCAATTGGTCGCATAACAGTTTGGCGCCGTGCATAACGATCGGAACGCCTCCCCCCGGATGGACGGAGGCCCCGAGCGCGTGCAGGCCTTCGATCGGATACGGCTTCTGCTGCGGACGGAACGGCCCGGATTGCAGCCATGTCGGAGCGATTCCGAAGCTGCCTCCCCCAAATAACCCTTCCGCCTCCGCATCCTCAGGTGTCTTCACAACCAGATGCCGGATCGAGGCCGTCAGACCGGGCGCCGCTCTTCGTTCGGTCTCCGACAGGACATAATCGACTATCGCCTGCTTCTCCTTCTGCCAATCCATGGTCGAGCCTGTTGGAACCGGCACGAGAAAATAAAGGACCGAGTGGCCCTCAGGGGCCGCCTCCGGCTCCAAGGCCGTAGGGGAAAATACATAAAAAGACGGGTTAGCGGGGACTTTCCGCTGCTCGAATAGTAGACGCCAATGGTCGGATAACGGAGTTGCCGGCAAAAAAAACTGATGACCGGCCAGCCGGGTCCACCTTTTGGCTGCAGTCGCGTACAGCAGCAGACAGCCGGATGAAGGGACGAACGCTGCGCGTTTGGACGGCTTCGCTCCCCCGGGAAGCAACGGAGACAGATGAGGGAAATCTCCGTTGAAGATGACTTGGTCGTGAGGAACGACGCTGCCGTCCGACAGCTTGACGCCGCTGCATCGCCCCTCGCCGATTTCCAGTCGGTTCACCTCGCTGTTCAGCTTGATCCGAACGCCTCTGGAGCGGAGGACGCGCTCGAGTTTCTCTACGAGCGTCGCGTAGCCTCCCGGCATATACCATACGCCGAACGCATGCTCCGCATAGGACACAAAGGAATAAAGGGAGGGCGTGGCGGAGGGAGATCCGCCGATGTACAGCGTTTGCAGGGAAAACGCATCGACGAGCTTATCGTTGGTAAAGTAGTCTGCGGCCAAGGAACGCGCACTCTTGTACGCCTTGACGGCGGCCAGCATCCGCAGCGTATCGGAATGAAGCAGATGCCGTTTGCGAAGCAGCCTTCGGTTCAGTATTTGCCTCTCCCCGATGGAGAACGCTCGATTCATATCGGACATGTACTTGAGAAACCCCCGCTCCGAGCCGGGTGCGAAGCTTTGCAGCTCCTCCAGCTGCCTGCCGGTATTCCGCCATTTGTTCAGAACGGTACCGTCTCCGTAATAAATCCGGTACATCGGGCTGCATTCCAGCAGCGGAACTTCAGAACGGTCGAGGCCCCCTTCTTCAAGTACCGACAGCAGCATTTCGGGAAGCAGCACGATCGTCGGCCCTTCGTCTATCCGACATCCGTCCTCCAGCCTGCGGAAAGCGAGTCTGCCGCCGAGCTTGCCGGCTTTCTCATAAATCGTGACCGCGATCCCCCGCTGTGACAAGAGTAGCGCCAGGGTCAATCCGCCGATTCCTCCGCCGACTATACCTACGTTCATGGGAACACCGCCTTTGCGTGAAGTATGTTTGCCCGGAACAGGGTCACGGGCGGAGTCCTTGAGCCGCTACGCTGGCGGACAGGCCGAACGGTTCCTTGCCGTCTCGAGCCGCCATCATCGATGCCGTAATGCGCGCCGATTCCCATATGGTGGGCAGCCCGCTTCCCGGATGCGTCCCTCCGCCTACAAGCCAGCAGCGATCGGCATCCTCGAACCGGTTGTGGGGCCGGAACGCCATCATCTGGCTGAGCCGGTGCGACAGATTAAAGGTGGCTCCCCTGTATACGTTAAGCTGCTGTTCCCAATCGCGGGGAGTGGCGATCAGCTCGGTTTCGATATCCCGGGTGATACCTGCGAGCTCCGGTTCCTGTTCGAGCTTGCGAAGCACGGACTCACGGAAGCTGCCTGTCGTCTCCTCGTTCCACTCCATAGCGCAGCCGGTGTTGGGTACGGGGACGAGCACATACAGCGAAGACTTGCCCGGCGGCGCCAGCGTAGGGTCCAATGCAGACGGGTTATGGACATAAAAGGAAAAATCGTCGGATACGACGCCGTACCTGCACACCTCCTCCGTATTGCGCCGATAGTCCCGGGCGAAATAAACGTTATGATGGGGCAGACGGACGGGACGGTTCACCCCCATATACAGCATGAACGCCGAGCATGAATAACGGAGACGAGAAACTTTGTCGGGCGAATATTTTCGCAGATCGCCCGGTGCGAACAACCGGCTTGCCGCCGTACCGAAATCGGCGTTGATGACAATATCGTCGAAGGCAAGCTCCTCCCCGTTCTCAAGCAGCAGCCCAACCGCTTTCCTCTCCCGCACCCGCACCTGCTTGACGCCGCAAGACGTATGCAGTTGACCGCCCAGTCCGCGAAATACGTCTGCCATTGCCTCGCAGGTCCGAAAAACGCCGCCCATTGGATGATATAAGCCGTACCGGTGCTCCATGAAGGACAGGATCGTAAAAGCGCCCGGACATTCCCACGGCGACATTCCCAAATATTTCGCCTGGAACGAAAAGGCGAACCGCAAACGTTCATCCTTGAAATAACGGGCCAGCCGGCTGTACACCGTGTCGCCGAGACTCAGCTTCGGCAGCGCGCGAAGGACATCGCGACGGGCATAGTCAAACACCCCGTTAAACGGCCTTCTAAGCAGCGGCTCGAGCATCTTGAACTTGTTCTCTTCCTCCAGCATAAACCGCAGGTAACCGTCGCCGTCCCCAGGGGAGAACGAGTCGATCCGCTCCTTCATCCGTGCGGGGCTCCGCGTCGCCAACAGCTCCTGTTCCCCGAACACTAACCGGTACATCGGGTCCAGCTCGACAAGGCGCAGCTGCTGATGCATATCGGCGCCGGCGTAAGCGAACAGTTCCTCGAGCAGATGGGGCATCATTAAAAAAGTCGGACCGCGATCGAATGTGTATTCGCCCAGTTCAAGTCTGGACGTACGCCCTCCCACCGAGTCATTTTTTTCGAACACCGATACATGGTACCCCCTGCTTGCGAGCAGCATGGCTACCGCCAGCCCTCCCGGTCCTGCACCTACAACGGCAACGGTCGATTTCTTCTTTTCCGGCAAAAGACGCTCACCTCCGAAATACAATTCCATTCACTTTATTTATACAAATACTATACAATACATATACAAAACTGTCACGATAAAAATGTACCGTCCGGAATATTTCTTTTGATCACCTCATTTTTCACAACCTGAAAAGGCCTTTTCGCATAAGCGAAAAGACCCGTTTTCTCCACGATTTGCAGCTTTATTTCCCTACCTGATCCTTAAACCAGCTTTCCCATTTGGCGGGATCGCCGCTTAACACGAATCCAGAGTACGGATGCCCGCCGCCGCTAAACGCACTGCCCCCCAGCACGAAACGGATATCCGGAAACTCGTCCGCTATATGTCGAAGCATCCCTAACGCGGCATTCAGATTGCAATCCCCGGTCAACGATACGCAAACGAAGCGGATCTGCTTGCTCTCGATCACATGCAATACGCCGTCCAGGGGCATGTCGGTCCCCAAATATACGACCTCCATCCCCTTTTTTCGCAAAAACAACACGAAGAGCAGCAAGCCGAGCTGGTGATGCTCACCCGACGGGCAAAAAGCGACCGCCTTCGGCATATTGGACTGGACCGGCAATACACGGAAGAAATAATGAAACCGTTGATACAACATATTGCTTGTGAAGTGCTCCTGGGCGACACTCACCTTGCCACTTTCCCATTCTTCTCCAATTCGATACAAAATCGGTACGAGCACATGATGAAACATATCCTCGTAGGCATACAACGCAAAACCCATATCGATCAAGCTGTTTGCTTCCTCGGTCCGGTACTGGATCAGAGTATCGTATAACGAAGCCTGTAGCTTGTCGAATGTTAGCTGGCGGATATCCGGCGCCAGTGCCGGCTCATTGTCCGCTTCCGGGACCAGCTCCTGACGTCCCGCTTCGTCGCGGCGTTCCGCCTTGGTCTGCTTCAACAGCTTCGCAGCCTGGCTGATGTTCATTCCTCTCTCGTCAACCTGTCGCTTCAGCCAGCGCAAATCCTCGACATCCCGCTCCGAATACACCCGATGACCACCGTCGGTCCGGCCCGGCTCTACGACACCGTAACGGTTTTCCCATGCACGGATCGTGACGGCCGGAATGCCTACCAGCTTGACGACGGTTTTGATGTTGTACATGACGCGCGCTCCTTCCTGTACAGAATGACGTTCAAATTTTATACAAACACTATACAATATTTCGGTTTTGTTTACAAAACGATTTTCCCGTTTGCGTTATTCGCAAATCCACGGAATTTTACCGAACTGCTGCTGCCCCTAGGGAAACGAAAAGAGCACAGCCCTCCCGATCAGGAAGGCTGTGCTTCTGTGTGGACACAAGGGAGCCCGAGGTGCAAGCCGGATTTGCGTGCACGACCCGCGCGTCCGGCGACCGGCCGGTTATTGGACGACTCGGTGGACGACCGGAACTTCATCGGGACGGTCCTCGCCGATCGTATAAGCGTCAAGAATTTTGCCGGAAATGTCCTGATTCTGGTCTTTGTTGCTGTGAATAACCGCCAAAACGTCTCCGAATCGGACCGGATCGCCGACCTTTTTCCGAAGCGAAATACCGACCGAATAGTCGATCGCGTCTTCCTTCCTCGCACGGCCGGCTCCAAGCAGCATGGCGGCGACGCCGATCGATTCCGCATCGACGGCTTGTACGTATCCTTCCTTTTCAGCCCGGACGCTTATCTGAAGAGCGGCCTGCGGCAGCAAGCCCGGATCATCCACGATCCCCGGATCTCCGCCTTGCGCTTCGACGAACTTGCGGAACGTCGCCAAGCCCTGTCCCGACTCCAATATTCCTTCGAGCGCTTCACGGGCTTTCTCGAAGCTAGGATACGCGCCGCCGGCTACGGTCATATGCGCAGCAAGCACCAGACAAATTTCTTTCAGCCTGGCTTCCCCGCCGCCGCGCAGCACCTCGATCGCCTCGGCCACTTCCAAAGCGTTGCCGACTTCAGTCCCGAGCGGCTCGTTCATATCGGACAAAACGGCGATCGTTTTACGGTTCAAGCTTTTGCCGATCGACACCATCGTGGCAGCCAGCTGTTCCGCTTCCTCCAGCGATTTCATAAACGCCCCGGAGCCTACTTTGACGTCAAGCACGATGGCATCGGCGCCGGAGGCGATTTTTTTGCTCATGATCGAGGAGGCGATCAGCGGAATCGAGTTGACCGTCGCTGTCACGTCACGCAGCGCATACAGCTGCTTGTCCGCAGGCGCCAGATTGCCGCTCTGGCCGACGAGCGCCATTTTGTTGTCGTTGACGTTGCGGATGAACTGCTCGTTCGGCAGCTCGATGCGGAAGCCACTGATCGATTCCAGCTTGTCGACGGTCCCTCCGGTATGGCCGAGGCCGCGGCCGGACATTTTCGCCACGGGGACGCCAGCAGCGGCTACGAGTGGCACGACGATCAGACTTGTCTTGTCGCCGACGCCGCCCGTCGAATGCTTGTCGACTTTTACGCCGCGAATGCCGGCCAAGCTGACGGTATCGCCCGAGTTCGCCATCGCCATCGTCAGATCGGCGATTTCCTCCTCGTCCATCCCCTGGAAATAAATCGCCATCGCCATCGCCGACATCTGGTAATCGGGGATCTCCCCCTTGGTGTAGCCTTGAATGGCAAAGTAAAGCTGTTCCCGCGTCAGCCGTACGCCGTCGCGTTTGTTTTGTATCAGATCGACCATTCTCATGACCGTTCCTCCTTAAGATAAGCCGCTCAGACGGGTACGGCGCGCACGAACGATTTGACTAGCAGGGTAAATCTCGGTTTGGTCCGGTTCGCCACTTCCATCACCTGCTCGT
The DNA here is from genome assembly GCF_058135425.1 of Paenibacillus sp. MAH-35. Taxonomy (NCBI): domain Bacteria; kingdom Bacillati; phylum Bacillota; class Bacilli; order Caryophanales; family Paenibacillaceae; genus Paenibacillus; species Paenibacillus sp. MAH-35. The sequence goes on from NZ_JBYUPU010000031.1 coordinate 52,357, forward strand.
GGGACAGCGGCTCCAGCTCCTCCCCGATCGCCATATCGGTTATGCAGGAGATGCCCAGCACCTCGAGACCGCAATGTCTCGCCGCGATCACCTCGGCCACGGTGGACATGCCGACCGCGTCTCCGCCCAGCCTGGCAAGCATCTTGAGCTCCGCCGGCGTCATATAAGACGGTCCGCTGATGCCGCAATACACGCCTTCCTGCAGCTCCAGCGAGTCCCCGTCGTCAGTACGGATCAGGCTCGACAGCCGGTGAGCCAGTTCCCGGTACGATTTGTTGTAGGCTTCGGACATGTCCGGGAAGCGCACGCCCAGCCCGGCATCATTTGTGCCGATCAGTGGATTGTCCCCCGTCATGTTCAGATGATCGCAGATCAGCATCAGATCGCCCGGACGGAACGCCCGGTTCATTCCGCCGGCGGCATTCGTGATGACGACGGTTTGGACGCCGAGCTTGCGCATTACATAAATCGGTACCGCCACCTTGCGCATCGGGTAACCTTCGTAGTAGTGGAAACGGCCTTGCATGACGATGACGCTTTTCCCTTCAAGCGTTCCGATGACGAATCGGCCCGCATGTCCTTCCACCGTAGACACCGGAAAATGCGGAACTTCGGAGAAATCGACGGTTAGCGCATCATCCACCTCGTTCGCCAAATCTCCCAGTCCTGAACCGAGCACAAGTCCGATGACGGGCTCGCGCCCGGCGATCCTGCCGCGAATATAGTCCGCAGCCTGATTGATCTGATCTACGTAGGTCAACTCCATGAAGACAACAACCTCCTGAGCCAATAAGTTATAAATGTAGACGATAATCGTGCCAGACCGTTACAGTTTGGGAATGACGGCCGATACAAGCTCCAGGAAGCTTTCCTTCACCCGGTCCGCCGTTTCGACCACTTCCGCATGAGAAAGAGGCTGATTCAATATGCCCGCGGCCATATTCGTAATGCACGAAATGCCGAGCACCTCGATTCCCGCATGGCGCGCCGCGATCACTTCGGGTACGGTCGACATGCCGACGGCGTCGGCGCCGAGAGTCCGGAGCATTTTGATCTCGGCAGGCGTCTCATAGGTCGGACCGAGCAGTCCGGCATAGACGCCTTCCTGCAGCCGGATGCCCAGTTGATCTGCGGCTTCTCTCGCCGATTCGAGCAAGCGGGCGCTGTACGCCTGCGACATATCCGGGAACCGGACGCCGAGGGCCTCTTCGTTGCGGCCGATCAGCGGATTGCGGAACATCAGATTCAGATGATCGCGGATCAGCATAAGGTCTCCGGGCTGAAATCCTATATTCACTCCACCCGCCGCATTTGTGACGAGCAGCGATTTGACGCCGAGAGCTTTCATGACCCGAACGGGGAAAGCAACCGATGCGACGTCGTAGCCTTCATACAGATGAAAACGGCCCTTCATCAGGACGGCTTTTCTGTCTTCGATCGTGCCGATCAGCAGTTCGCCTGCATGGCCTTCTACTGTGGACACCGGAAAAAAAGGAATTTCTTCGTAATGGATGACGGTTACGTCCTCCATCAAATCCGCCAGCACCCCGAGTCCCGAACCGAGAATCAGACCGACCTCCGGGGCGTACGGAATCTCTTCTTCGATAAAGCGGACGGCTTCCGCGATCCGCTGTTCCATCGTGCTTGCGTTCATACAGCACCTCCGCTATTCGTGAAGCTCGGATAAAAAGCTGCTGCCGTGCTCCGGCGCCGGCAGGCCGAAGTTCTCCGCCACCGTCGCTCCCACATCGGCAAACGTCGCGCGTACGCCGAGCGAAGCGGGCGACTTCAACTTCGGACTCCAGACAAGCAGCGGCACATACTCCCGGGTGTGATCCGTGCCCGGATGAGTCGGATCGTTCCCGTGATCGGCCGTTATCACCAATAGATCTTCCTCGCCGAGCCGTGCCATAATATCCGGCAGACGGGCATCGAATTCCATCAGCGCCTGCGCATAACCTTCGGGGTCCCGCCGATGACCGTATAACGAGTCGAAATCGACCAGATTCGTAAAAACCATGCCGCGGAAAGGCTGCTCCAGCGTCCGGATCGTCTCTTCGATGCCGTGTTCGTTGCTCTTGGTCGGCAGCGAGGCGGTTACGCCTTCGCCCGAAAAAATATCGTTGATTTTGCCGATCGCGATACAATCGTATCCGGCATCCTTCAGCCGGTTCATCACCGTCGGCCCAGGCGGCTTGACTGCGTAATCGTGACGGTTCGCCGTCCGCTTGAACGAGCCGGGCTCCCCCATATACGGCCGGGCGATAACGCGGCCTACGGCGTATTCGTCCAGCGTCAGGCTGCGAGCGATTCCGCACGCTTGGTACAGTTCTTCAAGCGGTATGACCTGCTCATGGGCGGCGATCTGGAAGACGCTGTCCGCCGACGTATATACGATCCAGGAGCCGGTACGTTTCTGCTCTTCGCCGAGCTCCTCTATAATTTCGGTTCCCGAGGCGGGCTTGTTGCCGAGTACGCCGCGGCCCGTGGCCTCTTCGAACTTGCGCAGGAGCGGCTCCGGGAATCCGTCCGGGTACGTCTGAAACGGAATCGTCACCTTGAGCCCCATCAGCTCCCAATGACCGGTCATCGTATCTTTGCCGACGGACGCTTCAGCCATTTTGCCGTAATAGGCAGCAGGCCGGTCCTTCGGGTGCAGGCGCGAAAGCGGCGCGATGTTCGCCAGCCCCAGCTTCTCCATATTCGGCAGCGCGAAAGCGGGCACCCGCTGGGCAATATGGCCGAGAGTATGCGATCCGGCGTCTCCGAAAGACGGGGCGTCCGGAAGCTCGCCAATGCCGACGCTATCCAGTACGATCAGTGCTATCCGTTTAAATTTCATAAGGATCCTCCGTTTTGCAGGTGTACGGGGCAAATGTTTTCCATATTATCTCACGACCCCGGGACGAATGCAAAAGAGCCCCGGATCGCCCGGAGCTCAAGGGATGTTCGGTCGCTTCTTCCTCCTGTTGCCGCATGCTGCCGCCGCTTCGACCCGGCCGTTCCGTTTAGGTCCTCGTTAGACGGGAATCGGCTCGTACGTATTGCTGTCCACGATCGTCGTCCCGGTTATTGGCGTGCCGTCCGGCAGCATCGCCGTACAAGATCCTTTCTTGATCGAGACGATCGCATCCAGATTGTAGCCGGCGGTCCCTCCGTTTTTGACGCTGTATTCCGCGACGCTGGCCGGGGCGTGGTTGCTCAGGCGAAGCAAAAACGAGTTGTTATGGACATGGACGCTGCTGCCTTGGGAAGGCCGGAAAAAGCGGACGCCCAGTTTATTTAACGCCGTGCATATAAACGAATTGCCTTCGATCACGACATGACGAATGTCGCCTACATCGTCGCAATCGAGGTAAATCCCGTAAGCGCTGCCCGTTCCGCTAGCCGAGTAATCCTTAATCGTATTGCCCCGGATGACGATACCGGAATAGTCGCCTCGCATCTGGATCGCCCGGTTGTATCCTTTCAGCACATTGCCCTCGATCGTGATGTCGAAGTTTGAGCTTTTTCTGCCGCTGATCAAAATCGTCTTCAGGTTGATGCCGGTCTGCGCCGAAGTTCCTTCCAGCATGTTGCCTTTGATGATCCCGCTGTTCGCTTGGTTGAAAATATCGATGGAGAAAGCGATATCGTTCTTGACGACATTCCCCTCGATCACAAAATCCTGGGTTCTCTGGGTGACGTTGACCCCGTTGCCGAAGCCTTGGATGGAAAAGCCGTCATAATTATTATCGAGAATATTCCCGATCGCGACAGGTTTTCTCGCTCCGCATAACCGCACCCCGTGCTGCGAGCTGTATCTGACGATATTGCCTTGGATCAGACAGTCTTCTCCGCGGATGACCTCGATCCCCGAGCCTTCCGCCGTATTCGCGAAATCATTAAACAGCACTTTTGTCCCCGACGAATTTCCTCCGGAGCTGTAGCCGACGCGTATCCCCGCATCATCGCAATTGTCGAACCGGCAATACTCGACGATCGTGCGCTTCGCGTTTGCGATCACGATGCCGTCCACCTCGGAGTCCCCGCCTGTATACGCGTCCGGGCTGCATACATTTTTGATTTGCAAATAACCTACGTATACGTCGTCGGCTCCGTCTCCCACGCTAATACCTTTCAAGCCAACCGCCTGATACTGCAAAATCGTCGATACCGATCCTTCCCCGCAGAGGGAAGTCCCCTTCGCCGCCGTCAATCCGGCCGCCATTCTGTAGGTTCCAGCCGGGATATGCAGCGTTTTACCGGCTGCCGCCGTAAGAGCGGCCTGAAGAGCCGAAGAGTCGTCGTGCCCGACGTAAACGTCGGATGCCGCCGAAACCGCCGAATGGATGAGCGTGATCTGATTTCCCGAGATCGTCTGAATCTTCGTAAGGAGGAAGCTGCCGAACTGGACCGGCTCGATTCGGCCGGCTATTCCCGTAGAGCTGAAGCCGACGGTCGCTTGTTGACCGTTCCGGGCCCCGCTATTTTTGGCTATGTAAAATAAAACGTTGGAATTCGAATATCCGCCGGTTTGCCAGTTTACATACGTTTTCTGCTTCAACGCGGCTGCAACTTCCTTTACGCTTGTTCTTGCTCCTTTGGTCATCGTCAGCGTTGCGGCCGCTCCTGTCCCCTGGCTGAAATAAAACGAATCCCGCTTCTTGCCTGGTTGCGCCGCCTGCAGGAGGACGGAAGCCGACCCTGGCAAACCGCCGTTCGTCCAATTCTCCAAGTACCAGCCTCTGATCCGGTCTGCGATCTGCACGGCGCTCTCTCCTGCGGTAACCGCTATGAGGAATTGCACGGAATCCAGAACGAGCGCAATGTTGCCGGATTGCGTACACCCTGACGTTACCGTAATTTCGACCGATTCTTTGGAAGCCGCAACCGTTACGGACTGGGCCGCTTCTCCAGGGAGCTGGACGGTGACCGTCCCGGCAGCTGAAGCCTCCTCCTCCAGGACAAGCGTCAGCACCTCTCGTCTCGCCCCACCGGCGCCGGCGATCAGAATGCCTTGCCCGATCTCGAAATCGACCGGCGACGTGACCGTCAACAAATTGCTGCCCGCTGCCACTGTACCTGTCGTCGACTGGGTAGACCCCGAGACGGGGAAGTCGCCTGCCGACAAAGCTCCCGCAGGCTGAACGGTACTGATCCGCTTAAATCGTTTGCCGGTCGAGCCGACGATGATGCTGTCTCCGTTATCGGCCGACAAGCTGTCAGCGGGATCGTACCGGTAATGAAGTCCCGATTCGCGCATGAAATAAACGTAAGCGGGATCAGGATCGGCATCCGCCCTCAAACCGGTTAAGTCCGTTGCGACGACGAGATCGAGGTAACGCAGATCGGGCAGCTTCCGTTTGCCTCCGAGACTATAGACGGATTCGGTCACACTATCTCCGGAAGCGTTTACAAGTCCGGCTGAAGCGAGGGCGGCTCCAGACAAAGTAAGTCCCATCGAAGCGAGCATCTTTCTTCGGCTCATCAAACGTTCCGACCTCGGGGTCCCGGCCGACAGCGATGCGGATTGCCGGGGGTTCTGATGTTCTGACATCATAGATCCCTCCCACTTTGGATTGGAAACTTCTTCGATACGAAACGAGCTTTGTGGAGGTTAAAAGAGAGGCGCTGTGTCGTTATCGTTTCAGTCCTATTGTACCATGTTGTGTAATCGATTTCTTTAAAGATTTACCGACCCCTCTCGCCTAAAGTCGACACATTCCGACTGCGAATTGCAGTGTAAAAAAACCGTCCGGAATAACTTCCGGACGGCCATCTTTGCGTTCAAACCCAATCGTTCGTGTATGGGAGGGCATGGGTATTTTCACTCCCCCCGCACTCTCCCTTGATGGTGTTGTCTTATTAAGGTTTAATATCGCCCCATATCAAGAATTCATTTTAGCCCTCGGATGCGTCCGGTCATAAATTTCTTTCATCCGGGCTTTCGTAACCTGCGTGTACACCTGCGTCGTCGAGATGTCCGCATGGCCGAGCATTTCCTGCACCGCCCTCAGGTCCGCCCCGTTCTCAAGCAGATGAGTGGCAAACGAATGACGGAGCGTATGCGGCGTTATTTCTTTATCGATGCCCGCCTCCCGGGCGTATCGTTTAATAATTTTCCAAAACCCCTGACGCGTCAGGCGGGTGCCGAGATGGTTGATAAAAAGCGCGTCTTCGTCCTTCGACTGGCGCAGCAACTGCGGACGCATCGATTCGGTGTAACTGCCGAGCCAGTGAGCGGCGATTTTACCGAGCGGAATAATCCGCTCCTTGCCTTTGCCGGTACACCGGACAAACCCCATCGCCGGGTTGACGTCGTCCACGCCCAGCGAGATCAGCTCCGATACGCGGATGCCTGTCGCATACAGCAGCTCCAGCATCGCCTTATCCCGCATGCCGCCCGGCACGGCCGTCTCCGGCGCTTCCAGCAGCCGTTCAACCTCTTCGACGGTCATCACCTTCGGCAGACGTTTCTCCAGCTTGGGCATCTCCATATCGAGCGACGGATCTTGGGTGATCGTCCTCTCGCGCAGCAAATATTGGTAAAACGCCCGGATCGACACGATATTGCGGGATACGGTAGTCGGCGCGCGGCCGAGCTGTTTCAGGAAAAGCAAATAGTTGACGATATGGGACTTGGCCGATTCCTCGATGGACGCCACGCCTAGTCCGCTAATATGTTCGAGGTAATGGGTAACGTCGCGTGAATAAGACTCCAATGTATTGCGTGACAAACCACGCTCGACGGAGAGGTAGTGTATAAACGTTTGTATATGTCTATTCATCGCCAAATGTTGATCCCCCAGTATGTCGTTCCTCATGTACAACCATATTCAACACAGGGGATCGATTTTCCTGCCGGACCCAAGATAAACGCCTACCGGCGTCTTTTAACACTGGCGTTTACAGGGATCTAGAGCCGCTTCCGCGATTTACTTTCTGGTAAATGACCGCTCCTACTCGCCGTACTTGTAAAAAAACAACAGCCGCTCCAGCATCGTGCCCGGCTCCGTCACGCCGGCTTCGCCCTGGAACACCTTGACCGCTTTGCCCGTCGGTTCCTTGTACCGCCCTGCCGGCTCGAACCAGCCTCCGAAAAACCGGAACAGCTCGAACAGCATAACCGTCAAGATGACGAAAACGGCAATAAACTTGGTCCGAACCCACCATTTTCTTAACGAAACGACCATGGCCTGTCCTCCCTGTTCCAACCTTGTTGAAGTCCCCACCTTAACGTATGAGCCGCCGGCACGAAATATGACCTCACACCATCGGGACGTACGGCAGATCCACCGCTTCCGCCACCGCCTGATGCGTAATCCGGCCGGCATACGTATTCACTCCGAGCCGCAGCGGAGCGTTCTCATGAATCGCCCGTTCGAACCCTTTGTCGGCCAGCTCCGCCACATAAGGCAGCGTAGCGTTCGTCAGCGCGATCGTGGACGTCCTCGGGACGGCTCCAGGCATGTTGGCAACCGAATAGTGGATGACGCCGTATTTCTCGTAGATCGGATCGCTGTGCGTGGTTACCCGGTCGATCGTCGCGATCGAGCCTCCTTGATCGATCGCGACGTCGACGATCACTGACCCTTTTTTCATCTGCCGGACCATATCCTCGGACACGAGCTTCGGCGCCCTCGCGCCGGGAATGAGCACCGCCCCGATCAGCAGATCGGCGGATCGGACCGCTTCGGCGATATGAAACGGGGTCGACATGAGCGTCTTCACCCGTCCGCCGAAGATGTCGTCGATATATCGCATCCGGTCCCCGCTGCGTTCTACAATGACTACGTCGGCGCCGAGACCGAGCGCCATCTTGGCTGCGTTCGTCCCGACGATTCCGCCTCCCAGCACGACGACCTCCGCGGGCGGCACGCCCGGCACACCACCAAGCAGTATCCCTCTTCCCCCGTAGAACCGTTCGAGAAAATGGGCGCCGATCTGGACCGACATCCGCCCGGCCACCTCACTCATCGGAGTCAGCAGCGGCAGTCCTCCGTTCGGCAGTTGAATCGTCTCGTACGCAATCCCGGTCACCCGTTTCTGGACGAGTGCGTGGGCCAGATCAACTGCGGCCGCCAGATGCAAATAGGTGAACACAATCTGATTTTCACGGAAAAAACCGAATTCCGAAGAAAGCGGCTCCTTCACTTTCAAGATCAGATCCGCGCGCTCCCATACGCCTGCCGCCTCCGGCACGACGATGACGCCCTCTCGGGAATACTCCTCGTCCGTAAAGCCGCTTCCGGCGCCGGCTCCCGCTTCGATCAGCACCTCGTGCCCCGAATGTTTCAGCACACGGGCGCCTCCGGGCGTCAGCGCAACGCGAAATTCGTTATTTTTAATCTCTTTCGGTACTCCTATCGTATAACGGTTCGCGGCCGTCATTATCGTTCGCCTCCACAACTGCTGCTATTGGATATATACTTCTTGCTTAGCATGCGTTGGGAGAGATGAAAGTATCCGGTCCCGCCTTGATCGGACACGGCCGACCGAATAAGCAAAAATCCCCAAGCAGCGATAAATACCGCTACCCGGGGATCCGTTTACTTCTGCTCCGCACCGGAAGATTTCTCCTTATCCTTGCATCTGTGACAGATGCCTTGGAAATCGAGCCGATGGTCCAAAACTTTAAAATTATATTCCCGCTCCAGTCTTTCTTCCAGCGGAGTCAACCAATCTTCCATAATCTCGTCGACCGCACCGCACTGCACGCATATCAGATGATGGTGATGGTGATGATTGCTTTCACTGCGCAAATCGTAACGGGCAACCCCGTCGCCAAAGTTCATCTTCTCCACGACATGCAATTCGCTCAACAGCTCGAGCGTGCGATATACGGTAGCAAGCCCGATTTCGGGTGCTTTATCCTTGACGAGCAAGAAGACATCCTCCGCGCTCAAATGGTCTTCTTCATTCTCCAGTAAGACGCGTACGGTCGCTTCACGCTGGGGTGTCAGCTTGTAGCCTTGTGACTGCAGTTGCTGCTTGATTTTTTCGATACGCGCTTCCATGTTCCTCCCCCTCTTGAGCGCATTGGCGAAATGCTCTAACCGTCGGATACAGCGCCCGGCGGAAATTGCCGCCATCCTCATTATAGGTGGAGCAACCATACAAGTCAAACTTTTTAGAATCATTTTAAATGAGAACGTTTTTCACACTATTTGGTGGTTTTGCTTTTGTATTCCTGTATTTTTTTGAGCGAATCCTCTTCGGCTTTACGTAGAGCGGTGTTCAAATCCATTTTGTCCAGGGCGACCTGATTGCCGTATGAGATGTACTGGGTTACCATATCGGCGTCGTAAGCCGCCTTCGCCGGGATCGGAGCAAATTTGTTGTAGAACAGCGCGTTCCAGTTCCGGTCTTTATACGGCGATTCTTTGCCAAGCTCTTTTTTGATGGCGTCGTTTTGAAGGACCGGCATGATTCCTTTGCGGGCCATCTCCGACTGAAACTCGTCGGATATCATAAATTTCAGTACTTCCATTGCCGCTGCTTTGTTTCGGGCCATATTCGTAATGCCGAAGTAGGACGGATACGACTGCGATCCGATCCCTTTGTCTACGGTCGGGAACGAGACGATATCCCAGTTAAGCGCCTTCAGCTCCTGCTCCCAGACGTATATCAAGCTGGACAAATAACCGAACATGCCGACGCTTTGATCTTTAACGAACATATTAATATCCGGGATTTTATTAATCTTCTTCATTCCGTCCAAATACCCGGGTACGCGCATCGGGTCCAAATAATAAGTCTGGAAATAGGTTTTCCACCGGTCGTCCTTGTTGATCGTAGGCGTGTCGCTCGGTATATCCGTATTCGGGATCGACAGCGGATTCATCCGCAGCGTATGTACCGGAGAATGGGTAAACCCGAAGTACTGGGTATCGCCCTCGGTCCGGGTCAACCGCTTGGACAAGTCGACCATCTCACTCCATGTGATGCCGTCTTTCGGGTAAGGTACGCCGAACTTATCGAACAGCGTCTTATTGTAGTAAAGAACCAGATTTGTTGTAAATACGGGAAGACCGTAAAACTTGCCGCCCGACGCCTGCTTGACCGCATCTACAACGGTGGGATCGAGCCGGTTCAGATCGACTTTGTGATTTTTGATCAACTCCGTCATATCGTACTCGATGCCGGCCGGAAAGGCGTTCGCTTCAAAATTGCCGATCGACTGGAAAAATATATCGAACTTCGTGCCGTTTGCGATCAAATCCTGCAGCTGCGTTCCGGTGCCGGTCCGCTGAATATACTGAATCGTCCAGTTCGGAAATTTTTTGCGTATCGCATTGCCGAACCGGTAGTCGAAGCTTTCGACAGGATCGCCATTGTTCGAATAAAACACAACCTCGGCCGGCTGGCTCGTAATATCGACGGCCGGAGTCCCATTGTCGCCCGGATCGGCTCCATCCCCGCCGCTTTTCCCGCACGAAGCCAGCAGCACCATAGCCATAGCAGCGGCCGTTAATGCCGTAAACGATTTTTTGTTTCTCATTCCAATTCCCCCTTATGCATCGTAAAATAAAATAGGTCTCTTCCTCCGGCTGACGATCGGCTCGACAGCAATCGATTTCCACAGCGCCAAATTGAAAATTAGGAGTTGCTGATCGAGGAACGGAACAGAATAATCATGCAGCTTCTCCGGTCTTTACCCGAAGTAGCGAAGTAGCGATACCCGGCTTTCGCCAACGCACCGGTTATCCTGGCCTCATTCAGGCAGATGATGGCTTGGAATTCATACAGGCCCCTAGCTTAATCGTTTTTTAAAAGCAAACCCCTTTTGTATGAATCGATTACCAAATTTAGCAAACGCTTTCAAATATAATTGGTTCCGCTAACAGTCGCCCGATCGGACCCAACGACGGCAGCGCCCCCTCTCCACATCATCGGAATTCGGCCTCGCAGAAACGGCTACCCGCTTTAACGAATCGTCTTCCGTAGGATGTATTTGAATATTGTACGTCGTGCGACTAGATGATGTCCCTCTTATTTCCATAATAAAGCGGTTACATGTAAAAGTAAAGACTAATATCGCAAAATTATTTAATTTACGTAACGATTACATTTTTACGTAACTATTATATTTTTCCATTGCGTGTTACAATAAGAAGTGAGAGCTTTAAAGGAAAGGGGAGCTTGCCTCGCTCGATCCGCTTCCTAGAATCCACAAGGAAGGAAACCGATCATGACCACTTTAAAAGATATTGCCAAAGCGGCCGGCGTAACCGCAGCCACCGTCTCCCGGGCGTTGAACAACGAGCCCGGCGTCAAGGAACATACCCGCACTAAAATCATCGAGCTGGCCAAAGAGATGAATTATGTTTCCAGCTTATCCGCCAAGCTGAAGTCCGAAGCGCAGTCGAGCAGTATCGGGATCATCTGGTCTCCTCCGGTAGGGCTATTTTTCAACCATCTGTGCAACGAGATTCAGCGCCAGGCTTCGGAGCGCGGGCATTATACGCTCGTTTCCTTTGCACGGCCGGAAGAAGCGATGCGGCATTTTAACGATCACCATGTCGAGAATATCGTGTTTTGGGCCGGTACCGGCTGGAGGCCCAGCCTCGGCTTCCTGCATGAGAAAGAGCGGTTTCAGGGAACGATGCTCGCGATGGGGGGAGCCATCATTGAAAATTCCCATCGGATCGGGATCGACCGGAAGGAGGCGATCATGCAGGCGGTCCGGCATTTGGCCGAGCTCGGCCATAAACGAATCGCATTCGTGGGGGGAGTTTCGGACAAGCTGATGGGTTATACGGTGGGGCTGCTGGAAAACAAGCTGACGTACGATCCGGATTATATCATTCATAACTTGCCGAATGCGGTCCTGCCAGAACAACAGATCGTCAAGGTGCTCGGCAAAGAGCCCGGCTCCCGGCCGACTGCTTTTATCGTCGACAGCCACGGCATTATGTTCTCGTTTATTCATCTGATCCGAAAGCTGGGTCTGCGTATCCCGCAAGACTTGTCGCTCGTCTCGTACGAGAGCATTCCCGAGATGGCGAAGCTGTTTGAAATTCCTTTGACCTCGATCGGACCGGGCATTCATCAGTTGGCGGAGCAAGTGATTACGATGCTGCTGGACGAATCGGCCTCTGTTCCCGAAGGCGAATATCTCGATCGGACACTGCCCTGCGAGATGATTGTAGGCCAATCCGCAGTTCCGCCGTCCGAAGCGTAGCGCCGGGTGCGGATTCGCTCAGACTGGCGGAGGTTAACCCGCTCCGGCGACCAGCATGGGCGCAACCCACTTGATCATCACCGGCGACATATACGCTTCGAACATGGCGACTCCGAAGAGCAGCGCGGCCATACACAAGGTCAGAGACGTGTAGCGGACGAATGTCGGGTACAACGTGCCCCGTTGTTGAACGAACCGGTTTTTCACGAGATATAGAGAGAAGGCGCAGGCGGAGACGCTGCACAAGACAAGCGCGGGAATCACGATCAGATTTTGCGGAGCGATCGAGACGAACGCGAACAGCATCCCTTTCCACGACAGCTGGCCGACCAAATATCCGACCGAGAACCCGACCAGCACGCCCTTCAAAAAGTCGAGCAAAAATATAAACGGAAGTCCGATCACGGACAATCCCAATATCCATATGAGCCCGATCCATTTCAGATGAAGCGAGATCGAATCGCGGAACGTCGTCTGGCCTCCGAGCTCGTCTCCCTGATGGACGATCTGAATAAAGCTGTTGACATGCCGCGCCATCTCCTCCTTCTGACCCGGCGACAGCGCGCCGACCATCAGCGCACCGAAAATGACGCCCATGACGAACAATACGGAGACGAACAAATACAACGGCAAATGTTCCTTCATATACAACCGCATCCGGTAGTTCCAGTTCATGACGGCTTCCTCCCCTTGTCCAGCTCGATTCATTCTATGAACCGGCAAGGGAAACTATGACTGGATTCTACGAAAAGAAGGTATCGTTAACGCGACACTTTGCCGTATTTCCCTCCGCCTCCGACCTGTAAAGCGAGCGTTCCGGCGCGCGCCTGCATCAGATAACCTGCGATCTCGTCTCCCGCCGCTTGCCGGAGCTCGTCTTCGCCGACCCGGTGCAGGATGTTCATCTCCGTCCCGAATAACTCCAACAGCCGGGCCAGCTTCTTTTTGCCCAGCCCCGGGATAAAATCGAGGGGAACCTGGAACCGGTAAGGCGGATGATGCGCCGCGATGTTCGGCTCGGTCCGGTCGGCGATCGACTGGATGCGGTCCATCACCCCCCTGACGATTTTGCCGCTGCCGCAATACAAACACCGCTCGCTCGCCACTTCCCGCTCGTCCAGCACCGATTCGCAGACGCCGCAATACGTCCGGTGGTATTTGCCGAGCCGCGGGTTCAGCCCGTAATTGGCGGATACTTGGCGTCCGCCTTCCCGGGCGAGCGCCAGTCTGAGCTCCTCGAAGCTCGGCTCGAGCATATCGATCCGGTTGTACTCCCGGCCGATTTTGCCGAGCGAATGCGCATCGGAATTCGTGACGAACGAGTACCGGTCGAGCTCCGACAGGCAGCTCGCCATCTCGGTATCGGCAGATAAGCCGAGCTCTACCGCGGCAAGCCGATCCGGATCGAGCATATTCGCCAGCCGGGTCGTCGCGCTGCCGTATACGCTTTTGTAAGGCGTAAATATATGAGCCGGGATCAGAAAGCCTCCGCGCCCGACGACTTCGTCCTGCAGATCCCGTGCCGGGACATACAGGCGCTGGGAGCTGAGCTGCACGTTTTTCATATAAGGCCGCATCCACTCGGTAAACGCCCGCATTGAATCCAGCGTAGGCATGTAAGCGAGCAGATGAGCCGACCCCATCCCCTCGTCCTTCACTTCGATCTCGCTGCCCAGCATTACGATCGTCCGGTCATACCGGATGCCCCCGCCCTTCTGCTCCTCCATATCGCCTTTATCCAAATAGGCCGTAATTTCCTCCTGCACCCCCGGCGACTGGCAATCGATGATGCCGATAACCTCGATCCCTTTGCGGTCGGACGCTTCCTTGGCGATATTATAAAAGGTCAGGTCGCGGCTGCCGCTAATTTTGACAGGCGCCCCTTTCTCCGTCCGGCCGATATGAACGTGCAAGTCTACGAAGTAAGAGTTCATAACTTGTACGATCCCGTCAGCCGGTGAAGCTGCCAGGCGTATACGGCGGCGATCGTCTTGGCGTCGCTGATCCGCCCTTCCGTGATATACCGTTTGGCCGTCTCCAGCGTAATCGCTTCGCAGTCGAGAAACTCGTCCTCGTCCGGGTTCGCTTCGCCCGCCGTCAGCCGGTCCGCCACGAACAGATGCAGAATCTCGTCGGCAAAGCCGGGCGACGTATAAAAGGAACTTACCGATCTCACCTCATCGCACCGGTAGCCGGTCTCCTCCTCCAGCTCCCGCTTCGCCGCCTCCATCAAATCCTCCCCCGGCTCCAGCTTGCCTGCGGGGATCTCCACCTGACTTCGTCCCAGCGCCTTACGGTACTGTTCGACGACGATCATTTTGTCGTCCTTGATTGCCAGCACCGCCACCGCTCCGGGATGCTTCACGACTTCCCGCGTCGCTGTCTCCCCGTTCGGCAGACGGACATGATCGACTTGGAGAGAGAGCACTTTCCCTTGAAAGATCGGCTCGGACTTTATCGTGATTTCTTCGTATTTGTTATTCATCTTCATTCACTCCCGATTCTCGGTTCGAATTCGCACCGGCTGCATGGCATAGCTTGTCCCATCGGTGCATACATTTGAAAGTATAACAGACTTTCATTCGGAAGAAGAGGACGGGATGAAGATGAAAAGTTATGTAAGCGAGACACAACTTCGCATGGTTGGCAAGGGCTGGGAGATCCGCGAGCGGCTGCGCAAACTGAAGGAGTCGGCCGGCGGGCCGGCGGAGCTCGTTACTCTTCTGCCGCAGTTGATCGGCGAGGGCGGACAAGCCGAGCCGCCACGCGGGCGGCAGCGCACACAGCCGCAAAAAACGGCGGATCGTCGCGTAATCGTCTTCCCATCGTTCTGATTTCCTCCGGATACAGGCTCAGCCGGTTCCCGATCTCCTCCAGCCGAATCCCGGACACCCGAACAATCTCATGGCGGCTGGCGCAGCCCGAGCGCTCCAGCTGCAGTCCCAGCAACTCGCTCTTCTCCGCTTCGTCCAGTTCTGGCAGCGGAACGGTAGCGCGGGCCAAGGTCAGCTTGCCGAGCGTCTCCAGCAGATGGTGACTGATCCCGCGATGACGTGCTCGCGAGTCGGCAAAGCTGATCCGCGGTATTACGACCGGCTCTCCGCCCAGCGCACATACCGCATGGATCAGCTCGGCCATCTCCGTCGCCGTATGGCCGTACGGCGTCCCGGTTCCTGCGATGCCCGGCCCCATCACCGCGATCGCAATATCCGCCTGTTGGACGTGACGCGCCGCGAGCAGCGCCGTATACTTGTTGACCGCCTCGAGATCTCCGCCATACGCATGCCCGTAGGTGACCGTCCCTGCCAGCCAGCCGAGGCCATTAAGCCGTGAAACATGCCGGCTGTAGCCAAGCGGAAGCGCTCCTCCGTCGGACATCACGTACGATACGCGCAAGGCGCGGCAATCCGGTCCGTCCTCCGAACGAATCCAGGACAGGGCGATCGGCAGCATGCTGTGCAGCTCCCCGATTAATACTGGCATTCCATCAAGCGAACGCGGCTCCTCAAATAAGGCATGGTGCGGGCTTTCCGGCTCTTCGACGGACAATACCGCTCGCTGCAGCCCCGTGTAACGAAGCTTCATCAGGTGCCCTTTACCCAACCGGCCGTACGCCGGATCGGGGACTGACCGATCGTCCGCCGCCTCGACCGGATCGTCCGCTCCGCCGGTTACGTCGATGACAAAGTGGTATCCTCCGCTGCCGAGCCCTAGCTCTACCGCGGTAGTGTTCAGTTTCACGCGGTCTCCTTCCTTCAGCTTCGGTAAAGTATCCGTATAATGAATGGCGGACTGCCTGTGCCCATCGTCCGTTAACACCTCCGCCTCCTGAATGCCGTCCCGCTCGCGGATAATCCGTACGACGCTCCCCTTTTTCCATCGAATCATACTTTCCCTCCCGGCTGGCCGCAACCTTAGCGTTATGATTTATCCTATGACCTCCCGCCGTTTTCATGAACGTCCTCTTCCGGCCTGGTAACGGACATAAGAAAAAAACCGCCTTCCTGATCCGAAGACGGGTACCGATTATATAGGAAAAGCATCAGTCAGGCGGGAACAGCAAGCGCATCACCGTTCGCATCGATTCGTTCTCCGGCACCCACAGCCGCATCTCTCGGGGGATAGGAGCCCGCTCCAGCAATTCGCTTCCCAGCTCCACCATTTGTCCGAGCGTCGCGCCTTGCTCCAGAATCGGCCATCGTTCCACCGGCACGAACAAAATGGCGGCCACATCGTCTTCGGGGTTGATCCGCGCCTCATCCGTCTCTGTGCTATACAGTCCGAAATAGACATAAGGCCCTGTCGGCAAACCCGGCTTGTAAGGCACGTCCGGATTGCCGTTAGTTTTTCTTTGGAGCAGCAGCGGCGGAGTTTCGTCTATACAGGGCACCTGAACAACTTCATCCGTATCCATATTGTGAAAAAAAGTGACAGGCGATGAAAGCAGACGCACATTCAGGTTGCCCAGCTCCTCCTGCGCTTCCCTGAGGGCGCACTCCGCGATCGTCTCGCCGGGCTCTTGACCGCCGCCGACTCCGCCGACCCGCATCACCCGGCCTTCGAGCGCCTCCGGGATGCCGTCCGTGTTCAGCGTAATCGCGACCTTGCCGTCGCGGACCCAGACGACTCCTGCGCAAAACGGCTGATGATCCGTCATAGCCCTAACATCCAAAGGTTGCATAAATCGCTCTGTCATAAACTCCACTCCCCGGTCTGATTCCTAGTACTGCCTTTTCAGTTTCCCGATTTTCCGATACGATAGGTAAAGAATCCCATTATTCGAGGAAACGGAGTTGATTCAACAAATGAAGCTGAGAAATGGATCGCCTGAAGACGCGGGCATGTCGTCCGGGCGTATCCGGCATGTCGAGCGACTCGTGCAGCGCTGGGCGGATACGCAAGTCTCGCAAGCTTTTGTAACCGTCATCGCGCGCAAAGGAATCATCGTCTCCCATCAAGCGGCCGGCACGGCGTCCCCCGGACCGGAATCGTCCCCGCTGAAGCCGGACACGCTGTTCCCGCTCGCCTCGATCACGAAGCCGATCACCGCAACGGCTGCGATGATTCTCGTCGAGCAAGGCTTGTTGTCGTTAAGCTTCCCGGTTTCCTATTACATCCCCGAATTTGTCGGAGAAGGCAAGCATCAAGTGCTCGTCCATCAGCTCATGACCCACACTTCGGGCATGCGCAATAATGAGATCGGCGAATTTTCGCGCCAGAAGGAGGCGCTTGTCGACATTCCTCCAGCGGACGTCAACCAGCATCCGATGATCCATAAAAAATTGTTTCTCGGTTATGACGCCCCGTTATGGAAACCGCCGGGAACCGAGATGTCCTACTGCGGCTACGGGGTGGAACTGCTCGGGGAGATCGTTCGCAGAGTGAGCGGACAGACGCTGGAGTCCTTTTGCAGGGAACATATCTTCCTTCCGCTCGAGATGAACGATACTTACTTTACCGTGCCGGAGGCGTTATACTCCCGGGTGATCCGGAGACCGGAAGACGCGCCGGGCGGGAGGTGGTATCATACGCCGGAAGCGATGAGCTCGCCTTCCGCGGCGGGCGGAGCTTACTCCACCGCTCTCGATATCGCCAAATTCGGCCAGATGTTTCTGAACAAAGGCTCCTACGGAAACGAGCGGATTCTGGGCGCACCCGCCGTCGCCGAAATGACGCGCAATCATATTCCCCACATCTCTTCAACTTACGGCGCGCAGTTTTTCAAGGAAGCTTCCTACGGCTACTGCTGGCCGATCAACCATAATAAGAAAGACAGCGGCGACTTGTTCTCCCCGAAGGCGCTGGTGTGCGGCGGTGCGGGCGGCGTGAATATTACGATCGATCCGCATTATGACACCGTCCAGGTCATCTTCTCGGTCGAGAGCAAAAGCAACGACGGCCACAACGTATGGTTTCCTTGTATGAATTTGTTCAACAATGCCGGAATCGCGGCGATTGAAGCGTAGTCCCTTACGAAAAAAAAGCTGCCGGTCGCTTCGATCGGCAGCTTTTTCTCATGGAGGATGCGGGTTCGCCAAGCCCGGTTAGGCTTGCGCCTGAGCCGCCGATTCCTTAACGATCGCGACGACGAGTTCGGCGATCTTGACCAGCTCGGACACCGGCATCTGCTCTTCGGTCGTATGAATATTCTCATAGCCGACGGCCAGATTGACGGTCGGAATCCCCATGCCGTTAAACATGTTCGCGTCGCTTCCGCCGCCCGTATGGAACGTCGACGGCGTCCGTCCGACCGATTCGATCGCCTTCATCGCCAGCTTCACGACCGGGGCGTTCTCGTCATACTTGTAGGCCGGGTAAATAATCTCGCTTATAAACTCCGCTTTGGCGCCCATATCGCTCGCCGCCGACTCGCAGGCTTCCTTCATGGCGGCCAGCTGGCGGTCGAGCTTCTCCTGGACGAGGCTTCTCGCTTCGGCGGCAATATCCACCCGCTCGCAGACGATATTCGTAGCGCCGCCGCCGGCGAAGCTGCCGATATTCGCGGTCGTCTCGAAATCGATCCGGCCGAGCGGCATCCGGGAAATCGCCTTGCTTGCCACCTGGATGGCGCTGATGCCGTCCTCCGGATTAACGCCGGCATGCGCCGAACGTCCCTTAATCGTAATTTGGATACGCGCCTGAGTAGGAGCGGCTACTGCGATCGCGCCGACCTTTCCATTGGAATCGATCGCATAACCGAATACCGCTTCCAACTGGGCCGGCCGGTTATTCGCCATCGCCCGCGAACCGAGCAGTCCCGATTCCTCGCCGGCCGTAATGACGAACAGCAGTTTTCCGTGCGGAATGTCCTGCTCCTTCAAGACGCGAATCGCTTCGATCAGAGCGGCCACACCGGCCTTGTCGTCGCTGCCGAGAATCGTCGTGCCGTCGCTGCGTATGTAGCCGTCGTCGTCGAGGCGGGGCTTGATGCCTTTGCCTGGCGTTACGGTATCCATATGGCAAGTAAACAGGACGGTCGGGACATGCGACTGACCTTCAGACGCTTCCAGTGTGAAGATCAGGTTGCCCGAGCCGTGTCCGGTTACAGCCGCCGTATCGTCTTCGAACACGCTTAGTCCGAGCTCTGCGAACAATTTCTGGAGAACTTTGCTGATTTCCTGCTCATGTCTCGTCTCGCTGTCGATCCGGACCAGCTCCATAAACTGTTCGATCAGCCGATTTTGTTGAATCATGACTACTTTCCTCCCGGACATGGATTAAGGTACAATGTAAATATGCCCTACTATGAACCCAGTATAACCTTTTTTGAGGAGATGAAAGCTTATGTTTAGCAAAACATTCGTCAAGGTCGTCGTATATCTGATGCTCTTCGCCATGGCCTCATCGGTCGTTCTGTACGGGATCGGAATGTTTTTCGGTTAACGGTTTCGGCCCGCTTCAAGCCTTCCGCGCTTTGGCGGGCGCGTGGCGTATGCGCGTCGGGGCCTAGTACAGCTTCGTGTCCAGCGAATAACTCTCCAGGTTTTCTTTCACACGCTGCAGGAAACGGCCGCAGATCACCCCGTCCAAAATCCGGTGATCGAGCGACAGACAGATGTTCGCCATCGAACGCACCGCAATCATATCGTTGATCACGACCGGACGTTTGACGATCGATTCGAACGTCAAGTTAACCGCCTGCGGATAGTTGATGATCGGATACGACAGGATCGAGCCGAACGAGCCCGTGTTGTTCACCGTTATCGTGCCGCCCTGAATGTCATCCAGCTTCAGCTTGCCGGAGCGCGCCTTGCGCGACAACTCGTCGATTTCGCGGGCGAGACCGGCGATATTTTTCTGATCGGCCTTTTTGATGACGGGGGTTATTACCGAATCTTCCGTGCCGACAGACAGCGATATATTAATGTCCCGCTTGACGATAATTTTGTCGACGGCCCATACCGAGTTCATGATCGGATAATCTTTGATCGCGTTAACGACGGCTTTCAGCACGAATGCCAGATACGTCAAGTTGATTCCTTCTTTTCTCATGAACTCGTCTTTGATTTTGTTGCGCAGCACGACCAGATTGGTGACGTCCACCTCGATCATCGTCCAAGCATGCGGAATTTCCGCTACGCTTTGACGCATCCGGGTTGCAATCGTGTTGCGGATCGGCGTCACATCGATGATGTATTCGTTTCTTCCGCCGTCTCTCGAGCTCTCGACCTCGATCTTCGGAATCGGAGGTTCTTCGGACAAATGAAGTCCGGTCGAACGCACCGGCAATTTGGGCGCCTCCTGAGGCACCGCCGGTACGGCGGCGATAACCGCCTTGGCATCTGAAACCGCCGGGATCGCCGGGGCCGGCCGGCCGTTCTCCAAGTAGGCGAGCACGTCCTTCCGGGTAATCCGCCCGCCCATGCCGGTTCCCGTGATCGCCCTAAGATCGATGCCATGCTCGCTCGCAAGCGTCTGCACGGCC
This sequence comes from Paenibacillus sp. MAH-35, assembly GCF_058135425.1. Classification (NCBI taxonomy): domain Bacteria; kingdom Bacillati; phylum Bacillota; class Bacilli; order Caryophanales; family Paenibacillaceae; genus Paenibacillus; species Paenibacillus sp. MAH-35. The sequence goes on from NZ_JBYUPU010000031.1 coordinate 72,948, forward strand.
GGCGAATACCGGCCTCGCATCGCGCCGTCTGCCGCCGCTTGTCCTTCCGCCGGTTGAGCGGTTGCCGACTCGCCGCCATCAGCCGATTGGCTTTCGCTCTCCTCTGCGTTCGTAGTGCCTGCGCCGTTTGCCGCCGTTTCCGCGATCAGCGCGACCACCCCGCCCACCGGAATCGTCTCGCCCTCTTGGGCGACAATTTCCAGCAGCGTTCCTTCGACTGTCGATGGCAGCTCTGCATTCACTTTCTCGGTGATCAGCTCGCAGATCGGCTCATATTGCTCCACGTAATCTCCCGGCTTTTTCAGCCATTTGCTGATCGTAGCCGATACAAGCGATTCGGCGAGCTGCGGGATGACGATCTCCGTCCCTTGCGCCTTCGTTCCTTTCATATGCTCTTCAACCTCCCGCGACTTTCATTTGCTTATAGGATGCTACTTGCGGCTTGTACGAAGCCGGAGCTTAAGAGATCGTCCGTCCGGACTGCTGTCCGCCGAATTGAACTTCGCAGCTCCAACCTGTACGCTCGAACCGTCTGCTTTCTTAGTACAACGCCAAGTTTTTCATCGCTTCTTTTACTTTATCCTTATTCAGCATGTAATGCTTCTCCAGGACGGGGCTGATCGGCATCGCCGGCACGTCCGGACTGCACAGCCGCATAATCGGCGCGTCCAGCTCGAACAGCAGCTCCTCGGCTATGATGGCGGACACTTCCGCTCCTACGCCGCCCGTCTTGTTGTCCTCGTGGATAATCAGCACTTTGCCGGTTTTGGAGGCGGCGGCCAGGATCGCTTCGTTGTCCAACGGCTGGATCGTGCGCAGATCGAGCACAAGCGCACTGATGCCTTCCTTCGCCAGCTCCGCCGCTGCTTCCAGCGCAAAATGGACCGTCAATCCGTACGTAATGACGGTAATATCCGTCCCGTCCCGTTTGACATCCGCTTTGCCGATCGGCACGATATATTCTTCCTCCGGAACTTCCCCTTCCGCAAGCTGGTAACATTTCTTATGCTCGAAGTATAAGACCGGGTCCGCATCGCGGATCGCCGCTTTAAGCAGCCCTTTGGCATCGTACGGAGTGGACGGAAACACGATCTTAATTCCGGGCGTCCCGAAAAAGATCGATTCGGTGCATTGCGAATGGTACAACCCGCCAAATATGCCTCCCCCGATCGGAGCGCGGATGACGATCGGACACGACCAGTCGTTATTCGAGCGGTAGCGGATTTTGGCCGCCTCGCTGATGATCTGGTTCGTCGCCGGCAGCATAAAGTCGGCGTATTGCATCTCCGCGATCGGCTTCATGCCGTACATGGCCGCTCCGATCGCCACGCCCGCGATCGCCGATTCCGCAAGCGGCGTATCGAGCACCCGGGCTTCTCCGAACTTCTCGATCAGCCCTTTCGTCGCGGTAAATACGCCGCCCTTGTACCCGACATCTTCCCCCAGCACGAACACGTCGCTGTCCCGCGCCATCTCCTCGCTCATCGCATCGCGAATTGCGGTTAAGTAGTTCACGACCGCCATCGGTTACTCGCCTCCCTCTTCGGCATACACATACCGGTACAGATCATCCGTTGCCGGGAACGGCGCCTTATCCCCGAACTCGGTCGCTTCTTTGATATCTTTCACCAGCTGATCGATTAGCTGGGCATCCTCATCTTCGCTCCATATCCCGCACTCGATCAGGTACGCCTTAAACCGCGGAATAGCATCCTTGCCCCTATGCAGATCGACTTCTTCCTTCGTGCGGTAAGCCAGATCGTTGTCCGATGTGGAATGCGGCGAGATCCGGTACGTAATCGCCTCGATCAGCGTCGGTCCTTCGCCGCGGATCGCCCGCTCGCGGGCTTCTTTGACAGCCTTGTATATGGCGAGCACGTCGTTGCCGTCCACCTGAACGCCCGGGAATCCGTAACCTGCCGCACGGTCCGCTACCGGAGCCGCGATCTGCTTATGCAGCGGAACGGATATCGCATATTGATTATTTTCACACATGAAAATGACCGGCAGCTTGTGCACGCCGGCGAAATTGCACCCTTCATGAAAATCGCCCTGGTTGCTGGAGCCGTCGCCGAACGTAACGAAAGAGACAAGCGATTCCCCTTTCATTCGGGCTGCGAGCGCAATGCCCACGGCATGAGGAACTTGCGTCGTCACCGGCGAAGACCCGGTTACGATGCGCAGCTTTCTGTGCGAGAAGTGTCCGGGCATCTGGCGGCCGCCGCTGTTCGGATCTTCCGCCTTGGCAAACAGCGAGAGCATCAGATCGCGCACGGTCATACCGACGGACAGGACGAAGCCGTAGTCCCGGTAATACGGCAAAAAATAATCGCGGTCCCGGTCAAGTGCGAAAGCGGCGCCAACCTGGGCCGCCTCTTGTCCGATACCGGATACGTGGAAGTTGATTTTGCCTGCTCTCTGGAGAAGCAGAGCCCGTTCGTCGTACTTTCTGGCGAGAAGCATAAATTTGTACATCTCGAGCGCTTGCTGATCGGAAATGCCAAGCTGCTTATGAGTAGTCAATTGACCAATGGACATGGGACTTCGACCTCCTGGTCAGCAGACGGCCAACGCTGGAGAAGCGCCGCCGCCCGCCGGAATATGGGATGACAATTGACGAAGTTAAGAATTAATACCTGGTCTTAAGAGTTACCTCTATAACCCTATTATAGTCCCTTTTCGTCCCAATTACAATTTGATGCGGCATCCTAATTTGGATAGCCCGTCACCCTCCGATCGATAACCCATCGATCGACATCATCGCTTCGCCCAGCGCTTCGGACAAAGTCGGATGCGGATGGATCGTACCGCCGACCTCCCAAGGCGTCGCGTCGAGCATCTGCGCCAAGGCGGCTTCAGAGATCAGGTCGGTCGCCTGCGGTCCGATGATATGGACGCCGAGTATGTCGTTCGTCGCCGAATCGGCGACTACTTTGACGAAGCCGTCGCTTTGTCCGTATACGAGCGCCTTGCCCAGCGCTTTGAACGAGAATTTTGCCGTTTTTACGGCAAAGCCCTGATCGGCCGCCTGCTTTTCCGTCCAGCCGACAGAAGCGATCTCCGGGCTCGAATATACGCAGCGCGGCACGAGATGGGCCGCATAAGCATGCGTGGTTTTGCCCGCGGCATGCTCGGCGGCGACCACTCCTTCGTGTCCGGCCGCATGGGCAAGCTGAACTCCGCCGTTGACGTCGCCGACCGCGTAGATGTGCGGTTCTGTCGTCTGCATCGAACCGTTCACCCGGATCACGCCCTGATCGACGCGAACATCGGTATTTTCAAGCCCGATACCGTCCGCATTGGCGATCCTGCCTACACACACCAGCATCGTTTCCGCCGCCAAAGCTTCGGTGCCTTTGGCTGTCTCCACGCTCATTTTGACTCCATCCGCTCCCGCCTCGACCGATTCGACCTGCAGCTTGGCGCCCGTCATTATGCGAATGCCGCGTTTTTTGAGCAACCGCTCGAGCTCCCGCGATACGTCCTCGTCCTCGGTCGGCAAAATCCGGCGTTCTCCTTCGACAACCGTCACGCTGGCGCCGAATTCGTGAAGCATCGTCGCCCATTCGACCCCGATCACCCCGCCGCCGACGATAACGATAGATGCCGGGAGACGTTCCATATTAAGCGCATCGTCGCTTGTCATAATTCGGGTTCCGTCAGGTGTAAGACCTGCCAGCATACGCGGCCTCGATCCGGTGGCGATGATCAGTTGGCTCGGCACGAGCGTCTCCATCTCGCCGTCTTCCAGCTCGACGGCCACGGAGCCGCTTCGCGGCGAAAAAATAGAAGGCCCGATAATGCGGCCGTTGCCTTTTACAACGTGAATCTTATGTTTGGTCATTAGAAATTGCAGCCCTTTATAAAGCTGCTCCACAATAGCCGCTTTACGCGATTGCGCTTTGGCCAAATCAAAGGAAACGGAATCTGCGATCACTCCGAACTCGCCGGCCCGTTTCATCGTGCCATATACTTCTGCGCTGCGCAGAAGCGCCTTGCTCGGAATGCAGCCTCGATGCAGGCATGTCCCTCCAAGCTTGTCCCGCTCGACGACAGCGACCGACTTCCCGAGCTGCGCTGCGCGGATCGCAGCGGTATAACCGCCGATGCCGCCCCCTAGAACTACGATATCAAATGTATTGGACAATGTATGTTCCTCCCGTCTGCGGAATCGATGCCTCTATTGTACCAAAAGCGAAATGGACATCAAATACAATTCGGGATAAGATAGTAGGACAGACTATTAGAGGTTGTTCAAAAAGTCCGCTTTTGATCACGAAGCAGATCAGGAAGCGTATTCGACATCGAATATGGAATTCAGCCGGAACTTCCGGTGCTCACGTAGCTCCCACTACGCTCCGCTCCTCATTTCCTAGCTTCATCCCATCTTCTCGGTGCTGAAAACCGGACTTTTTGAACTCGCACTATTACCGAATGCAAAGTGAGGTCGCTTCGATGAGAGAGAAAGTGCAGCGTTTTATCGCCATTATGCTGCTGATTATTCCCGGTTTTGCCGCTACATACGGTTTTCTTGCGATGAAGGACGCCTGGTTCGCGCAGTTCGGACCCGAAGAGAGCGACCCGCATATTTTATGGGGCAAAATGGTGGTCGGCATCGTTTTATTTGTCGCCGGAGTCGCGTTTATCGGCGGCTGGATTTTTTTCCGCGACCGCAAGCGCAACTACGTCGCCCCCCGTTTCCGGGCAAAAAAAAGACGGCCTTAAGCCCGTCCGAATCGGTCCAGCCAGCGGACCCATTTATGTTTGTCGATCCAGGCGGTAATCGAATCTTTCTCCGCTATCCGGTGGATGGCCGCAAGAAAGAGCAGATATACCGTCTGCAGCCATAACGGGAACGAATTCGCAATCGCGCAGCCGAGCGCGAAGCCGAGCAGGTTCGCACCGCAGTCGCCCAGCATATGCCTGCCCCTCAGATCCCCTGGCATCAGCGCTAGACCGCCGGCGATCCCCGGCAGCAGCCAGACGTTTCCGCTCCATCCCGGTTCCGCGACCGCCACTACCATTGCCCCGGCATAAAACCCTTTCCACGCTCTGCCCGGCCTCACATCGAGCAAATTCAGCGCATTCGCCGTCATCGCGATAGCCGCCCAGCCGATGCAAGCTTCCCACCAGGTCCGGCTGCCGTCCGCCACGATCCATAATGCGGCAAGTCCGATCGCGGCCGCTTTTACCGCCCCTGTAGTAAACGTCCGCGTTTGCCGCCAGCTTCGGAAATGACCTCCGATTCCTTTGACGCTCCGCTTGCCGATCATATCGTCCGTCCATCCCGCTGCGAATACGAGCAGAAAAGCGGGAAAATAAGCTGAAATGGTCGAAACGGTACTTCCGGATAAGCCCCAAGCCGCCTTTAGTTGCAGCATTCCGTACAACGCCATATATAAAACGATCAAAACCGCGCCGGTTCCCACCGGAATTATTTCTCCTTCGTAATTCGGTACGGTCATACCGTGACTGCGCAAAAACCGGACCGCCGGCGGAAGCATAAATAGCCCAAGTATCGCAAGCGCACCAATCCATCCGATCGTCCCGGTCATGGCACGAAACGTCCCCGCCGCAGCCACATCGTTTTGGCGATAGCCGCCAGTTGACCTCCGCGGTGCCAAAATCCGCGGATCGTCCTGCCCGTTTCCCGGTGGGAAAGCGGCAGCGGCACTTCGCATATGCGGTAGCCGAGGCGTGCGGCATCGATCGTCAGGCCCACCTCTATGCCGAATCCTTGAGGCGAACGCACGAGGCGTTTCAGCACCTCGCTGCGCACCGCCCGCTGACCGGATAAGGGAGCGGCGAACTGTTGTCCCGTCAGTTGGAAAATCCCTCTTCCGGCGATCCGCCTGACGATCCCGAATCCTCCGCCGCGAAGCGTCCCGGAGAACGCGGCGATCGACATGTCCGCCTCATCGTTCAGAATCGGCGAAAGCAGACCGGCCAAATGCTCGGCCGAGCTTTCCAGATCGGCATCGGCGAACAGGATGATGTCTCCGGCCGCGTTCGTCCAGCCTGTGCGCATCGCAGCGCCTTTCCCCAGTCTGGCGGCATGCTCGATCACGGTCGTCGCCCAAGGTGCCGCTTCTTCCGCAGTACGGTCGGAGCTTCCGTCGTCGACGACGATCAGCTCGTCCCATAACCGGCTGCCGTCATGCCTCGTCATCCGATGGAGCGCTTGCAGCGTCTGCCCGACCGACCTCTCTTCGTTCCATGCGGGCACCACAATCGATACGGAAGGACGCGTTCTCATAACCGGCCCCCTCCTTCCACAGCTTGAACGAGACCGGGCACGATATGAAGCTGATGTTTTTTTGGCATCATCCACCGGTTCGCTCCTTTGGCATCCACGAGTTTATGGCCGATCAGCATCCGGACAAGCAGCGTACTGGCCATTCCGCCCCGTCCTTTCTCCATAAAATCCACGGGATGACTGTGGGAACCGACCACGACGATATGATCCGCTCCTTGCTCGTAGGCGATCCGCATCGCGGCGTCTTCGCTCGTTCCCGGCGCGGCTACCCGTTCCGCGCACAATCCGAGCTGCCCGAGCCGCTCCATACCGGGAGCCCGTCCATCCTCATAGGCATGTACCAGCAGCTGTGCTCCGCAGTGCAACGCCGCATCCGATACGCTGTCCATATCGCCGACGATCAGATCCGGCCGGATTCCTTGGGTGATCAAAGCGTCTGCTCCGCCGTCCACCCCAATTAGCACCGGCCTGGCTTCTGCGATATATTCCGACAAGGCGGCGAGGTCTTCCTTGTACCCTTTCCCCCGTGCGACAATCAGCGCATCTCTTCTCCATAACGGGACACGGAGTGGAGGAATCGGTATCGGCTTGGCCAGCTGCTGCAGCTCGCAGGCGGCGTAATGAAGCGTATTAGCGGCAAAGTCGCGCAGGGTGGCTGAATAATTCCGCTCGGCGGCTTCAAGCGAGCTTCGCATGGACTCGTAAGTAAACGCCCGGACCGGAATCGACAGGAGACGCGTAGTTAACACATCCGCGCGAAGCGACACGGTTTCCCCGTTCGTAATGTCGCCGAACCGCTCCTCATCGATTTCGAACAAAGGTACGCCTGCTTGCAGCAAGCGGCCGGGTCCTTCATGCGGAAACGTGCCGCTCATCGTTCGGGATGCGTTAATGACGGCTTTCACCCCCGCTTCGAGCAATCCTTCGGCTGCCGCCTCATCCAGGTCCGGATGACGAATCAGGGCGATTTCTCCGGGGCGGATTGACCGCAAGAGCCGCTTCGTATTCGGATCAGCCCTTACGGCCCCTTCGAGATTAGCTTTGAGCTGCACGGATTTCGCGATCATAACGTGTTCCCCCGAACTTGTACGACATAGTCTGACTTTGTACTAGTTTAGTCATTTCGTCGGCATCCCATGCGGAAAAACGACAAATACCCTCCGCCGAACGGAGGGTATTGCGGAGAGCTCCTGTTTATCACCTGTATGTAAGTAGCTGCTGCTTCTGGGTACTCAGATGCATTTTCGTAAACTGAACCAGAAACTCGTCCAGCTGCTGGCTCATCTCCAGCACCGTGTCGTCGGCGAACGTCCCTTTCTCCATCGCCAGAGCTACCAAATCGCCTCGAAGCTGCTCAATCGTTTCCGCTTCATCCAATAGAACCGCATTCATTTTGCTTCATTCCTCTTTCTTTCTGAGCTTTTCAGTTGTTTTTCATTTGCTTTTCATAATTGCTATTATAATACGACCCAGGGGTCATTGTTTGTCACTTCTTGTCACGGTCAAACTATTTTTTGTGAACTTCGGACACAATTGTTCAACATTCCGCTTCTATCGACCGAATTCATTTTAATCTGAAATTAAGGTATTATGGATCGCATTCTGGTATAGTTTGAAAAGTCAGCTACAGCACGATAAATATACAAATCGAAAGGGGCATATTTGCCGATGAGGCAGCAGAAACAGAATAAGACGTGGATGATTACTTCACTCGTACTGCTCGTTTTGCTTGCGGGCATATCGATTTATGCGTTTACGAAAAACGGAGGCGGCGGCGATGAGGCGGTTGCATCCGTCAACGGCGTCAAAATTGGAAAAAGCGAGCTTTTTGACCAATTGATCCTGAACGGGGGGGCGCAAATCCTCGATTCGATGATCACCGAGGAACTCATCAAGCAAGAAGCAGAAAAGGCGGGTTTTAAAGTAACCGACGCCGATCTGGAGCAGGAACTCGCCTCCTTCAAAAAAGGGTTCAGTTCCGATGAAGAATTCAATATGCTGCTCATGCAAAGCGGTATGACGCTTGATGAAGTCAAAAACAAATTTATGCCGATGCAAGTGAGACTCAGAAAGATCCTCGGACCTCAAGTTACAATTACCGAGGACGACATGAAGAAGTATTACGAAGAAAACAAAGAGATGATGGCGACGCCGGAGCAAGTGAAAGCTTCCCACATCCTGGTCGCTACCAAGGAAGAGTCGGAGGCGATCCTCGCCCAGTTGAAAGGCGGAGCGGACTTCGCCACGCTGGCCAAAGAAAAGTCGACCGATCCGGGCTCGAAAGAGCAAGGCGGCGATCTCGACTATTTCGGCAAAGGCATGATGGTAAAAGAATTTGAGGATGCCGCGTTTTCGCTTCCTGTAGGCGAGCTCAGCAACGTGGTTCAGACGACCCACGGCTTCCACATCATTAAAGTAACGGACAAAAAGGCGCCAACGACTCCGACTTACGAACAGAAAAAGGACGATATCAAGGAAGAGCTGACCAGCCAAAAAATCCAGGAGCTGTCCGGCCCTTGGATGGAAGAGATCAAAGGCAAAGCCAAGATCGAGAATAAACTTCAAGCTAGCTGATCGCAGCAGCATGAAGGGATATATTAAGAAAAGGAAACCGGCCTCTCTCAGCCGGTTTTCTTTGTTTTTCTATTACTAATTCGAGAAAATTACCAATTCGAGTCACTTGACTTATAACGTGTGGAGTTCGTGCGGGCCGAGATAATACAGAATACACAAAATATAGTAGAGTAAAGGGCTGGGATTACCAGCCCCTCCTCATCAAACCGTACGTGCGGTTTTCCCGCATACGGCTTTCCGATGCTCTTCACCCTGGGCAGTTACGTACTTGCCTGCAAAGTTGCGGATT
>NZ_JBYUPU010000032.1:0-81488 GCF_058135425.1 Paenibacillus sp. MAH-35
AGTCTTCTTGAGCTTTACAATGAACATCACCCCCAAAGGGGATAATCTTGGAGGAGCCGGATGCGATGACCCGCACGTCCGGATCTGTGAGAGGCCCATGCAATTGTGCATGGGCCTACTCGATTTGGCATGGCGAGATCGCTTGAAAGTGTAAGTCTTCTTTGTCCGGAATCGCCGACCGACCCTGGGGTTGCCGCACTCGCACTTTAAGCAACAATTTAGTTTATTTTCAGCTTGCATTAAGCCTCCGTTCACGGACAGGTCATATAGAAGGCCTATACTTCAAGTGCGCGTTCAAAAAGTCCGGTTTTCAGCACCGAGAAGATGGGATGAAGCTAGGAAATGAGGAGCGGAGCGTAGTGGGACCTACGTGAGCACCGGAAGTTCCGGCTGAATTCCATATTCGATGTCGAGCAGGCTTCTGGATCTGCTTCGTGATCAAAAGTGGACTTTTTGAACAACCTCTTCAAGGCGTAGGAGTAAGGGATACATAGAGACGAGAGGATGGAGATGGAATTGAACAACCAAAAAGGAACTACGATGAAGAAACGTTTTGCCGTGCTGATGGGGGCCGTCGTATTCGCGGCAGCAGGCGGCTTCGCCGGACCGCTGCACCCGGCCTATGCGGATACGGTGAAGACGGAGACGGTTTCGGTTTCGAATGAGGGTACGATTCGGGAGGTAGCCGTGTCCAGCCAAACGGCAGGCCCGATCACTTACGCGGATCTGCTCGTACGGAAGCAGCTGTCCCAAATCGTCACGCTGGCGTCCGCGTATGCCGACTCGGATATCGACTATAGCTCTTATCTGGAGTCGGTATACTCGGGAAAATCGCTTGCCGAAGCGGCCGGGGTTTCGCCGGGCGACCTGTATGACCAGCTGATGGCCTCCTACCGGCAAACCGTCGAGGCGGAAGTCGCCGCCGGTTACTTGACCGGAACGGAAGGCGATCAAGCAGTTCAGGCGTTATCGTCCGCCGTATCCGCTGCGGTATCCGGCAGCTGGGATCAAGATTCCCGCTTGTCCGTTACGGACGCCGGACAAGATCTGGTGCAGCTGCATGTGAACCGGATCGTGCCGAACGCCGCGATCTTTATCGAAGGCTCGTCGGCCGGCTTGCTTCAGGCGTTGCTAGCGGGCCAAAGCTTGGCGGAAGCAACCGGCTTGAGCGCGGATTCGTTGTCCGCCCAGCTCGAGTCGCAGCTGTCCGCCGATCTGGACCAAGCCGTCCGGTCCGGCAAGCTGCGAGCGGAAGATGCCGAGGCGCGGAAGGCGGAAGGGGCGAAGGCGATCCGGGAAGCCGTATCGACTCCGGCATACGACAGGACAAGTTCCGCATGGATGGACCGGTTCGGCGAGCGGCTTCTCGCCCGTCAGCTCGACTCGGCGGAGCGATTGGCCGCTGTCCTGTCGAGCAAGGATTACTCCGACGTCCTGGAGGCGCTGGAGCAAGGGAGCACGCTCGCGGAAGCTACCGGACTTTCGGATTCCGAGCTGTCGGACCAGCTGGGGGTCTCGATCCGTCAGGCGATCGATGCCGCTTGGCTTGACGGCAGTCTGTCCCGGCAGGCTGCGGACCAGTGGAAGGCGAAGGCGGACGAAGCGTTAAACCGGTTAATTCGCGGTGAAACGCCGGACGGGACGCTGCAGGCCGATGCAGCGATCGCTCTAGGAAGCACGCGGAATATCGTGAAGAACAGCGCATCGTACGCCGGCCTCTCTTACGGGGAACTGAAGGAAGCGCTGGCCGCCGGTCAGACGCTCGTACAGGCAACCGGACTAACCGAAGCCGAGCTGCTTGGAGCGCTGCAAGCGGGAGCCGAGCATTACATCGCCGGTGCGGTGCAAAGCGGCAGGCTGGACCGCGCGGAGGGAGCGACCCGCGAGGAAGCCTATTCGCTAATCCGCGCTGCTATTCAAACGGCGGGATATGCAGGAAAAGTGGATGCCTCGCTGTACAGCAGCGAGCTGGCGAACCGGGTGCTGGAGCAGACGGCGGAGGCGGTCGGAGCGGACGAAGCCGGGCTGCTTGAGTCGCTGTCGCGGGGATATCCGCTTTCGGCTGCCGCACAATCGGATAAGGACAGTCTGATTTACAATCTGCTGCGCTCGGCTAATCAGGAGATTAACGGACTGGCCGACGACGGTCGAATTACGACGGAGGAGAGCGCGCGATTGAAAGCCGAGTATTCGTCCAGCCTGCTGGAGCAGCTCGCGTAATAGCGGGATTAACCGTCAGGCCGTTCCCATTGCCGGAACGGCCTGCAATTTTACCTGGATTTAAGGTTTTGTTCATAAATGGTTCATATTCGGCGCCTATAATTCCTTCAGGCTGAACCAGTTGTCCTTACAGCGATGTAAGCGTATCCAGAAAAAGGCAGGAGGAGGAATTACAGCTATTACATACGGAAGTGCCGGCTGAACAGCCAACCTATACATTTCAAGTCCATAGAGTAGACGGGAAGGAAGATGGTCATGGCCATGAAACGCGGTGCGAAATGGGCGGTCGTTTTGGCGGTTGTCGTCGTTTGCGGAGGTGCGGGAACGTATTTTTTTGTCAGCACATCCGAACGGCCGAAAGTATCCGCCCAAACCCAAATATCCACCGTAAAAGTACAAAAAGGAAATATCCGGCTGTCCGTATCCGGGACGTCGCAGTTCCAGACGCAAAATTTGCAGAACATTACCGCTCCGGCGGACGGTACGATTTCGCTGCTTAATGTAACCAGGAGCCAGCCGGTCAAAAAAGGGGACATTCTGGTTGCCGTTTCGAACCCGACGATTGAAGCGTCCTTGAAGGACGGCCAAACAAACCTGGCCAATCTGCAAAAGGAACTGGACGATTTGATCCGCCAGCAGCAAAATTTGCGCATCGTCGCGCCGAGCGACGGCAAGCTGACACTGGGCGCCAACTTTGATGTCGGTTCGACGGTAAGCAAATCGATGAAGATCGGGACCGTCTCGGGCAACTCGATATTAACGGTGAAGCTGCCCTTCCCGATGGAAGAGGCGATCCAGTTTCAAGCCGGAGATGCGGTCGATTTGACGATTACCGGATTCTCACTTACGAAGACCGGAACGGTGAAGTCGGTCGGCAAGGAAATGAAGGCCGATGCGTCCGGCAACCGGATGGTGGATGTGGAAGTGACGGTGGACAACGACGGTACGATCGACGCCGGCATGGACGTATCCGGCAGCGTTATTTTGAACGGCAGAGAGATCAAAGCGAAAAGCACGGCGAAGCTGGAGCCGCAAAAAACGGTCGCTTTCCTGTCGGAGACGGCGGGAACGGTGTCGGAGCTGCGCTACAAGACGGGGGATACCGTCAAGGCGGGAGACGTGATCGCGGTCATTGTGAACGATTCCTTGAAAGATTCGATCGCTTCCAAGCAAGCCAGCCTGGAGAGACAGCAATTCACGCTCCAGGAAGCGCAGAAGCGGGTCGACGATCTGACTGTAAAAGCTCCGTTCGACGGCGTATTTTCTACCGATTTCGCCAATCAGCGGGCGAACGTGCTGGCCAAATTCCCGGTCGGAGCCGCCGTGAAATCGGGCGATCTGTTCGGGGGCGTGGCGAGCCTGGACGTCATGACGCTGCCGGTTCAGGTGGACGAATTGGATTTGACGAGCATCAAGCCGGGACTGAAGGTCGAGGTCAGCGTGGACGCCTTCTCCGGACGGAAGTTTGCCGGCGAGGTGCTTACGGTATCAACAGTCGGCACGACGACGAACGGCGTGACGTATTACGATGCCGTAGTCGGCGTCGAGAATAAAGACCAGCTGCTCAAGTACGGGATGACGGGTACGGCTGAAATTTTGATACAGGATAAAAAGGATGTGCTCACGCTGCCGCTCGAGGCGCTCCGGATGCAGCGCGGCGGCGCCAGCGTATCGGTCAAGAAAGCCGACGGCACGGTTGAGGAGAACGTTCCGATCAAGATCGGCATCCGCAGCAAGACCAGCGTAGAAGTGACCGAAGGGCTGCAGGAAGGCGACGAGGTCGTCGTGCCGACACGTCAGCGCACGCAGAACGGAACTCAGCAGCAGATCGACGCTTTGCGCCAGCAGTTCCAGGGCGGAGCGTTCCCGCAAGGCGGGGGCGGCGCTGGAGGCGGAGGCGTGATGATCCAGATTCCGCAAGGCGGCGGCGGATTCCAGGGCGGCGGCGGTGCCGGCGGAGGCGGAGGAGGAGGCCGATAAGCATGAACATCATCGAACTGACGGATATTTGCAAAACGTATGGCCGCGGAGACGAGCAGGTGCATGTGCTGAAAAACGTTTCGCTTACCGTCCACACAGGCGATTTCGTAGCGATCGTCGGTCCCAGCGGTTCGGGTAAATCGACGATGATGAATACGATCGGCCTGCTGGACACTCCGACATCCGGTACTTACAAGCTCGACGGGACCTCTACCGAGAAATTGAATGACAGCCAAATGGCGGTGCTGCGGAACAAAAAGATCGGCTTTATTTTTCAGCAGTTCAACCTGCTGCCCCGGCTGACGGCGATCGAAAATGTAGAGCTGCCGTTAATCTACGGCGGGATGGGAAGAAGCGAACGGAGAGAGAAGGCGGTCCGAATGCTGGAGTCGCTTGGCATGGGAGCGCGCATCGGCCACAAGCCGAGTCAGCTGTCCGGGGGGCAGCAGCAGCGCGTGGCGATCGCCAGAGCGCTTGCCGGCTCGCCGTCGCTGCTGCTTGCCGACGAGCCGACGGGAGCGCTCGACTCGAAGACCGGCTCGGAAGTGCTGGAACTGATGATACAGCTGAACGAGCAGGGCAATACGATCGTGCTGATCACGCACGACCTGCACATCGCCGAGCATGCCAAGCGGGTCGTATCGCTGCGGGACGGAGAAATCGTGGAAGATAAACGAAACGAATCGCTGCCGAGACAGGCGGTGTACGTATGAACTTTTTTGAGCTGGTCATCATGGCTCTGCGCACGATCTTAGGCAAGCCGATGCGGACGCTGCTCACGATGCTGGGCGTCATTATCGGCGTCGGCTCGGTCGTCACGCTCGTATCGATCGGACAGGGGACCGCCGCCCAGATCGAGAAGCAATACGAGAATCTGGGCACGAACCTGCTCGTCGTCAACCTGCTCGGCAACGGCCGCGCAACCCAGCTCGATTACGAGGATCTGATGGAGCTGGAGATTTTGCCGGAGATCGAGTCGATCGCGCCTACGGTTACGAAGGCGGGCTCCAATGTAAAGTATGAGCGGACCTCGGAGTCGTTTAACGTCATCGGGACGAACGACCGTTACTTCACGTTAATGAAGACGGAGCTTGCGGCCGGACGCGAGCTTGTGCCCGCCGATGTCGAGTTCCGCAACCAGGTTGCGGTCATCGGCAGCGAAGCGGCCAAAACCTTGTTCGGCAACGTCGACCCGATCGGCTACGATATCAATATTGACGGACTCGTATTCACGGTAGTCGGCACGCTGAAGGAGAAAGGGTCGAACATCGGCGGAACTTCTCCCGACAGCTCGGTCATCGTCCCGATCGAGACCGCCCGGCGCGCCTTCAAGCTCGGGCAAATCCGGACGACTTACCTGGAAGCTCCGGAGATCGGCCAATTAGCGACCGCACAAAATACGATTACTCAGTTTTTGACTTACAAGTTCAAAAGCAGCAACGGCTTCCGCATCTCCAACCAGGACGAACTGATGAACGCCAGGAAGGAAGCGTCCAGCTCGCTGACGAATCAGCTGATCAGCGTCGCGCTGATCTCGCTTCTGGTCGGCGGAATCGGGATTATGAACATTATGCTCGTAACGGTGAGCGAGCGCACCAAAGAAATCGGCATCCGCAAATCGATCGGGGCCCAGAGACGGCATATTCTCATGCAATTTCTGATGGAGGCCGCGGTCATCAGCGGACTGGGAGGCTTGCTCGGCTTGCTGCTCGGCATCGGGGCGTCGCTCAGCTGGCCGTTGTTCAATCCGGGACAACCGACTGAGCTTTCGCTGGAAATCGGGATTTATGCGTTTTTGTTCTCTGTATTCGTCGGAATCATATTCGGCCTGTACCCGGCGAACAAAGCGTCGCGCCTGAAGCCCATCGACGCGCTTCGATTCGACTAAAGACATGGAGGTAGTCCCCTATGAGACGACACAAAAAAGGCGTCATCGCTTCGAAGGCGCAAAAGCTGCTGCTCGCCGCTTCGGTATTATGCCTGGCGTTCTCTCCCGTTACCGCTTCTGCGGGAAAGGAGGGAGTGTACGCGAGCAGCAGCGTATACTTTACGCTGGAGAAAGTCCGGTATTCCACCGCTTCCGACGATTCCATCCTACGGTTTGCCGTGCAGCTTCATAACGGCTCGGAGGGGAACGTCGATTACAATTGGTACGGCGTTCGCGTAACCGACGCATCGGGATACAGCTATTCCGCCCAGTTGACGGGCAAAAACAACGCGCGGGTGCAGCCGGGCAAAGCGAATGAATTCGCCTACGAAGCGCGGCTGCCGAAAGGGTTGCCGGCGGATGAGCTGAAAGTGACGCTGTTCAGCTGGAGCTACGGCTCCGCCGTCGCGATGAACGATCTGGGCTCGTTGTCGGTTTCCGCCGCTATGCAGACGGACGTGCAAGACGCGCCTGCCGCGGTCGTACCGATGGCTCAAGCCGACAGCTCGTATGCGAGCGATTCGAAGGTATCGTTCCGTCTGGGCAACGAATATTTCGTCTATGAAGACGACACATGGAACTTGTATGCGGATCTGGTGGCGGAGAACATCTCTTCGTCGGGTTTCGCGCTTCCCGCCGGTCTGAAGATGAGACTGGAAGATCCGGACGGGCAGACGGTGGCGGTTACCGTTCTGGACGGGGCGGACAAGCCGCTGCTGCCCGGCAAGCCGCAGCGGCTGACGGTCCGCGCTTCGGTTCCCGGCGAAGCTCGGGACGGGATGTGGGATCTGCAGTTTTATTATGCGAGCGGCAGCGAATCGGTCGTGCTGGACAGTCTGGCAGCGGGCCGGACGGCGAATATCTCTTCCATCGGCGACTCGCGCGCCGTATCCGACTCGGCCGGTTTGGATTCGGTTTCCGTACAGGTCGAATCGGCGGTCGTCTCGCAAAATGACGACGGCAAATGGGTGACGGGCAAAGTAAGAGTTGCCAACGTCCGCAATCAAGTGGTCGCGATCCCGAAA
This sequence comes from Paenibacillus sp. MAH-35, assembly GCF_058135425.1. Lineage (NCBI taxonomy): Bacteria > Bacillati > Bacillota > Bacilli > Caryophanales > Paenibacillaceae > Paenibacillus > Paenibacillus sp. MAH-35. Next base: position 7,153 of record NZ_JBYUPU010000032.1, read on the forward strand.
CTGACAGCTATGTTCCAAGCCGGCAGCGGCGGCGTTTCGGTAGCGGCGGCGGATACGGCGGTTCATCCCGCCTATTTGTCCCAAGGAGAGACGGAGCTGTTTTCCTTCAGCGCCTTGCTGCCGAAAGGGATAGACGTTGACGATCTTCAACTGGCCTTGTTCGAAACGAGAAACGGCTCTGCCGCAGGCAGCTCCTCAACCGGCAGCGGAACTGCGGGCAATACAGGTGCTGCAAACACCGGAGGCTCCAATGCGACCGGCGGTACGAACAATACGAATACAGCTGCCGGTTCCAAGACGGTGCCGATTTTGCTGGCCGGCTTGCAAAAAGCGCAAATTCACCAGCAAGGAAGCGGAGCGCCGTACAATCTCGGGGACAATGTCGTCCTGGCGCTTGACGAGAAAATCGACGTAGCCGTGATGGAGCTGAATACGTACGAGAACGAAAATTACGGGTTCACGACAGCAGTTGCCAAGCTGAAAGTGACGAACCGGGATACGACTACGCTTGCGCTTCCGGATCTGACACTGGACCTGACCGACGAATCCGGGCGGGTCTACTCCGGCACGCGGCAGACGAACGTGATCTCCCAGCTGGCCTCGGGCAACAGCTATCTGGTGACGTATTCCTTCTCGGTTCCCGAAGCTTCCGAAGACAAGCCGGTTACGCTGCGCATGTACAAAGCCAAGGAGACGATTCCGCTGGCGGCCGTGTCGCTCGGATACGGGCAAGAGGATACGACGGACGCGTCCTGGAAGGTATATCCGTATGCGATCGATATCAAGGAGTCGGATCTGCTGCTGAACGGGCTGCTCAGCTCCACGTTCACCTATACGCTCAAGATGAACGCAGCGCTCACCCGCAAGGATACGATTATCGCGGACGCGGCCATATCCAAGCTGCAGTTCGACGTCGTCGATCCGTTAGGTTTCGTCATCGGCTCGCAGACGCTGCCGTTCCAGGGGACAACCCGGATGGTGAATCAGGAGAATACCTTGAACTTCTCGAACCTGAAGCTGAACAGCTTCAGCCATACGAACTATGTAAAAGTGTATGAACTGATCGAAACGCCGAACGGTGTCGTCAAAAGATTTCTCGGCGATTTGAAATAAACGGTCGGAAACGGTATGGCCCTGCGGGGTTATACCGTTTTTTTCCTTTTGGACGGTTGCCCGTCCGGAATATCTTGACTACAATAACTAGGAAGGGAATGGAGGAGGACAAACGATGAAACGGAAAATAGCGATGATAGCGGCAAGCATGCTGATAGCTGCATCCGGAGTCGCGTGGGGAGCCGGGAGCGGGGAGTACAAAGGATTTCCGGTCGTAAACGTAGTCGTGAACGGAAAAACGGTGCAGGGCGAAGCGCCCGGCATCAATCTGGAAGGAACGACGCTGGTGCCTCTTCGGGCAATCGGGGAGTCGCTTGGCGCGAAGATCGGCTGGGATTCCGCCACTTCCACCGCTACGCTAACGATAGCGGCTAATACCGGAAACGGATCGGGCAATCCGGTTGTCCCCAAGCCGGTCGATAAGGAGACGGAGGCGCTCCATCAATATATGATTAAGTTTTCCGAGAAGATCCAAGAATATTACGACAATCTTCCGGTTGCCCGGGAGAAAATTCGGATCGCCAAAGAATTTTACGAAATTCGTGGCGACAATTTTTATTTTCAGCAGCTGGATGTCAACTTGTTCGGCAAGGCGGATACCGCTTTTACCGATCTGATGGTGATGAACGGCGCCCCGGAGATGAACAAGGCAAGGGAGAAAGGGTATCCGGTCTTGACGCTGGTCCAGGTTGCAGAGAAAATCAGGACGGCGATGGGCTCCTACAAGCTGTCGGCGGACCATTACAGATCGTACAAGCAGACGGATCGCAAAGATTATTTGGACTTTTATATTACGAATTACAGCATCGGTTACGAGGATGAGCTGAAAGCAAAGGAGATGCTCAAAGCCGCGGTTGCGGAGCTGACGGATAAAATGAAGCAAGGAGCGCCCGGAGAGTAGCCGAGCGTTCTTTGCTTATTGGGAATGATCATATGTATCATTTTCCAAACGATTGGTATAATCCTTCCTTGTGCAGCATTCCCTGAATAAGCAAAACGGAACCGACGACCCTGCGGATCATGGCTCCGTTTTAAGTTATAGTTTTTTGAAATTGGCGGATAGGGCCATCGTAATACGACTGTGTTACAGGACGCGGCGGGCAGTTGTGTAGTGGTCTTTCCACCATCCGGAATTGATGCTGGAGATCGTAACTCCCGGCTTGCCGTACGTATGCATCACTTTACCGTTGCCGATGTAGATGCCGACATGATGAATCGGGGAATAGAAAAAGACGAGATCCCCAGGCTTCAGCTGGCTTTTCGGCACGAATTTGCCGACCTTTGATTGCTGTTTGGACGAACGCGGAATGTTAACGCCATGCTGACGGAAAATATATTGGGTAAAGGACGAGCAGTCAAACGAACTGGTGTTGCCTGTCTTTGCGCCGAATTTATATCGGACTCCCATATATTTTTTGCCTGTATTAATTATTTTCGTAGCTTTGGACGTTGCCGATACGGAAGCGGATGTCGAAGCCGCTTGGGCAGAGTTGGAATTCAGGAACATGCCTCCGGAAAATAATACGGAAAAGCTCAGTGTGACAGCAAGTGCAGCTCGTCCGATACGTGTGTTTCTAGTCTTAATCATAACTTCCTCCTCGCAAAATATCGGATTGGGTGATCACCTGCTACTACCATACCATATCGAAAAGCACCGGAAATTGGAAAAGGTTTGTGAAAGCCTTTTCCGGCATGGGTTTCCGTGCTATTATGAGAATTTGATGAGAATTTTGCACAAAATTAGGGTTGACAAGGAGCAGTAAGCGTTATCATTTGCCGATTTACGCGAACTTTGAGTTAGAGTGCGCTTGTAAAAGAGAGAGGAGAACGGAATCATTGACGGGAATACGAATAACTAGCGGAATTATCGTGAGTTTGCTTTGCGCCGTAGGGTTTGGCGCTATTGCGCTGCTGATCGGCGATCAGAGAATCGAAGGTTTCGACAACGCGGTTATCTCCTTCGTCCGGGGGCTGGAATCGGATGTCTGGACGAATGTATTCGTCTTTTTCACCTGGATGGGGTCCGGTTTATGCGCCGGGATCATCTCGCTTGCAGCCATGGTATTTCTATACGCTGTACTGGGGCACCGCAAAGAGCTGATCTTGCTTGCTTCCGTAGGCGCAGGTTCCTGGATACTGAATGAGACGCTGAAGGCGATCTTCGAGCGCGCCAGACCGACGGTAAACCGGATCGTGGAGGCGGTCGGCTACAGCTTTCCGAGCGGACATTCGATGGGCGCCTTCAGCTTGTACGGCATTCTCGCGTTTCTGCTGTGGAAGCATATCCGTTCTGTGAGCGGGCGTATCCTGCTTCTGGTCGTCAGCGGTTTCTTCGTCCTGATGATCGGCGTCAGCCGGATTTACGTGGGCGTTCATTATCCGAGCGATATCGTGGGCGGTTATTTGGCAAGCGGCTGCTGGGTGTTTGCGGCGATTTGGGTGTATCAAAAAACGGTTGCATCGAAGCAAGCCGCTGGAGAGAGCAGAAAGTGATGAAATGAGAACATTTGTTCTTTACTGACGATGGCGATAGTGGTATTATTTGGGTATCTCTATATGGAAACGGGAGGGCCGGATCGTTGAATCGATACGACAGCTTAACCGAGTGGAACACTTTGTTTCATAACGCCTTGGAGTCGTTTGTCGAGAAGCTGAAGCAGGACGAGCAGGTGATTGCCGCGGTATTGTTCGGCAGTTTGTCAAGCGGGGCGCCCATAATTTATACATCCTGGACGAGCCGACGACCGGGCTGCATCTGCAGGTTCAGAAGCTGATCCGCTGTATCGACCAGCTCGTGGAAGCGGGCCATACGGTGATCGTTATCGAGCACCATCTGGATATGATCAAGGTCGCCGATTATATTATCGATATGGGGCCGGAGGGCGGCAAAGGAGGAGGCACGGTCGTCGCTTGCGGTAGGCCGGAAGAAGTCGCCAGAGTACCGGGATCGCACACCGGCCGTTTTTTGCAGGAAGTATTGTCGTTCGACGAAACGTTATGGGCGCAGGTTGGCAGCAAATAAACGAGAATCACACCGGTCTGATATTGCGATGCGCCAGACCTTTTTGCGTAGGAAGACCATTAAATGATGCGCCATCGGTTACACTAACTATTATGTTTACTAGGGAGTGAGTGTTATGGAAAGGAAAATTCAAAAAATCACATCCAATTTGTGGTTTGATACGCAAGCGGAAGAAGCGGCTACGTTTTACACGTCCATATTCAGCAACTCCTCCATCGGACGAATGACCCGATATGGAAAAGGCGGCCGCGGAGGCGAGGAAGGTACAGTCATGACCGTCGAGTTCCGCTTGGATGGACAAGAGTTCGTTGCCTTAAACGGCGGTCCCCAATTTAAATTCACAGAGGCGATTTCCTTTATCGTGAACTGCGAGGATCAGGACGAGCTGGATTATTATTGGGATAGACTGTCCGAAGGCGGAGATGAGAAGGCGCAAGTATGCGGATGGCTCAAAGATAAATACGGCGTATCGTGGCAAGTTGTTCCGGCCCGGCTCACCGAGATGATCTCCGGTCCCGACCCGGAAAAATCGGAAAGAGTCATGCATGCTTTACTCCAAACGAAGAACAAAATAAATATAATGAAATTGCAGCAAGCGTATGAGGGTGAAGGGCTGTTATACTAGGAACACATCACTAAAAAATAAGCAAGCGTATAACCAGTTACCATTGGCGATTGTATAAACAACCGCTCTTTGCTTACGGGGAGAATAATGATGAACACCACTTATCGGCTGCTTGAGATCAAATTCGATTATAACGGGCAACATCAGGTGATTACGCCGGTTCTACTGCAGGATGAACACGAACGGATTCTTGTGGATTGCGGTTATCCCGGATTTATTCCGCATCTTGAGAAAGCGCTTGGCCGCTATGGAGTCACTCTCGATGCGATCACTCATTTCATTGCGACCCATCACGATATGGATCATATCGGATCGATGGCGGAGCTGAAGCGTAAATATCCGCACATTCAAATGATAACGCATGAGCTGGAAAAGCCGTATCTGGAAGGCGCCAGAAAATCACTGAGGCTGGAGCAAGCGGAGTCATCGCTGGAGGAGATGCCTCCCGAAGCGAAGCCGTATGCGGAACAGTTTATCCGCTTTCTGCACTCAATCGAGACGGCGGAGGTAGATCAGACGGTATCCGGCGGCGACACGCTGCCTTGGTGCGGCGGGATCGAGATCGTTCATACGCCGGGTCATATGCCGGGGCATATCTCGTTGTACTTGCCGGCTATCAAAACGTTGATCGCAGCCGACGCGGTCGTGATCGAGGACGCGAAGCTGGCCATCGCCAATCCCCAGTATACGCTGGATCTGGAAGAAGCGGTCCGTTCGGTCCGTCGCTTGCTTGAATATGACATCGAGCACCTTGTCTGCTATCATGGAGGGTTATTTCAGGGCGACGTACGGCAATCGCTGCATGAACTTCTCCGGACATATCCGATCGACGGGACTGGCGCGCAAGTATAAGCGGGATAACAATTAATCCCAGTCCTTTTAGAAAAAGGCGGGAAAGCGGAGCAAATCGGCAATTAATCGCTACTTCCGCCTTTGAATTTAAAAAATGGTTTACCAAACGGCAGTTTTTTGATACTATTATCGCAATATGAAATGCGATGAAGAGACGAGTAAATAAATGAATTCTTTCACAGAGAACCCCGGCCGGCTGAGAAGGGGTAAAGGATTTTTTATTGAAAAAAGACTCTGAGCAGCAGGTCGGAACTCACGTGAGGGATGGCGTGCCAGGAGCTCCTGTTATAGAGCTAGAGTATAAGCATTACGTCGTAATGCCGTACTTAAAGAGGCCGGTATGGCGACATACCAGCGAATCAGGGTGGTACCACGAGTATAGGATCTCGTCCCTAAGACCAAGTCTTGGGGGTGGGATTTTTTATTGTTATAAAATATTTGCGGCGCTATCAAAGCTTTTGTTGTAACTTGGAATCGCCGCAGGGAACCTGCGCACCGAAACGGATGGTTTGAATAGTAAATTAGGAGAGGATCGATGCATGCCACGTTTCGTTCCGGGAACGGGCGGCCGTGCAGGGAACCTCTCTCCGGGTTGAATGATGGATCTGTCGAAAATTCCAATGAATAAATAACAAGACATGTATATCAGAAAGGAATGGATCGCTTATGTCTCAAAAGCTAAGAGTAGGTATCGTCGGAGGAACGGGAATGGTGGGCCAGCGGTTTGTTCAACTGTTGGATCAGCACCCTTGGTTTCAAGTTACGGCAATTGCGGCAAGCGCCGGGTCCGCAGGGAAAACATATGAAGAGTCCGTGAAGAGCAGATGGAAGCTGTCTACCCCGATTCCGGAAGACGTCAAATCGATTGTCGTTCAGGATGCTTCCAAGGTGGAGGAAGTTGCGTCCGGTGTAGATTTTATTTTTTGCGCTGTGGAAATGAAAAAGAATGAAATTCAAGCGCTGGAAGAGGCTTATGCGAAAACAGGCACGCCGGTTGTATCCAACAACTCGGCTCATCGCTGGACTCCTGACGTCCCAATGGTTATTCCTGAAGTGAATCCCGAGCATCTGGACGTCATTGCCGCCCAAAGAAAACGTCTCGGCACTTCGACCGGTTTCATCGCAGTCAAGCCGAACTGCTCCATCCAGAGCTATGTGCCTATGCTCCATGCTTTGGCTGATTTCAAACCGACCCAAGTCGTGGCTTCGACGTATCAGGCGATCTCCGGCGCCGGCAAAAACTTTACCGATTGGCCGGAAATGCTCGATAATGTCATCCCGTACATCGGCGGGGAGGAAGAAAAAAGCGAGCAGGAGCCGCTGCGCATCTGGGGCAGCATCGTCAACGACGAGATTGTTAAGGCGAGCGCGCCGCTCATTACAACCCAGTGCATCCGTGTTCCGGTAACGGACGGACATCTGGCTACCGTATTCGTATCGTTTGAGACAACACCTTCGAAAGAAGAAATTCTCGCGCGCTGGTCGAACTACAAAGGCCGTCCGCAGGAGCTGGGGCTGCCAAGCGCGCCGAAGCAGTTCATCACGTATTTTGAAGAAGAGAACCGCCCACAAACCCAACTGGACCGCGATATCGAGAACGGAATGGGCGTGTCGGCAGGCCGGTTGCGCGAGGATTCGCTGTACGACTTCAAATTCGTCGGACTGTCTCACAATACGTTGCGCGGAGCGGCGGGCGGCGCTGTTCTGATCGCCGAGCTGCTTAAAGCCGAAGGGTATATTCAAGCAAAGTAAGGGTAACGAATAGAATAGATCAATTACAACAGCAGGTTTCCGATTGTTCGGGGCTTGCTGTTTTTTGCTTTTGTAAGGAAAAGATCGATCCTGCTGTAAGAGTCGGCAGTTCGAGTTGATTGCGTTGGTTTACATTAATTATAATATAAATATAAACCACAAATTGACTGTTGTAGCATTTCATTAAATAGTTTCTCCGGTAACTAAATCAATCATTGACTTATTACTCGAATCACTCTAGTATTTATATTGAAAAGGGAATAAATGTAAACCAGTATTAATTAATAAATTATAAATCAATAATAACATCTTGGTGAATCCTGTCGGTTCCACTTGTATGTCCGGTAATACAATCTCCCTTTTCAAATAAAAGCTGGAGGGCAAAGCGATGAATGATGAAAAGCAAATGAATCGCAGAAAGTTGCTTGCGGCAATCGGGACGGCAGGAAGTGGAGCGGTATTGTACCATGTTCTCCAAGGTGCGGGAGGCGGAGCCGGGGTGGTTCAGGCGGTATACGGCGGGGGAAGCGGCCCTCATACGAACGGGCTGATCATAGTTGATTCCATTCAAGCTTTACGCGAGGTCGATCATACGTTAGCGACGAACGCGTATGCAGCGGGATATTATGCACCAGGGGACGGCGGCGGAGGCGGCTATTCGTTCGATGGCGCCGATTCGGCAAGTCCGGACAACGGAGGCACCGTCATCGTAGCCACAGACGGAGGCAGGTGGAAATTGTCCCACACCGGCCTGATTTCCGTCAAGCAATTCGGCGCTACGGGCAACGGCGTTACGGACGACGGAGCCCGTATACAGGCGGCGACCGATGCGCTTAGCGGCAAACGGCTGTTTTTTCCGAAAGGCGAGTATATCGTTTCCTCGATTACGATCTCAGCTTCGATCGAATATAGCGGAGAAGGACCGGAGTCCATCATCAGGCAAAAGGCTCTATCTAACCGGAATATGATCCAGATTAGCGGGAACGGAACGCAAGTCTCCATCTTCGATATGACGATCGATCAGAACAACGGGAATCAAACGTACGGTCAAGGCAAATTTGCGCTTAACTGCACGGCTGTTGGCAGCGGCGTATCGCGTCCGGCGATCCTGCATGTCGAACGCGTCCACATGACGAATACGTGCGAAGGAGCCATTCGCTTTCTGGGCGACAGAACCGAAACGAACCGGGAGATGCTTCGCGTCCTGCGCTGCCGGTTCACGAACGGTTCGGAGAGCAGGTCGAGCCCGGCTTATAACACGTTCACGATTTATATAGCGGATGCGGCCACCGCGACGATCGACGGATGTCATTTCGAGCATACTCCGGCGGAAGCGGGCGAAGGAATTCCGGCCATTTCGGTTGCCGGAACGAACGTATCGTCTCCGGAATATTCGAAGCTTTCCATTACGGACAATTACATCAGCGGGTATGGACGGTTTACGAACGGGAGCGGCATCGGCGTGATCGACATGTATATTTGGTCCCGCAATGTCGTCGTCACCGGCAACCGGCTGGAGAACAGTCATGTTGCTCCGATCCGGGGCAAGGTGAACGCTGACAATATGATCATTTCCGGCAACATCATTCAGGGTGTTACTCAGCACATTCCTGCGAGCGGGTCCGGGATCAGCCTGGTCCCCGCTACTGTCGGGCCGGTCGCAGGACGTTACGTAATAACGGACAATATTATCAAAGGCAGCGGCTTCAGAGGCATCGAGATAACCGGGACGGCGGACAACAAGCCAGAACTGGTGGACATATCGGGCAATATGATTGATACGGTCAACGATATCGGAATTTATGTGGGATACCTGAAGCATTTCTCGATCATAAACAATACAATCTCCGGCTCCGGTGCAAGCGGCATTACGTATGCGTTGTGCGAAGGAAACGGGAGGATTGCCGGCAACTTGATCCGCTCTGCGGGGAGTACGGGAATCGGCTATATCGGGGTGCAGAAAAGCTTGAGCTTGTCCATCGAAGGCAATATGCTGGACTCGCCGTCGAGTCAAGGAATCGCAGTGGAACATGTCGGGGAGCTGCTTCTGAGCGGAAATATGGTGAAAAACGTAATCTCCGTGAACGGGACGCAGCGGGCGTTCCGCATAGGCGGAACGTCAGCCGTAGATACGGCCAGTATCCAGAATAATGTCGTGAGCGGTACGGTTGCAAGCGGAGCTATTACATACACGGGAGCCGGCGTGTCCACACTTCATGAGGCCGGGAACAGCTGGAACGGGGCCGCGAAGTACGGTACGGCAGCACCTGCAGCGGGATCATACGCACGGGGCGACCTGGTATACAACACGCTGCCTTTGCCCGGAGGCTGCATCGGCTGGGTGTGTACGACGGCGGGTTCGCCGGGTACATGGAAAGCGTTCGGAACGATTGAAGCTTAAGGCAATCGCCAAGATCGCCGATCCCCGGCAAGCGTCGATAGCTCTGGCACAATTCATCGCATCTATCCAGAGCATCGATGCCGCCGGCGGACCGGCTTCGGGACCGCATAACTCGCACAGGGGCGTGCCGCTGGCCGTACGCGACAAGACCGTACGGGAGGCTATCGCCAATCGGAGCGACGACAAGCTGGACGGCGATAAGGCAGCAGCCGCTTGGGAAGAAGCGCTCCTGGCTCCCGTCTGGCAAGGCCCGCCCGATTGGCTCCACGGCGATCTTCACCCTGGCAACCTGGGCATCCGGAGCGGACTACTGAATCGTTTTCGTTTTCGGGGTTTTATTCTTTTTGGGCGGATGAACCAATTCCCCCGGCGTCATTCCCCAATACGTGCGGAATACGCGATTAAAGTGGCTGGGATCTCTGTAGCCGAGAGTCATCGAAACTTCGATGATCCGGACGCCTTCGAGAAGCAGCTGCTTGGCCCTTTGCATCTTCTTTTCCAATACATAGGTTGAAAAAGGTTTTCCCAGCTCTTTCCTGAAAGCGCGGCTAAGGTGAGACGAATTCACATGCAATTGCTCCGCAATGTTCTGCAGCGACAGTTCCTTATCCGCCGATTGCTCGAGGAGCGCTATCACTTGCTTGATCAGAGGACTCATCGACGGCGCCGGAACGAAGCGAAACTGGTCGGCGAACCGTTGCATGACCCGGCGAAGCAGACACCGAGTGCCCTCGCTTAAAGGCAGGGAGGACAATTGAATAACCTCGTTATAGTCGTCTCCGGCAATGTCTTTCAGCTTCCAGCCCTGACGCTCAGCGATCCGAATGAACGTTCCGCTGAGGTAAAGCAAAAATTCCCTGATCTCATCGGCACTCCAGGCAAAGCTCCGGTGCTCTTCCGAGATGATGTCCAATGAATCGTACAAGGGAGCGAGATTGCCGGACATGAGGCTAATCTCCACATCGTGCTGCCAGAAGCTCCAGACCGGCTTCGGCCCGGAGTCAGGCTTGCTTGCCGGGTTGTCGTACGCAAGCTCGGGCTTGTTGTCATGCCGATCCGGCCCTTGGAGCGCGGCGGCCGTGTCTGCGGCAGCTTTTCTTCGTTCCGTCTCGTCAAACCGTACGTGGACCTGGAGAGAGGAGGATAGCGTTTGATCTTCTTCCACGAACAGATGAGTCTGGCGCAGCGCCGGGTCGTAATACCAGCCTCCCCTGGGGAGTGGCCCGTCCGGCTTCAGGTTCCACTCTTTTAATGGTGCGCCGTTAACGGAGAGCTTGTACGGTTTCGTATCGAGATGTATATACATATCGTAGCTGCGTTCCCGCGGCATTCCCTCGAAATGGCCCGATCTCGGGTCGATCTGCACGATAACATTCCCTGCACCTGCCTGTACGCTTATCTTCGTCTCGCTGATTTGCCCTTCCTGATAACGGTATGTCGTTCCGTCATCTTCATACAGGGTAGTTGCTTCCGACGAGCCGGGATACAGGTGCACGCCAATTCGTTCCGGCAGCCTGGTCCCGATACAGTCCACTTTCGGCCAGACCGGGATAATCGCCCCCGCCTTTACGAATAAAGCCCCTCCTGCACCCTCCGGTATGGAATATTGAAACTCCCTAGGCCCGGTATAAGTCTCCTCGGTCCAGTAATCGATCCAAGTTCCTTCCGGCAAGTAGACGCGATCGGCCTGGACCGCGACCAGCAAATAATCGCCCAGCATGTACTGATGGAACAAGTCGTCGGATCTCGCGTCGTCCGGGTAACAGAGCGGCATGGCCCGAAGAATCGGCATCCCGGTGCGGACGGCCGAGTGTGCGGCGGAATACAGGTAAGGAATCAGGCTGTACCGCAGTTTGGCGTATCGCCGGAACAGGTGCAGCAGCTCCGGAGTTAACAGACACGGATGCTGCCAATAGGCGAAATTGTTCAAGTGAGACCATGGCTGCAAAAATCCGAAGTGAATCCCCGCAGGGGAATGGATATCCATGTCGCAGGTCGTATGGATGTGTCCGGACATGCTGTGGTTCAGCAGCGACACAAGCGACTCGGCGCTTCCGCCGGAAGTGCCCGCCCACGTTGCTGCATATTGCTGGATTCCCGTATACCCGGTCATGGCATAAATCATCGCCCTGCGTCCCGTCTGAAGAGTGTAGCCGTTATGCATCTGTTTGGCGAGGAGTAACGGATACAAATTGTGGATTTCAGCGGGGCTCATTCCGTTCGCCCATATGCGCTCAGGCTCAGCCATCGGTTTATGTCCGCCGTCCAGCTTGAAAGCGGATACACCCTGATCGACGAATTTGCTCAAATGCGTGTACCAGTCTTCTTCGGGGCCATGTTCTTCGTCAGCTTCACCGGCGAGTTGCCGCTCCTCATGCCGGGTCAGATCGTAGTTGCAGCACAGCCATAAACTGAGCTTGAAGCCCAGCCGGTCAAGCGCCCCCATAAAGGTCCGGGGACCTTTGGAATCCCAGAGAGGAATGGAGAACCGCTCGGGATGCCACTTTTTCTCCGTGGTATGGTCATAGTACGTTTCCATCCATCCGGGCTCGAGACCCAGCATATCGCACGGGATGTCTTCCCGGCGGAAGTTCAGCGCATCCTCGACCACGTCGCGGGCATTCGCCTGCACATTGCAGGAAAAGGTCAAGCCATACGCCCACAAAGGAAGCAAGGCCGGTTTACCCGTAATGTCGGTAAAAAGATTCAACAGCTGGGGATAGGAATCGCCGGCCATCATATACACATCCGGTTCTCCGCCGTCACACCGGATCTGCAGCCGATCGCGGACCGAATGCCCGATATCGGCGGTATGCCGCCATGTCGTATTGACGAGCATTCCCCACCCCATGCTGCTTATCAGGAACGGAATCGGCAAGTAAGCGCGCTGCGCCTCGACATGGATGTCGGCCAGATGGCCTCTTTTCTGAAGCCGGCTTCGGGTTTCATCCCCAAGCCCGTATAGTTTCTCATGATCGTTCAGCCGAAATTGCAGCCCGTATCCCTTCCCGGAATCGAATTGCGGCGGCCCGTCCTGCTCCAGGAGCATTCGTCCGTCGGCGTGCATCCATGCGATGGCTCCGTTCCGTTTGTCAATCTGAAGTGCGGCTTGGTCCGTCTGCACGGTGAAGAGAGGATGATCGTCGGTAACCGTGTACGTGGCCGGATGGTTGGGAGGGTGAAGGATGCCATAACGGTTAAGCGGAGGCTCCGGAAACTCGCCGAAGGCGCTGAACCGGATGCGAAACGTACAGGCGCTCCATACTTGAATGCGAACCCAATTTCCATTGAGGGTACGGAATTGAACATCGTCGTGCAAAATAGACAATCCCTCCTCCAGTAAAAGTGGACATACGCTTGGACGATGCAACAATCATACCATAGCTTTCCAAAATCAGTCATCCACGTATCATAACATGCAATGCATACACCTTGAGAGGGGAAATGGAGATTTATACAATTAAAGCACAGTAAAACAAAGGGGGGATTTGAATCAAATGGAAAGCAATCAGACCGATATTTTGTTGGAAAACGGAACGATTGTGCGTGCAGAACCTGTGACCGAGCATATATTCCGAATCCGCGTCGGCCGCAAGGCGGAATTTCCGGAAGCAACGATGATCAGGTACGGGATTGTCCGAAATCAATGGCCTAAAGTAGATTTCATACGGGAAGAAAATCAGGACAGTATCGTAATCCGGACAGCGGATACTAGCCTGTCGGTCAGCAGGAAAGACGGGGCAATCACCTTATGCGATCGCGAAGGTAAGCGCATACTCCGCGAAGCGGCAGGGCCAAAGCTGCATGGGAACACCGGATTTTCCAGCGAGTTCGTCTTGGAGGAAGAGGAGAAGCTGTACGGGCTTGGGGATGAATCCAGGGAAGGCTTGCAGAAGCGGGGACGAAGAGCGAGGATGTGGGTGAAAAATGTCGAGTGTTATGCCCCTGTTCCTTATCTGATGAGCAGCGGCGGATGGGGATTTTTCCTAAATACGACTTGGCGCCATTCCTTCGACTTGGGCTACACCCGGGAAGACAGGTGGAGGGTGTTCGCCAAGCAGGGCGAGCTGGATTATTATCTGATCGCCGGCAGCGATTTCGGTCAATTGCTGGACCGGTTCACCGGGATCACCGGAAAGCCTCATCTTCTTCCGATGTGGGCGTACGGGCTGACGTTCGTATGCAACCAGCAGGAGAGTGCAAGAGAAATGCTGGACGATGCGATGCGGTTCCGTCAGCATGGCATTCCGTGCGATCTGATCGGACTGGAGCCGGGATGGATGCAGAAACATTACGATTATTCTACGGAAAAGAAGTGGCATCCGGAACGGTTTTATGTGCCGCCCTGGGCGCCCAAGGGGCCGCATACGTTTATCTCCGCATTGGAGCGGCTCGGCTTTAAGCTCAGTTTGTGGTTGTGCAGCGATTACGATGTGACGTACCAGGAGGAGAGGCAGGCGCTTGCCGCCCGCGAGGAGAACGGAGAGCAGTCATCCGACGTCGGAGATTCTCATCCGGACGATTTCGAGCAGGATCAGCGCGCGCATGCTCCCGTCTATGCCGACACGTTGACCAAACGGGACGAACCGTGGTTTCACCACCTGAAAACGTTCGTCGATCAAGGCGTCCGGGCATTTAAAATGGATGGCGCGAGGCAAGTCAATGAACATCCTGACCGTAAATGGGGAAACGGAATGGATGACGAGGAGCTCCATAATGTATATCCCACTTTACTCAATAAACAAATGCATTTGGGTTTCAAGGAGCATACGGGGCTCCGCTCGATGATCTATACATCCGGAGGATACGCGGGAATTCAGCAGTATGCGGCAACCTGGGCGGGGGATACGGGAGGCGGCCCGAAACCGCTCGTGTCGATGTTAAATCACGGCTTGTCCGGACATCCTCATGCCAGCTGCGACATGGATGTTTTTACGGCGGAGGGCATTCATTTCGGCTTCCTGCAGCCTTGGTCGCAAGTGAACAGCTGGGCGTATTGGAGACACCCTTGGCTGCTTGGCGAGCAGTTGTTGAAGGTATTTACGTTTTATGCGAAGCTGCGGTACCGATTGCTTCCTTACTTGTACTCGGCGGCCCATGTCGCTGTCCGGACCGGAATGCCGATTATTCGGGCGATGCCGCTTGTTTATCCGTCCGATGCTTGCTCGGATGCTTGCAATCAACAATATATGCTGGGAGATTATTTGCTAGTGGGAGTCTTTACGAAGGATGTCCATTTGCCGGAGGGGGAATGGATCGATTACTGGAGCGGGCGCCGTTACACAGGTCCGTTGGATCTATCTGCCGATATCCCGTCCGATCGGGGAGGGCCGTTGTTCGTCAAAGCGGGAGCGATCATTCCGACCTGGCCGGAAATGGATTATGTCGGTCATCGTCCTGTGGATGAGATCGGACTGCAAATTTATCCGGGAACCGGCAGCGAGTTCATGCTGTATGAGGATGACGGCTCGTCGTATCAATACCTGGAGGGAGAGGTGGCCACGACGGTTATCTCATGTCATAAGGAAGATAGCGAAGTCGTCGTTCGCATAGGAGGCCGACAAGGAGTTTATGAAGGAATGCCCGTCACCAGGACGTTCGACGTCCGGATCTATTCCGAACAAGCTCCTGCGAAGGTGTGTCTGAACGGCCAAGAGGTTTCCGGAGAGGAGGAATGGCGTTTTGCGGACGGGTATACACAGGTATGCGTGGCCGAAGATCCGGAGGGCGCTCCGGTTGAGATCCGAATGATTCATCCAATAAGCTGAAGAAAGGAAAGGAAACCAAACCATGTCCAAAAAAAGAAGTTTTTTGGCCGGGCTGTTGCTTGTTCCGCTTTTATCCGCATGCGGCGCCAAAACGAGTAGCCCGCCTCCCGATCCAAAAACAGAGGAGAGCACGCCGGTAGAACTGCTCTTTTATATGAACTCCATCTCGCAGGCGGAATTCGACAAGTTTTATGTGGAGCCGTTGAAACAGAAATTCCCGCACATTACGGTCAAAGGCATAGCGCCGGCGAAAGGCAGCTATATTGAGGAGCTTGTTGCCACAGGGACAGTTCCGGACATCTTTATCGGGACGAAAGGCTCGATCCCGAATCAGATGAATGCGCTTAAGTTAGTCGAAGATATCGGCCCGATTGTGGCAAGCGAGAAATACGATTTGAACCGGCTCGATCCCGCTACGGTCGACGTTATGAAAAAAGCGGCTAACGGAGCTGTCATCGGACTGCCGTTGAACATCAATGTAAACGCTTTATATTATAACCAAGACTTATTCGATCAGTTCGGAATTGCCTATCCAAAAGACGGCATGAGCTGGGACGACATATACGAGCTTGCGCGCAAGCTGAACCGGCTGGACCAAGGCGTACAATATCGGGGATTTACCGACAGGTGGGGCGATACGTTTTTTGCCTTGAATCCGTTCGAGCTGCCGTATTTGGACCCGAAGGAGGAGAAGACGACCTTTCAACACGAGAACTGGAAAAAGGTAATAGACAACTGGCTAAGGTTTTATACGCTGCCCGGCTTGACGTTCGACGAGAAAACCGCCTCCAAGGAAGCCGACCGCAAGCTGTTCCAAACCGGAATATCCGGTATGACGATCATGGCGCTGGACATCCCGTCCTGGAAATTCAAGTGGGATCTCGTCTCCGTTCCGACTTACAAGGACAAACCGGGTGTCGGCATGCAGGCGAATCCGAGGTACAACTTCTTGACCAAGGGAAGCAAAAATCAACGGGCCGCCTTTCAAGTCGCCTCCTACATGACGTCGGACGAATACCAGCTGAAGATGTCGAAGGACGGGCTGTTCCCGGTGCTGGCGAACCCGTCGACCAAGCAGGCGTACATGGAGAACGATCCGCTGTATAAGGGCAAAAACATTCCGGCGTATTACTTCCATAAGTATGCCCCCGAGCCGCAAGGAAGAGCGCGGGGGCTCGTTAACAGCGTCAACGTGCAGGATAAATATTTGCTGCCCGAGATGATGAATGTGCTGTCCGGCAAAAAAGATGTCAATACGGCGCTGCGGCAAGCGGACGAAGCGGCGGCGAAAGGGTTGGCGGAAGCGAAGGCGAAGTAAACGATCCAGCGATAACGCGGAGGAGGAACCAGGATGGACGATCAAAACAAACGTTTGGAGCCAGGGCAAAATACGGGGGCCGGACCGATCGTAGCGGACGATATGCCGGTGGAGGAGGTGGACAGCAAGACGATGAGCCGCAGAAAGCTGCTGACCTCACTGGGGATTGCGGGAGCCGCTATGATGTCCGGCGGGCTGCTCATGAATACAGTCGGCACTCAGACGGTTAACGGCGCCGTATACGGGAGCGGTTCCGATGCGGACGACATCTCGTACTTGCTTGCGACCGGTCTGACGGAACGGACGGTAGGCGACCGGCTGCGTGAGACGATCAGCGTCCAAGATTTCGGCGCCCGCGGCGACGGGTATACGAATGATACGGCGGCGATCCAGGCGGCGATCAATTATTTGCACGGCATCGGCGGGGGCTGCCTTACGTTCCCGACCGGCGTGTACAGAGCGACCGGCGTGCGGCTGTATTCCTTCATCACGCTGAGAGGACCGGGACACAATATATGGGGCTTCGCGAACCGAGGGAAAGGGGCGGTCATCAAATCATGGGATGAAGGAAGCATTTTCTATTCCGCTGATCAAACGGTGGAAAACGTCACGTTTGACGGGCTTACCCTGGTCGGTCTGCAGTCGTTCGGACCCAAAGACACGCAGGGCATCGTCCTGCACTGGTCGATCGGCGTGATCATCAACAACTGCGACTTCTTCCTGTTCAAAAAAGAGGCGGTCTGGCAACAGGGCGGCGGTACGCTGCGGATGCACAACTGCAAAATATTTGGCGTCAGCAGACAGGGAACCTCCTTCGAGGAGCGAACAGCGACGCTTCGGCTGAGCGGACACGACAATATGATTACGAATACGGAGATCGGCGCCGATTATTCAACGGATCAGACGGAATTGTGGAATTGCGCGGCCAAGCTGGAAGGCGCGGCAGGCAACATGTTTGTGAACTGCGTATTCGAAGGGGCCAATGTAGGCATTCTGATCGCCGGACCGGACAACAATTTCGTCAATTGCCGGGCGGATATCAATTACGGGCACGGCTTCTGGTTTACCAGAGAAAGCCCTACGGATATACCGCCTTGGCGAATTCGGTTATCGAATTGCTGGGCTCATCGGAACAGCCGGTACGGCAGCAATTTGTTCGATAATTTCAGAATCGATTCCGGACAATACATTAACGGCATCCAGATGACCAACTGCAAATCGTCGTATTGGAGCCAGGACGGTTGGACGCACCGGTACGGCTTGTACGACGGCGCGGGCGATACGTTGGTCGTGGCGTTCAAGGATGACGGAGCGGCTACGAAATGGTTCGACGGCATCAGCGGATACTCCGGGCCGCAGGCCAGCTTCAGCCAGCAGCTGTTCACACCTCCGAACAAAACGGCCATACCGGATGTGAAGGGACAATCGGTTCTCCGTTTCCACAACTCAGAGGCTACCACGATTACAGGATTCGTAAACGAAGTGAACGGGCAAACGTTGGATATGATCACGACGAACGGCAATACGAGCATCGCCCATAATACGACGATCAAAACCAATACATTGGCGACAAAACTGTTAGAACCGAGCAGGCTGTACCGGTTCAAATGCATATCGGGCACGTGGTATGAGACGAATTAAGCCGGCCTCCTATGGGCTGAAGCGAGGCAGATCCTTCCCCGGCATTCCCCGTAACCGGAAGGAAGGAGAAGTGTCTATTGCAAAAAGTTCATGTACCTAAGTAAGCCGGGAGAACGTGTACCGGCCTTCAAACGAAAGGACCTCAACTTCCACTGTAGCGTGGAGGCTGAGGTCCTTTTTCTCGAGCAAAATCAGCTCTGAATAGGTGCAAAATCGCAAACTGACGTTGGAGACAGCCCCTTCTGCTTGAAAGATCAGCATAGAGAGCGGTTTGAGGCACTTAAAATCGGCAAAAAGAGTGCAGACCCCACCAACTGGTTGAAATAAGGGGTGCAAACCGCCTTTATTCGCCGCAGCCGTCCCCATATGCCGAAAATAGAGGGTGCCAGAGACTCTTATCTGCTCTCATCCCGCTACAGCCGGTGCTCCAAGCGGTATTGCTTTGGAGTTACGCCGCAATTGTTCTTAAAGACACGGCTTAAGTAAAACCCGTTCTGGTAGCCGCAGCATTCGGATATTTGATCCAGCGTCAAATTCGTTTCGACGAGCAGCTTCTTCGCTTTCTCAAGCCGCAGGGCGGTCACGTATTTGATCGGCGTCGTTCCCAGCTCGGCATGGAACTTCTGGCATAACTGCGTGCGGCTCACTCCGAGGGAGGCGGCTAACGCGTTCAGGCTGAACCGCTCGAACGCCTGGGATTGCATCAGAACGGTCGCCTTCCGGATCAGCGGATCTAGCGAGCCGGGAGCTTCGGCGGACGGCAGCTGCTCCGCCTGTTCGCAGTACATCAACCAAATATGGTGCAGGCAATGGCTGCGTCCGATCATGCTCCATCGCTCATCCAGATAATGATGCCGCTTCATGGCCGCGTAATCGTCCAGAAGCCTCTCGGTGTCGTGCAGACTTACTTTGCCGACCGGAATGCGGTCCAGCCGCAGCGGGTCGAGCTCGTTGCCCTGGTCGTCGCCCCAGCCCATCCGGAGAACGAACAAGGTGACCGGAGCGATCACGACGCGTTTGAAATTAACGCCGGGAGGACAGAACACCAGATCGCCGAAGGAAGCGGTTGCACAATGGTCTTCGATCTCGTAATAAAAGGACCCGTCTTCGACCGCAAAGACGAGCCATTCCGTTTGCACGCTCTCGTATTGAAAAAACTGCTCGCGCTTGACTACGTGCTGAAAATAGGTGAGACGCGGGATATGCCCGCATAAAGGAAAAGACATCCCAACCTCTCCCCTCGTCGGCCAACGAACGGATCACGCCCGGCAGGCAATTTTTTGTATATGGATTAGATTACAAAAGTGTATGGTGAAAGTAAAGCGTTTTCTCCTACAATGAATAAGGGAAGCGGGCCTGCTGAAACCGAATACCAAGAAAAGGGGAGCGCTATAAATGAAGCTGTCGAAATCAGTAACGGGTGTAGTGGGGACGGGTCTTGCCGTCGTTATGCTGACCGGCGCTTGCGGGTCGGCGGACAACCAGAAGAACGGGCCGGCTCCGGAGGCGGCTCCGAAGTCGTATGTCGACGAGCCGGCGGAGCTCGTTATTTTCGGGGCGGTCGGCAATACCGAAGAGGTATGGAACGAGAGATTCGGGACGGCGCTTAAGATGAAGTTTCCGAAGTATACCTTTACCTACATTCAGGGCTCGGCGAAAAATACGCTGCAGAGTAATATTGCCGCAGGCCAAACGATCGATCTGATCCACGACTCGCTCGGCAATATGCGCGCGAACATTATCGATAACGGGTTTCAGTACGATATGTCGACGCTGATGAAGACGCATCAAATCGATACGAGCCGGTTCGAAACGGCGGTGTTCGACGCGCTCAGCGACAAGGGGAAGCTGTACGGTTTTCCGCTGCACGACGGCGGGCTGGTGATGTACTACAACAAAGATATTTTCGATAAATTCGGCGTCGATTACCCGAAAAACGGAATGACGTGGGATGAGGCTATCGCGTTAGGTAAACGCTTAACCCGTTTCGAAGACGGGATTCAATACCTCGGCCTCGGCGTGTCCATCAATCATATGTTGACGATGAACCCGTATTCGCTGCCGTTCGTCGACGAAGCGGGCGGCAAAGCGGCGGTCAACACCGACGCATTCCGCAAGCTCATCAGCAAGTCGATTCTCGAGCCTACCGAGGGGAACGGATACCGCCAATATTTAACCTCGGTGAACAAAACGATTAGTAACGATAATTTTATGAAAGATAAAAATTTGGCCATGTACGTCATGAATTTTTATTTGCAACTGCAGCCGGACTTCAGCACGTTTAACTGGGGAATCGCAAGCTTGCCTGTGTTCAGCGACTTGCCCGGAGTCGGTTCGCAGCCTTACCCGAACGGGGTGTTTATTACGAGTACGAGCAAGTACAAGGATCAGGGGATGGAAGTGCTGAAGTTCCTCGTATCGGACGACTTTCAAATGCAGCTGTCGCGAAAAGGGTTCATCCCTGTCGTGAAGACGAAGGCGGTCCGGGATGCGTTTGCCCAGGATACGACCTTTAAGGATAAGCAGATTGTAGAAGCTTTGTATACGAACAAACCGGCCGCTCCAATGGCGCGTTCGGCGAACGAAGGGTTGGTGCTGTCGCCGCTTGGCGCGAATCTGGCTAAAGTGATCATGGGCGAGATGGATCTGAACACGGCGCTGCGGCAAACCGAGGAGCAGGGGAATAAAGCGCTGGAAGAGGCGGTGCGCAAATGAGCAAGGGGCTAAACGGCGGGCAGACTGTTACAATCCCGCTGCCGGCGAAAGACGAGGTTTACGGCGAGTATGACATCATGGTGTTCGGCGGCGGATCGGCAGGATGCACGGCGGCCATTCAGGCGGCCCGGGCCGGCAAGCGGACGGCGCTCGTGGAGAAAAACGGCATTCTCGGCGGCACGACGATCGTAGCTTCGGTTAATTTCCCCGGCCTGTTTCACGCCTGGGGCAAACAAGTCATTCGCGGCATCGGCTGGGAGATTATCGAACGAACGGCGGAGCTTGACGGTGCGGAGCTTCCGGATTTCTCCGTCGTTCCGCCCAGACATTGGAAGCATCAAATATTGGTGAACCGGTTTATATATAGCGCCGTACTGGATCAGCTTTGTATGGAGTCGGGTGTCAGCCTGCGGCTGCACGAGATGCCTGCCGCGGTCCGGAAGGGCGAGGACGGCCTGTACGTTGCGCTCGTTGGCAAGTCGGGGCTGAGATGGTTCAAGACGCGCAAGCTGGTCGATGCGACCGGGGACGCGGATGTGGCGGGCATGATGGGATACGCGCGCCGGAAAGGCGAGGTGCTGCAGCCGGGGACGCTGATTAACGATATCGGCGGCTACGATCCGGCGGCCGTCGACGAGGGCGAGCTGGGCCGTCTGTACGAGGAAGCGCTCCTGTGCGGGGAAGTGGACCGCAGCCGCAACGGACTGTATAACGATCTGAGAGCGGGACGGATCAACATGCACGTTCAACATATCGACGGCTCGGAATCGGAGTCGAGGACGGCCGCGGAAGTGAAGGCACGGCGGAATTTGCTGGACACCGTACGGTTGCTGCGCCGGGTGCCGGGCTGCGAGAAGCTGGAGGTTCGCTACGTTGCAAATGAGTGCGGCATCCGTGAAACATGGCGCATCGACGGGGAAGCGGAGGTCGACGAGCAGTCGTACGTGTCCGGTTATGTGTGGCCGGATGCGGTATGCTACAGCTTTTACCCGATCGATCTGCACCATCACAGCGGCTACCATATCGAGCAAAAATATCTTCAGCCCGGTATCGTTGCGACGCTGCCTTACCGGGCGTTGATTCCGAAAGGAAGCGACGACCTGCTCGTGGCCGGACGATGCATATCGGGCGACCGGATGGCCAATTCGGCCTTCCGCGTACAGGCCAGCTGCATGGCGACCGGACAGGCGGCCGGCATGGCCGCGGCGATTGCCGCCGAGTTGAATTGTTCGGTACGCGACGTTCCGATGGAGCTATTGCGCGAACATCTGGAGCGATCCGGTGCGATTGTACCGGAAATTCCGATTTCGTCCATGGAGTAGGCCGCTTCCTTATACCATTCTCCGGGCAACGAATAAGATGTAGAGTGTTGATGTTCTACACATCTGTTCGTACTGCGAAAGGGAGGTCAGGATAAAGGATCATCGGTCGCTGAACGCGATTGTTCGGGAGAAGATCCTTTCGCAGGGAGATCAAGCAGGATGCTTCTGTTTAGGGAACAGGGGCATCTTTTTTTTTGTTGAAAAAAACTTGGGGTGATGGCTGTGAGCCAAGATAGCTGCCGCAACCCGCACAAATAGGATCATCCAACGATCCTCCTGACGATTTCGTAACCCAAAAGGATGTTTCACGTATTAAGATATGAACATGATCCGACGAATTTATTGCGGCGTGAGTTCCATTCCGATTCGATTCATGGTGTAACCTCATTCTCCTTACGGGATCCATGTTAAACAACAATAGAAATTGAGGGAATCCTATGATACATCCATATACAGATCATGCCGACGCCTGGTACCGGTTGGCCGAGCGGAAGGCGGCCCAGTATTTCGCATCGCTTGAAGCGTTGGTCAGGGACCGGACTTATGCGGCTGCTTTGACGAAAGATTTTCAATCGTGGCAAAGGAACCATATCCATCGGTCTTGGCTATCCTTGTTGCTGCGGGGCAAGAACAAACCTGACTCCCGGGATTTCAATAAATACATCCGGTGGCTGAACTTTACGGGGAAACTGGACGATTACTTGGACCGAAGCGTCTCCTACATGTATATGAGGGATCTGGGCCAAGCGCTCGATTCGCCCGTCACGTTGTCCCGGATCCAACGTATGGTCGCAGATGTCAAAAGCCGTCTGATCCGTTCCGCCGCAGCCGCCAAAGGGAACGAGTCCGAAGATTTGAGCTTGGCCGGTCTGTACCGGTGGGCCCGGAAGGAAGGCGTGGAAAGCGCGACGATCTGGGTCATCAACAAGCTGAGGGACGTATCGGCCCATATTCCCGAAGAGATGAACGCAGAACATGCGATGCGCAAGCTGATCAAAATTATCGTCGGCGTCGTCCTTCATGTCGTCGAAGAGATGGGGGACGAGGCGCCGCCTGCGGAACGCGCCCGCAGATTGGATGAGGCGATCCGGCTTGGTTACTCGTACGGCTTGTCGTATCCGTTTATCGACGATCTTCTCGATTCCGGGGTTTTGACCGACCGGGAGAAAGAACGGTATTCCCGCATGATCCGCACCGCGCTGCTCACAGGATCGGTGCCTGAGCTGGGCGAGTGGAGCGGAGCGAACCTAAGTATGGTTCGATTCGTACACGCGGAGCTTCGGGACGCTTTCGAGTATATTAAAAATTACCAGCGGCCGGAGGCGCAGCAACCTTTTTTTGAGCAGTCCTACGTGTTTTTCCATTCCCAGGATACGGACCGCAACAAGAACCTGTCGGATGCGACTTACACCAACGAAGAGCTGTATGTGCCCATCATCATCAAATCCTCCTCCTCCCGGCTTATTGTCCGTTCGGTCATTAGCGCTGCCTCGGATGAAGGTTTCGATACACGAACGTTTTACTACGGCATCTACAACCAGCTTGCCGATGATTTGGCGGATATGTTCGACGACAGCAAGAGCGGAGCGGTTACACCCTACACCTATTATTTCAAATACCATCGTTTGCGTCCGGATCTGATCAATCCTTACGAGCTGTACTGGGCGGTCATCTCTTATTTGATTCATCACGTATACCGTTCCGACGCCAAGTCCCGCGAGGTCATTCTGGATCGGGCGATCAACGGGCTGCAGCGGTTCAAGAAACGGATCGGCACAGATACGTACAACGAAGTGATGAACGTGTTCGCCTCCGGAAATCCGGAGTTCCATCGACTTGTCCACTATATGGTGCAGCGGGCGGAAAACGTGGATTTCTTCGATAAACTGCTGCGGGACCAGCTGATCGAGGTGCTGAGAAACGACCGGAAAGAAAAGGAACATTTCCGGGAGACGCTCGACACGGTCCGCAAGCAGATCAACGACCAGTTGAGTATCTATAAACCGGACGGAATTCCGCCTATGCAAGAGTCGCTTATCGATGCCGCGAACTACAGCCTGGAAGGCGGCGGCAAACGTCTGCGGCCGATCCTGACCTGGGTGATGGGAGTTCAGGAGTACGGATTGGGGGCCGCCGCGATCGTGCCGCTGCTAAGGTCGCTGGAGTATATGCATACCGCCTCCCTGATCTTCGACGATCTGCCTTCGCAGGATAATGCCTCCACCCGCAGAGGGCGTCCCACCGTGCACCGGGTGCATAATAGCGCGACAGCGGAATTGACCGGTTTGTTTCTGATTCAGAAAGCGATTGAGGAGCAATCGTCACTGCAGTCTTTCGACGCTGCGACCGTGCTTGAGCTGATCCAATATTCGTCCCGGCGGGCAGCCGATATGTGCGTGGGCCAGGCGATGGATCTCGATTCCAAAGGAAAACGGCTGACGCTGGAACAACTGAACACGATCTGCTTTTACAAAACCGGCATTGCCTTTGAAGCGGCTCTCGTCATGCCGGCCATTCTCGCCCGGATCGGCGCGGAGGAGATCGAAGCGTTGAAGAAATTCGCTTATCACGCGGGAATCGCCTTCCAGATTAAAGATGATCTGCTCGATGTCGAAGGGGATCTGCTCGTGCTAGGCAAGCCTACCGGTCAGGATGCGGAAAATAACAATTCAAACTTCGTGACCGTACTCGGTCCGGAAGGCGCCCAGAAAGAAATGTGGGAGCATTACTGTATGGCGGTGGAACAGTTGCAGACGATGCCCCGCAATACCGCATTTTTAAAACACTTAGTAACGTATATCGTTAACCGTGAATGTTAACTTAGCAGATAGCTGGAAAGGAGGTCATCCGTTATGATCGTGGCGATCCTCCTGTTTGATGGACAAATGAAGGGATGAATTCGGCTTCGGCTGTTCGGATGCCGTTGAATATAGAGGGGCAGCTCCCGCGCACCGTGAAAGCAAGGCGTGCCGGAGCTGCTTATTTTGTTCGGCGTGATGCCTCTTTCGTTTAAATCGGATGGAATAGAGTTATATTGTTTAAAGATACCGTTGCACCCGCTAAGTCTTATTACCGGATAATCGGCGGGGTCAGCCTATATTTGGAGATATCTTGAAACCTTTGAAGCCCGTAATACGTCTGACTTGTCAAAGGAGTGGAGTGACATGAGAACCTTGAAAATGCTTCATTTGCTCGCCTTGCTTTGTTTTGTCGTTCTGTTGGCCGCTTGCGGCCGTTCCGCAGGATCTGCCGGCCCCGCTCCGGCCAACCCTTCACCGGAACCGGTCACCGAGCAGAAGGGATCTGCGGTCAAAGCGATGGACAAAGGCCATATCGTACAGAAGGACGGGAATCGCTGGCTAATTACAGCCTATGCCGACAAAAACGGCACGCCTTCCATCGACGCCTACTGGTTCACCGTGACTGAGCAGACGGTGCTGGAGACCCGTCTCGGCCAAACCGTTACCCCGGATAAAATGGCGGTCGGCGCGCAAGTGGAGGCTTGGCATACGGGGAAAGTGGCGGAATCGTATCCGGCTCAGACGACGGCGGCCAAAATCGTCATGCAGGAGGAACAGGTCAAGCTGCCCGAAGGTACGATCAGCCAATCGGCAGCAGTACAGTCCGCCTTGCAATCCTTGACCGGAACAACGGCCGCAACGGCCGTCAAAAACGTCTCGCTGCAAACGGATGACGGCTACTGGACAATCGAGCTCGTCCGTCACGAAACGCCCGATCAACCGCAAACGATACGCATTGACGCCCGCTCCGGCAAAGGGATCCCGACCCCGGTAGCGGAGAACGACGCTTTCCGGATTTTCGCGCCCAAGCCGGGAACGAAAGTTCCCAAAACCTTTACCGTGGAAGGCGAAGCCCGGGTATTCGAGGCTGCTTTCAGCTGGGAGTTGGAAGACGGCCACAATATATTAGCCAAAGGCCATGAGATGGCCGAAGAAGGAGCCCCGGCGTGGGGGCGGTTCAAATTCGAGGTCAGCTACGAGAACGCCTCGCAGCCGAATCTGATGTTGATTTTGTTCATCCACAGCGCCAAGGACGGCTCCGTCCAGCATCAGCTGATCCTTCCGTTGAAGGCTTCCTAAGCCAGCATAGTAGCACTTGGTTTTGCCAAAACGAGCCGCGCAGATCGCGGCTTTTTTGAACCCAATAGGAGCGGTTTGCATCCTTTATTTGGTCCGAAAACCGGGTTGGGCGCGGAATAAGAGCGGTTTGAAGCTCTTAATATCCGCGAAAAGGGTGCATCCTCGGTCAGTGGGCTGAAATAAGGGGGGCAAACCGCTTCTATTCGGCTCGATCGTCCCCAATTGCTGAAAATAAAGGGTGCCAAACACCCTTATTTTGTTGCAAGGACCTACGTATTCACCTTTACCGGACCGGACGGTTTGCTTAAATGGTTCGCAGGATTATTTAATTAAGTTCATTTTCTCTCTGGAACGCGGTACTTGTTCGGGTAAGATGGATGGGGATCATCTTCAAAAGACGTTATAGGGTGAACAGGAGGAATGACGGTTGACCGATCGGAAAGTACAAAAGCCGGCCGCTCATGAACTCATGGAGCTGCATGTCGGGGCGTTGTTTACGCATGACCGGAACATGAGGCTTCAGACGATAAACGAGCCGTGGCCGGGTGAGGCGGCTGCCCCCCGCTTTTTTTTGGGACGGACGATAGAGGGGACGAGCGTTTGCCGGTTCCGGCACGATGTTCCGGAAGAGCTCGTCAGACAGCTGGAAGATTTGGGCGCAGACGAACCGAAGGTGACGGATTTCCGGACGAAGCCGAAACATTTCGCAACCTATATGAATTTGCTTCAGGGGGTTACGTTTACGACGGGGCCATGCTTCGAGATTCCCGGCGAAGCCGTTCCGTCCATGCAGGTGAAGGAGATTACGCGCGGGAATATGGAGGGACTGCTGAACGGCGGTTTCGAATGGCTGGCCTCCGAGATTGATTTCGCCCAGCCCTGTGTGGCGCTTCTGCACGAGAATCGGGCCGTCTCCGTATGTCGCAGCGTACGCATCACCACGCAGGCGCATGAAGCGGGGCTCGAGACGCTGGACGAGTTCCGCGGCCGGGGATACGCCTCGGCTGTAGTAGCCGGTTGGGCCAAGGAGGTACGGAGGGCAGGGGCGGTCCCGTTGTACAGCACATGGTCGGACAATCTCGCTTCCCAACGCGTAGCGGGCAAGTTGGGCTTGTTCTACTATGGAGTCAACTTTACGATCGTCTGACCCGAAGTTTCTTATGTTCCTCTGCAACATCCGGGGCGCCGGAGCCGTCAAAAAGATAAGTTGTTGACGGGGAGCGAAGCCGATGAAAAAGCTGATATTGGCGGTATGGATCGCCATGTTCGGAATGTGGAGTGCCGTGCCTGAAGCGCAAGCGTTATCCTGTGCGCCGCCCAGACCGGTCAACGAAGAGATGGGTACGAGTTCGGTCGTATTCAAGGGAACGGTCATCGAGATCAGAAAAGGGGGATTGACGGTCTTTCAAGTCGATCGAGCTTGGAAAGGCGTAGACGGTCCCCGTGTGCAGATTTATGACAACGGCTGGGACCCTTACACGAAGGGTGCCGATTATTTGGTGTTCGGCGGCCAGCGGGAAGGACAGCTCCGAACGAACCTGTGCGGGCGGACCGGACCGTGGGACCCGGCCAGAGACGAGGCGATGAAGGGGGCCGGGATTCAGCCTGCTGTATTTCAAACGGAGCAAGCCCCGGTTGCAGGCGCACCGGCTGAACAAGCTGGGCGGTATACGGGGGTACTCGTATGGGCCGGAATCCTGTTGGTCGCCATTTCGGGAATCGTGTTGTACAGGAAAAAAAAGAAAACGACGTAGCGGAGCCGGTACGATGTAAAATCCGGCTGTCCAGATCGGGGCGGCTTCCGTATAATGGGGAGGACATGATTGTCGACCTGATTAGGGAGAGGAGTTGGCCTCATATGTACGAACATCTGGTATCATTTCGTTTCAAAGCGCCTCTAACCTTTGAGAAGGAGCGGGAATTGCTGGACGCGCTGCATTCGTTCCGAGGAAATATTCCAGGTATCGTGGAATTAACCGCCGGCATCAACGTGACGGAGGAAACCGGCAACATCCACGGGTACACGCTCGGCTTGCGCGTTACGTTCGAAGACCGGGAAGCGCTGCGGTTATACGGACCGCATCCGCTGCATCAGCGGTTCGTTCAGATGCTGGACGGAATTCTCGACAACGTAGTCGTCGTGGATTATCCGGTACAAGGGTAGTCAGCAAGCTGCGGAAGCACGGATCGAACCGCCCGTTCGCAAGCCGGAGACCGAAGCTGCAGGTATCCGGCTTGCGTTGTCTCGGGACGCGGGCATCCGCGGTTATTACGGGAAGTCCAGATCGTCGTCAATCGTCCGGAATACTCCTCCGATTTTGCCCGGGTAACTCCGCTCAAGCTCTTCCCAGGTTGTGACAGGCAATATGATAAATTCATGCGTATCGGACAAGTAAGAAGCCTCCAATAAACGCACTTCATACCGGTCGCGCACGATCGACTGGAATCCTCTGATCGTGATGTACCGGTCCTTCGGAGAGAAGCTGAGCGGGATCGAATAGCTGCGGCCGTCGTACACGACATTCAGCCCTTCGTCCGTATTTTCAACCTCTATCTGCTCCGGAATCATTTTTCCGAATAAAAGAACGATGTCTTCGTCAAACTCCCGCCAATCCACCGCCACTCCGTAAATAATCGCGAACGCCTGCACGATCTGGTCCCGGATCGGCTCCCCGGACCGTTCGGTCCAATCCTCTTCTGAAATCCCCCGCCGTTTCAAGGTCATCTTGTGCTCCGCTATAAATTGCTGCAGCTGCAAGTCGTTTTCCTCAAAAAGAATCGACATTTCGGTACTCGTCGGGATCGGCATATTAGCTGTCTCCTCCTTCGTATGCGAATCCAATCGATTTCCGTATTACGGATGTATACAGATGACCTGTCCCATAACTTGGTCATTTTCCTAGTTTTGCATGACGGACAACATTTGTATATTCGACCAAAAGACTATTTTAAGAGCGTTCATAGGATAAAATATGAAAAAATGTAGTTGCAACGTTAAATTTACTGGAGTAAAATTAGTGTAAACCTCGGAGAAGCTCAATGCTCTCCCTTTATTCATTACTAATATTTACACGAGTAAATTAGATTCGGGAGGAAGAAAACCATGATCGAGATGAATTTGGATATTCCGGCATTAGTGAAGCAATTTCACGAAGAAGGGTATTTGCTGCTCAGAGACGCGTTGTCCGAGTCCAAGGTTACGGAACTGAACGCCGCCATCGACCGGATCGTTGCCGAGGAACCGGAATCGCTCGCTTATAACGTCTATCATAGCGTCGAGCGGGACCCTTCGATAATGTCGCTGATCGATCATCGGTCCTTACTGCCGCTTATGGTTAATCTGATCGGGTACAACATTCAGCTGCACATCTCCCATCTGACGGTCCGCAAGCCGAACCCGGATGACGTGAAGACGGCGACGAGCAGCTTCATCAACTGGCACCAGGACGGACCGCATCCGCATTTTCCGAAGATCGGCGGCTTGACCGCCCCGTATTACGTGAAGATTTGCTACATTTTGAGCGATATGTCGGAGCCGGACCGCGGCAATACGAAAATTATTCCGGGCAGCCACCGGAAAGCTGGCTTTCAACCGGTGCAAACCGATGTGAACGTCCCGGTGGAAGGCGAGCTGCAAATATGCGGCAAGCCGGGAGACGTATTCATTTTCCCGCAAAACCTGTGGCATGCCGGGTCGCCTAACCGGTCGGTCTTTACGCGCCGGCAATTGTTTATCGGCTACAGCCCGCTCTGGATTCGTCCGATCGATTACCATCAAGCCTCGCCTGCGCTCCTGGGAGGGGCGGACCCTATTCGCCGCCAACTGCTCGGTGCCATTAGCGACAATTGCTTCAAATATTACGTCCCGGAAGCGGCGATGGTCCCGTTGAAACAGTACTGGCTTGGCGGCGGAGAATCGCAGACGGCCTATGCGCACTGAGAGGGATTTCCCGTTGCTTCATCTCCAATCTATTGCTTTCCAACCCCGTCATCCGGTGATGACGGGGTTTCGCTTTGCACAGGAGAGGCACACAAAACGACAAATACTAACGCAATTTAGCCATTCGTTTTTCCTGGAGGACATGATACATTCGATTTGACGCTGCCGTCCGTGAACGGACCTTCCTATGGCAGTAGCTATTTATTAGACGAATAACAGGACAGGCCGTGAGAGGGAGGTATCAATGAGAAGCTTGTATGAAAGATTGCTGCCCGCACCGAAAAGCGGAGGTTTCCGAATGGAAGGCTACTGGGTATGGTGCGGCTCCGTTGTAAAAGGAGAGGATGGCCGGTTCCACATGTTTGCCTCCCGCTGGCCGAAGCATCTTCCGATGCATCCGGGCTGGCTGGTCGCTTCCGAGGTCGTTAGAGCCGCTGCCGACAAGCCGGAAGGACCTTACGAATTCCAGGAAGTCGTATTACCCGCTAGAGGGGCGGAGTATTGGGACGGGAGAAGCACGCATAATCCGCACATAACCAAGCACGGCGACACTTATATTTTATATTACATGGGCTCTACCCACCCGCTGAACGATATAGCCGAAGGGGAGAAGCTCGATCTGAACGATCCGATTACGATCGTCGCACGTGCGAATAAGCGAATCGGCGTAGCTACTTCCAAGAGTGTATTTGGCCCTTGGCAGAGAAAAGACGCTCCGTCACTCCCTGCCAGACCCGGCCGGTTCGACAGCTTCCTGACATCCAATCCGGCTCCTTGCGTACATGAGGACGGGTCGGTGCTGCTAATCTATAAAGCGCGGCAATATGAAGGAAACAGTCACGGTAAAATGACGATCGGAGCGGCCCGGGCGGATCATTACTACGGACGGCATGAAGTGATTTCCGAAGAGCCGGTGTTTCCTCCATCGCAATTTCATCTGGAAGATCCGTTCCTCTGGAAGTCGGAACAAGGCTATGAGTTAATCGCCAAAGATATGGACGGCCATATATGCGGGGAGAAACATGCCGGCATTCACGCCTGCTCCGCCGATGGCGTCCATTGGACGCTCGCCGTCAATCCCAAAGCCTACTCGCGCGAAATCCGCTGGGATGACGGAAGCACGACCAGACAGGGCAGCTTCGAGCGACCTTTCCTGTTGTTGCAGGACGGCCGTCCGACGCATCTGTTCGCAGCAACGGCAGACGGCCCCGGCGGCTTCAACAAGGCGGCTCATACGTGGAATATGGTAATCCCGATAGCTGACGAATGAATTAAGGAGTGACTATTCTTGATGTCGCCGGTGTGCCGATACCCGATTCCGTGGACGGGCTCAGCCTGCTGCCGCTAATGAAGGGAGAGTCCGTTCCTTGGCGGGAGTTTGTACATGGAGAGCACAGCACCTGTTACTCCGAGTTGCAGGAGATGCAGTATGTGACGGACGGCAGATGGAAATATATGTGGTTTCCGCGAATCGGCACGGAGCAGCTGTTCGACCTGGCCGCAGATCCGGGCGAATGCGAGGATCTGGCAGCAAGCGGGCACTATTCCGCGGAACTGATCCGTTGGCGGGAGAAGCTGGTGGCGGTATTGGCGCAGCGGAACGCCGGCTTGACGGACAACGGATCGCTCGTATGCCAGGCAGGCAAGCCGCCGATCGTATCGCCGAAATACAAGGAGCGAATCGACCGTTTGAGCGGCGCAGGTGAAAAGTAAATCAGGTATCACGCAAAAAGATAAGTTTAACTTGGATTTTGCCATTCGTTCACAATCGGTCGGATGCTATATTTGTACTGAATTCATCATAGAAAGAGGTGCTCTGCAACGTGGACAACATTGGAGTGTTACTGCCTACAAGTATGCAAAAAGCTATATTTTCCGAGGCTAGCCGCAAGGAGCTGGAATCGGTCGCAAACGTCAGGTGGAATGAAACGGACGAACAGCTTACGGAAGAGCAAGCATGTATGTTCCTGAGAGACTGCCAAGTTGCAGTCGGGTCCTGGAGAACGCCCAAGCCAAGCAAGGCGATTCTGGAATCGTGTCCGTCCCTTCAGCTGTGGGAGCATGCGGCCGGTAGTGTCAAAGCTTTTTTTACTGACGACCTGCTCGGAAGCGATCTGATGATTGCTTCTTGCGCCCCTGCGATCGGCAAAACCGTCGCGGAGATGGCTCTTGGCGAAATGATCGTCGGCCTGCGCCGGATTATTCCGAACTCGCAAAGTAATCGTACTGAACGGAGAGCGCCCCTCCCGAACAAGCTGTATTTGGCGGCGTCTACGATCGGAGTGGTCGGCGCTTCGCAAGTAGGTCGGTACTTTCTGCAGCTCGTACGCCCATTCGGTCCTAGAGTGCTGGTATACGATCCGTTCCTTACGCCGGAAGCGGCGGCTGAGCTTGGCGCAACGAAGGTCGACAGCTTGCTGGAGCTGTGCGGGCAGTGCGATGCGATTACGATGCATACTCCAATGACCGAGAGCACCCGCCACATGATGGGTGCGGCAGAGTTTCAGGCGATGAAGGACGACGCCGTGTTTATCAATTCCTCGCGGGGGGCCTGCATCGACGAAAAAGCGCTGATCGCGGAGCTGGAGAAAGGCAGACTGTTCGCATTTCTGGACGTGTCGGACCCGGAGCCGGCGGAGATGAATAATCCGATCCGCACGCTGCCGAACGTCATCTACACGTCCCATCTTGCCGGCGGACCCAGTTATTATATCGGCAACCAGGTGGTGGAGGACATCCGATCTTACAAAAGCGGGCAGAAGCCGAAAATGGTCGTAACCTGGGATATGCTCGATCGTCTTGCGTGAGGTAAAAGGGGAGATGAGTCTATGAAAGAAATGACATACTCGCTGTTTCCTAAATTTCTCCAAAGCTGCACGTTGGATCAGCTAGCGGAGGTCGTTCTGGATTGCGGTTTGGATGCGGTCGATCTGGTAGTGCGGGACGGATTTTGGGTCACTCCGGACCATATGGCCGCGGAGACGGCGTCTTTTGTCAAAGCCATGCATCGCCGCAACATAAAGGTAGAGTTCGCAACGACCGGTTTCTCGCCGGACCAACTTGCCGAGGACGATACGCCGCTGCGCGTGATGGCGGATCACGGAATCCGAAGCTTCCGCATGTCATATTTTACGTACACCGAACACGAGGATCTGTTCGCCCAGATGGTGAAGGCGCGTGCGCAGATGCACCGGATGGCCGAGCTATGCGGGAAATTCAAGATCAAAGCGGTGTACCAGGTGCACCACGGGAACCGGATGCTCGTCCAACATACGTATGAGGCGTTAGCGCTTGTCCAAGGGCTTCCGGCCGAATACGTCGGCATTATGCCGGACCCCGGGAACCAGTTTCACGAGGGATCGGATAATTGGAATAAGGCGATTGCCGGTCTGGGAGCTTACGCGGCTGCTGTGGGAGTCAAGGACGGCTTGTACCGGTTCCAGCCCGAAGATGCCGCGCTGCCGAATAAAGGCTGGACCAAATCTTGGGCTCCTTGTCAGGAAGGCGTCACGAATTGGACGGTGATCGCCAGGGCGCTGCATAAAGTGAAGTTCCGGGGCGTACTTAATTTCCAGCCTTTCTACTGTAGCGAACGGCCTGATCTGTTGATCCCCGCTTTACAGGAAGAGGTTCGTTATATCCGCCAAGTGATGGAGCAAACGGAGGCCACCGATGAAGCCGTATGATATTCGCGTGACAGGATTGCAGCTGTACTATTTGCCCGTGGAAACCCGCGTCCCCTTGAAATTCGGAGCCGAGGTGCTTACGAGTGTGACCTGCGCCAGAGTATGCATCCAGACGGAAAACCGCAGGGGGGAGCGAGGGGAAGGCTGGGGAGAGACGCCGCTCAGCGTTCAATGGGTATGGCCGAGCGCGCTTGGTTACGAGATTCGCGAACGCGCGCTTAAACGGATATGCGAGCTGATCGCGAACGATCTCGCGGAATGGAACGAGCAAGGGCATCCGTTCGAGCTCGGCCACTCGTACCAGAAGCAGCGGCTCCCCATGCTCGTCGAGCAGTTTAATGCCGGCTCGGGACTGCCGGAGGACGTTCCGTATTTGGCGGCGCTCGTCTGTTTCTCCTTATTCGATATTGCGCTTCATGACGCCTACGGACAAACGAACCGGCTTTCCATCTATGCGACATATAACGAGCGTTATATGAATGCGGATCTTGCCGCTTACTTGGAGCCGGCGAACGGGTCGGCGGTTCGCTTCGACGGCTTGTACCCGGAGCATTTTCTGGACACTCCGTCGTCTCCGGAGCTGCTGGCCTGGCATTTGGTGGGCGGCAA
The DNA here is from genome assembly GCF_058135425.1 of Paenibacillus sp. MAH-35. Taxonomy (NCBI): domain Bacteria; kingdom Bacillati; phylum Bacillota; class Bacilli; order Caryophanales; family Paenibacillaceae; genus Paenibacillus; species Paenibacillus sp. MAH-35. Next base: position 42,017 of record NZ_JBYUPU010000032.1, read on the forward strand.
AGATCTTCTATACAGGCGGGAGCTGACCGGTGACGAGCGCGAGGACAGGTATCCCTACACGTTGGAGGATTGGATCGAACGGGACGGTTTAAAATGCCTGAAGGTAAAGCTGGCGGGAAACGATGCGGCGTGGGATTACGAGCGGCTCGTGCAGGTGGGCGAAATCGCCTTGGCCCGTCAGGTCGTATGGCTTACTGCAGATTTCAACTGTCAGGTGACAGACTGCAAGTATGTCAATCACATCCTGGACCGATTGCTACACGAGTTTCCGGATATTTATAAGTCGATCCTGTATATCGAGCAGCCGTTTCCGTACGATTTGGAGGCGAACCGGCTCGATGTCCGCAGCGTCAGCGCGAGGAAACCGCTGTTTATGGACGAAAGCGCTCACGATTGGGAACTGGTGAAGCTGGGCCGGGAGCTCGGCTGGACCGGGGTCGCGCTGAAGACGTGCAAGACGCAAACCGGGGCATTGCTTAGCCTATGCTGGGCGAAAGCGCACGGGATGACGCTAATGGTTCAGGATTTGACGAATCCGATGCTGGCGCAAATTCCACATGTGCTTCTGGCTTATTACGCAGGTACGATTATGGGAGTGGAGACGAACGGCATGCAGTTTTATCCGGAAGCTTCCGGATACGAAGCCAAAGTCCATCCGGGCTTGTACCGGAGAGAGAGAGGCAAGCTGCAGCTTCGGACAATGGGAGGTTACGGCTTCGGTTACAAGGTCGAGGAGATGGAGAGACCGCTTCCGGCTCCGGTCGTTCAATTGTAGTGTCGTTCTCCGTATACGATCCAATGCTGACATCGGCTTGTTGCCGATGTCGTTTTTTAGTTTCTGGTGTGATATGCCGCGCCGGTTAATATTCTTATCAATCGGCTCCCCGTATCTTCGCCGGCTATTCGTCCGACCCTGCAGAATACGTCGAAAACGACGCAGGGTTTTTAATAAATTGCCTCGGACTTTCGCCCGTGTGCTTCTTAAAAAACCTCGAAAACGAAAAAATATCGTTGAAGCCGAGATCGGCGGCGATTTCCGATATGCTGTGCTCCCGGTAACGGAGCAACTCCTCTATTTTTTGTATCCGGATCTGATCGATATAAGATTTCAGATTTTCCCCGGTAATCTCCTTGAATTTCTTTGACAAGTGGCTGCGCGTATACGACAGCTCTTCGGCAAGATCATTGACGGTAACCGCTCTGCCGTCCCGCGACAAGATTTTTTCCGTAACCAGCTTCACTAGCAGCTCGGCCGGGTCGTCCGTTTTGTGGAATTCGTCGGATTGAATGTAGTGAAATATCGTTTCAAGAAAACCGTTGACAAATACTTTCTCGTACTGCTTGTAAGCGGAATCATGAATCGCCGCTTTGAAGGAAGCGATAAGTCTGCCGGTGAACTGGTTGCCGTGTATGATCCCGCCCCAAACGGGCAAATTATCCGCCGCCCGCTCGAATTTTAAGGTAATCCAGGCGACGCCCGGCTTATTGTACCAAAATCCGTGCTCCCAGCCCGGAGGCACCAGCAGCATATCCCCTTTCTCGAGGGTCAGCTCCTCGCCAGACATTCTGCTTTGGATGACGCCTTGAGTTACGATTTCCAACTGCCAATATTCGTGCGTATGCAGCACCACTTTAGAGCGAATTGATTTCGAGCCGAAATAGACGGAAAGTAATTCGGATTTCATGGGCATCCTCCCTGAAGGGCAGCGGTGATTGATGAATGAATCACACATAATGACAAGTTTTGCGATAATTCGGACATTCGTGAAACGCAGCGTGCATGGTAAGGTAAAGGTATTATAAAACAAAGAGGTGGAGCTAACAAGATGAAAAGAAGCAAAGATGGTTTCACCACAACTCCGTATTATTTGAATAGATAGTAAGCGTTTTCGATATTAATTAAATTCCTACTTAGAAGGAGTGACGCCATATGGTCAGAAAAATGTCGGTACCGCCCCTGGAGCTTACGGGGGAGACGGGGGACGGCACACAAATGTGCGCAGTCGTCGAACGGATCGGCGAAATAACGGTGCGCAGAGCTTACATTCCCGACCCAGCGGACCATGAGGTACGCGTAAAAGTCAAATGGGTCGGAATATGCGGCAGCGACATCGAGGTGTTCAGAGGAGCGCGCGAACCGGAGTTCGTGTCCTACCCAACCCGCCTCGGGCACGAAGTGGCGGGAGTCATCGACAAAGTCGGGGCGGGAGTCATCGGCCTGCAAGAGGGCGATCATGTAGCGCTGCGATATGTATGGGGAGCGTTTGCGGAATACGTATGCTGCAGTCCGTTCTCGGTCAAGGTGCTCCCCAAAGGTTTGCCGTTGCTGGAAGGGTCGCTCATCGAAGTGTTGCCTGGAATCGTTCATGCGGCTGAGCTGGGTGACATTAACCCGGGCAAAAACGTGCTGATTATGGGGCAAGGCGTCAGCGGCCTGGTGTTGACGCAGGTCGTATCGCTGTACAGCTCGCGCAATCTGGTCGTCACCGACCTGTTCGACGAAAAGCTGGAGCTTGCCCGCCGCTACGGGGCGACGCATACGTACCGGCTCCCTTCGGCCGGCACACGGACGATGGACGTACTGAGCGGCGATTTTCCCGACGGGTTCGACGTCGTCATCCCGTGTCTGCTCGAAGGAGACGGGATGGTCGACGCGATCGACGCGGCCGCCCAGAACGGGCGAATCGTCATGTACGGCTGCATCGGGACATGCCATAAGCCGTTCGATTTTTTTAAAGTACACAAAAAAAGACTGGATATTTATTCGACGGAGCCGAAGCGGGATATCGACAACCGGAGGTACTTCGACGAGGGGCTGCGGCTGGTGATGGACGGGCTGGTTAATACGAAGGATATGATTACGCATATCGTGCCGTTATCCGAAGTCGGGAAAGCGTTCGACATCCGCAATTCCCATCAGGGCGGCACCATTCACGTGATGATCGATTGCGAGAACTAATAAAGAGACAATAATTATTGGGGGAGAGAACATGAACAACAATTTGGCGCGGGGTATGGACAAACAGGAGGGGCCGGTTACGGTCGTAATCGTAGGAGCCGGACACCGCAGCTTGTTATACGCGTCATTTGCACAGAAACATCCGGATCAGATGAAAATCGTAGGTGTCGTCGAACCGGATAAGGAACGTAGAAAGCTGACCATGGAGCGCTTCGGCATCCCGGAGGACAATTGCTTTGCCGAACTGGAGGCGTTCACCCGGAAGCCCAAGATGGCCGACGCCGTTATTAACGGAACGCTGGATCATATTCATGTTGCGACTTCGATCCCGCTGCTTCGTGCCGGATACGACATCATGCTGGAGAAACCGATCGGCATCAGCGAGGACGAAGTGATGAAGTTGTATGAAGAAGTATGCCGCCACGGCCGGAAAGTGATGATTTGTCACGTATTGCGGTACGCGCCTTTCTACGAATCGATCCGGCGGCAAATCGCGGATGGAGCCGTTGGCGACATCATAAGTCTGACGACCAGCGAGAATGTCAGCTATGACCATATGGGCATGGCTTATGTAAGGGGGAAGTGGGGGAACAAGGGCAAAAGCGGCTCCTCGATGCTGATGGCCAAAAGCTGTCACGATCTGGATATTTTGACCTGGATGAAGGGGGATGTCCGGCCGGCGAAAGTAAGCAGCTTCGGAAGCCTGCTGCAATTCCGGCCGGAACAAGCCCCGGAGGGAGCCGGCACCCGGTGCATGGTTGACTGCCCGATCGAGGAAACTTGTGCTTATTCCGCCCGCAAAAACTATATCGAACAGCGGCTGTGGAGAGCGTATGTAAGCTACAATACCCATCTGGGCGTCAAGGCGAGCGACGATGAATTGGCGGAATCGTTGCGGACGGACAGCCCGTACGGGCGCTGCGTATGGAAATGCGACAACGACGTGGTCGATCATCAGACCGTTATTATTGAATTCGAGGACGGCAGCACGGGGACGCATGTGATGACCGGCGGCGTTGCGAAGCCGGGACGTTCGATTCATATTATAGGGACCAAAGGCGAGATTCAAGGAGAGATGGAGGAAGGATTTTATGTCATCCGTCATCCGGATGCAAGAAGAGGTCACAGATACTCCGAACAGCGCATCGAGCTCGGGGTGTCCAAGGATATGCATGGCGGCGGCGACTTGCGCTTGGTCGAAGATTTTGTTAAAGTGCTGCGCGGTGCGGCGCCGTCGATTTCCTCGACAGCTCTGGAGAAATCGATCGACGGTCACTTGATCGGATATGCGGCCGATCGGTCCCGGCTGGAGAATCGAATGGTTGAACTCATGCGAGTATAGTCCGTTTTCTTAGATTGCTTGAGGGGGTTAGCGATGAGGAACGAGAAACAGAATGTCATCCTAATTATGGCGGATCAATTAAGGCTGGATGCGATCGGCGCCCATACGCCGAACATCAATCGGTTAAAGGAAGAGAGCGTCGTCTTTGAAAGGGCGTATTGCGCTTCGCCCATTTGTGTACCTGCCCGCGGAGCGTTTTTTACCGGGATGTACCCGAACGAGACAGGATGTCTTATCAATCGGGGCGAGGAAGCGTTTTCCCGGGTGAGGCCGGAGCTTGATCATCTGTACGGGCTTATGGACAATACGTGGGACAGCTGGCATACGGGGAAGCAGCACTTCCGGATGGCCGGCTTGGACCGGGCGTCAGGCAGCCGAACGAACTGGAGAAAGCTGGAGGGCCGCTATGAAGCATTTTTAAAAGAGCACAACAAGCGGAAGCCCGGTGGAGCCGGTTACCGGGGGAATGGTGCCGGAGATGGCATATGGAACGGTTACGCGTGCCCAGTCGTATTCGATCCCGGCCGTTGGCCGGTATGAAGCGGGAGAGGAATATTTTATCGACGAGTTTATCGTCAGAGACTCGATTGAAGCGATCCGGGAGCGCGACCGCAGCAAGCCGTTCTTGCTCAACGCGATGTTTCACGCACCGCATCCCCCTTTCGATATACCCGACCCATGGTTCAGCTTGACCGATGAGGTAGAGCTGCCTGAGAATGTCGGGAAATGGTGCGGCAATCAGTCGCCCCTGCAGCTCTACAATCTGACCGGAGCTATAGGCACGCGATATTCGAGAGAAGAATGGAGAGAGATATGGAAGGTTTATCTGGGCCTTGTATCGCTGCTTGACCATGGTGTGGGACGGATCATCGACGAGCTGAAAAAAGAAGACTTGTATGACAATAGCCTTATTATCTTTACGAGCGATCATGGCGAGATGCTCGGCTCGCACGGATTATGGCAAAAAATGTGCATGTACGAAGAATCCGTCCGTACGCCGCTGTATATGAAGTTTCCGGCTGATTGCAAACCGGCCGCGGTTTCGATCGATTCGTTAGTCAGCAGCATCGACGTGCTGCCGACGATATGCGATTACATGGATATTCGGCCGAAGTCCCCGATGTCCGGTCGATCCTTAATGCCGTTAATTGCCTGCGAATCCGCTGGACGCGAGAGAGTTTTCATTCAATATGACGGCAATGGAGGAAGAGGCAATTTCCAGCGCTGTATCGTCGAGGGAGACTACAAGCTTATCGTTGACTTGTTCAAGGACGAGACGTTTATCGAGCTGTACAACGTAATCGCCGACCCGCAGGAGATGGAAAATCTGGCGTTCCAGGATCAGGCTTATCGTATATGCATAGAGCGGATGCTGCTTCATTTGCGCGAGCATATGCAGGCTACGAACGACTTGCTGGAATTGCCGGAGGAGCTGTACGACCGTTTTCTGGATCGTTATACGGAGTTCGTGTCGTAACCTATACAGAACAGTTTGGCCTGATTCGCCAAGTTAAGCAGGGCATTTCGAAAAATGGATAAAAAGGGGAGCTTGCAAATGCCGAAAACAATCGTTTTGACCACCGTATCCATCGTTGTGGCCGCCGCACTGTTATCCGCATGCGCCAAAAAGGAGCCGGCAACGGAAGAGGCCCATCAACAGCAGCAATTGAAACCGGTTACGCTCAGGTTTTTTACGGGAGACAAAGATTACGAACAGCGATTCAAAAACGAAATCGCCGACAAGGTCAAACAAAAGTATCCCCATATTTCATTCGAGTTTATAGGATTGCAAGCCGGCAAGCAATTCCAGGACTTGATTGTAGCCGGAGAGGCTCCCGATATTTATTATCAAGGCTTGCCTGCTCTGAACGTGGAGCTGGTCGATAAAAACATGCAGTACGACTTGACCGAAATGATCAAGAAAACGGGCTTTGATCTAAACCGGATCGATCCCGCCTATCTGGACATTATCCGCAGCGCATCCGAGACATATGGAGGCAGTTATTTCGGACTCCCCGTAACCGCGTATACACCGGTTTTGTACTACAACAAGGATCTGTTCGATAAGTTCAGCACCCCGTATCCGAAGGACGGCATGACTTGGGATGAAGCATACGAGTTGGCTCGCAGACTTACTCGGGTGGAGGACGGCATTCAGTACAGAGGGATGACGATGAACTTCATGTATTTGTTCGATAATAACCAGATTGCCGCCCCGTACTTTCGTCCTGCAGAGGACCGGGCAAACCTCAACTCGGACGGATGGCGTACGATTTTTAATACGCTAGGAAGGTTTTATCAGATCCCGATGAGCCAGCCGATCGGAGTACGATCCCGGGTACTGGAGGTCGGCGATTTCACCAAAAATCGCATTTCGGCCATGCATGCGGATGTGACGGCTGCGATGGAGAGCTTCCCGGACGATTTTACGAATTGGGACATGGTCTCGCTTCCGACGATGGCGGAAGCTCCCGCTACGAACGCCCAGCTGAACCCGAGGTTCTACTACATCATGAGCTCCAGCAAATATAAGGAGGAAGCGTTCAACGTCATCGACTTCGTATTGTCCGACGAGATGCAGATGTCGGCCAGCAAGGCGGGCAAAGCGACGGTTCTGAAAAACGAGGAGATCCGCAAAGCTTTCGGACAAGATTCCGCCAAGCTGAAGGGGAAAAACACCCAATCGTTTTATCACAATAAACCGGTCAAAATGAATCCGGCGAGGGATTCGAAGCTGGTGACGGTACCGGCTGTGACTCCGGTGAACAATGCGTTCAACGCCTTCATTCAAGGGACCAAAGATGTGAACACGGCGCTTCGCGACGCGGACGAAGAGCTGAACAAGGCGATCGAGCAAGCGAAGCAGGCGAAAAGCGCGAAATAGCTTAATGGGGGAGGAAGTGCTACGTGACCGCAAAGACGAATATCGTCATCATCATGGCCGACCAGCTCCGGTGGGATGCGTTCGGCGACCACACGCCGAATATCAACCGGCTGAAGGACGAATGCGTCGTATTCGACCGGGCGTATTGCGCATCGCCGCTGTGCGTACCGGCCAGGGGAGCTTTTTTTACCGGCAAATATCCGAATGAAACCGGTTCGCTCATCAACCCTTGGACGAAGCAGGAAAAACAGCACGGCATCGTTCGGCCGGAGCATGCGGACTGGTACGAGCTGCTGGAGGAACAGTGGGACAGCTGGCATACCGGCAAGCAGCATCTGTTCACCAATCCCAAGCCGGAACACCGCGAGGACAGCAAAACCCACTGGCTGCAGCTGGAGGAGCGGTATGAAGCGTATCTGAAGGCAAACGGCAGGAAGAAGCCGGGGGGAGCGGCCTTCCAGGGACTTGTGCCCGAGCTGGCTTACGGCAAAATCACGCGTGCACGTAACTATTCGATCCCTACCGTAGGCCGGTATGACGAAGGGCTGGACTATTTCTTCGACGGCTTTATCCTGAACGATTCGTTGGAAGCTATACGCGGCAGAGACCGCAGCAAGCCGTTCGCGCTGAATGCGATGTTCCTGGCGCCCCATCCTCCGCTGGACATCCCGGAACCCTGGTTCTCGATGATCCGGGAGGTGCAGCTGCCGAAGAACGTAGGCGTATGGGGGAGCAATCAGTCACCGCTTCAGCTGTACAATTTGACGGGCATGCTGGGAACGTCCTACACGCGCGAAGAGTGGGAACGCATATGGAGCGTATATCTCGGACTTGTCGCTCTGCTCGACCATTGTGTAGGAGAGATTGTCGCTGCGCTGAAGCAGGAAGGCTTGTACGACAACACGCTGCTCGTCTTCACGAGCGATCATGGGGAAATGCTCGGCTCGCACCGGCTCTGGCAAAAAATGTGCATGTATGAAGAGTCGGTGAAAACGCCGCTGTATATGAAGTTTCCGTCCGGTTTCACGCCGGTGGCAGACCGGTATGACGAGCTGATCAGCAGTATTGACGTGCTGCCCACCTTATGCGACTATCTGGGGATCGGAACGCCGGACGGCGTGTCGGGAATGTCCCTAATGCCGCTTCTTCGCGGGGAGCGGGAAGGGCTCGGACGCGAACGGATTTTCATCCAGTTCGACGGCAACGGGGCGCGCAGCAACTTCCAGCGGTGTGTGATCGAGGGAGACTACAAGCTGATCATAGATCTATTTAAGGATGAGATATTCCTCGAGCTCTACGATCTGGCCCGCGATTCGTCGGAAATGACCAATCTGGCGTTTCGTTCCGATGAACACGGCGGCCGGATCGAAAGGATGCTGGGCGACTTGAGGCGGCATATGAAGAGTACGAACGATTTGCTGGATTTGCCGGAGGAGCTGTACGACCGCTTTTTGGTCGACTATGGAGAGTTTCAAGTATAGAAATTTCGGAATATCAGCGCTATAAGTAACACGGGCCGTCGATTCGTTCGATGGTCCTTTTGCATTTGAAACCGGATATGGCGGCGTACGTAACAAGTAAAGGTCAAATCGCACGCGGATTTTATTTATCAGGAAAGCTGAGGCTCGGCATGGGGAAACGAACAGGAAGCTTTATGACAGTGGTATTCATTTTATTAGGCATCAGCGTGTTGGCGGGCTGCACCATTCTGGAAGAGATGGTGATGGAGGAAGCGGGGGAGACAGCCGTGTCCGGACAGTATCCGATAGAGAAGGAAACTCCCGCCGCTGCAAAGCAAACGAAAGAGAACAAAGAAGGCCAACCTGCCGGGAAAAAGGGGAAAAGCGTGTGTGAATCCTACGAAGAGGAAGTCGAACCGGGCGTATGCAGTTACAAGGTCGATTGCAAAAATCCGAAAACCTGTGAAGCGTGGGCTGAAAACCTCATTTTCGATATGGAAGAATGGTACGGTGAACTGATGTATTCGGAAGAATGGTATCTCGATGAGAAGATGCTCCGCAAAAGTAAAAAAGATGCGGACGTACTGGCAAGTTATCCGGTCCGGGGCAATACGATCCGGATCGATCCGTCTGATGAAGACGAACAATATTACGCGTGGTTGTGGGAACGGTTCACCTGGATCATTCCGTCGAAAGAGCGAATGATGGTTTCGAACTATGAAGTGTTTGAACATGTGGATTTGATGGCGTATGTCATTCAAGACGATGAGGATTACGAGAAATGGACGTACGCCGTTAACGTCGAACAAGCGACCTTCGAAACGGAGCGGGTCTTAACCGACATTCACGAGTTCGGACATTTACTCGCGCTAAATGCCAAACAGGTTGATCCTTACAAAAGCGAGAGCAGTTGCAAAACGTATATGTGGGATGAAGGCTGCGCCAATCGCGGCTCGTATATGTACGAATTTTATAAGCAGTTTTGGGAAGACGGGGATTCCGAGGACGAGGAAAACTTCGTATCCGACTATGCGATGAATGATGTGTATGAGGATTTTGCCGAGTCTTGGTCCCATTTTGTAGTGACTCCGCGGCCGGAAGGAGATTCGATCGTGGAGCAGAAGATCGAATTTTTCTATGACTATGAAGAACTGGTGATGCTCCGGGCGAACCTGCTCGGCCGGATGGCTTCCTGGCTGGAACGGAATGTCGAGTACGAATGAAGCTGCCGGCGCGTTCCTGGTAGTCTCCCTTCCACTTTATCAATAGGATAAAATCGTACGGGAAACGGCCACTATTATCCCTGGTCCGGCTGTCTGCACTTTGATAGAGTTGCTGGTAGGAGGAGGTGGCCCGGTATGACAATAGGCAAACTCGACAGGGAATATTGGATACATACTTTGATACGTATTGCGGACCCCGTATTGGGCGCGCTGGCTGAACGCCGGTTAAAGGCAACGATGCCGGTGGAAGGAAAGCTGGACGACCGTCCAAACTATACCCATCTGGAAGCATTGGGCCGTCTGCTCGCAGGCATAGCTCCATGGCTGGAGACGGGGGCCGCGGACGGCGAGGAAGGGGAGCGGCGGAAACGAACGGCGGCGCTGGCCCGGGAAGCGATAGACGCCGGAACCGATCCATTGTCGCCCGATTATATGAATTTTTGCGCTGGCTTCCAGCCGATCGTGGATGCGGCTTTTTTGGCCCATGCGATCTTGCGCGCTCCGACCGAGCTGTGGGACAAGCTGGAGGAACGTGTGAGGCGGAACACGGTGGCCGCGCTGAAAGCGACGCGTACGCGCAAGCCGTTCCATAACAATTGGCTGCTGTTTGCGGCGATCATCGAGACGGCGCTTTACCGGATGGGGGAGAGCGACTGGGACCCGATGCGCGTAGACTATGCGCTGAAGCAGCATGAACAATGGTATGTCGGTGACGGCACATACGGAGACGGTCCAGAATACCACGCCGATTACTATAACAGTTTCGTCATCCAGCCGATGCTGCTCGATATTGTTGATAAGGCGGGGGAATGTTACAGCGAATGGCAAGGAATGGCCGAACGAATCCGAAGCCGGGCGCAGCGTTATGCAGCCGTCCAGGAAAGGCTGATATCCCCGGAAGGGACGTTCCCGCCGCTCGGCCGCTCGCTCGCCTATCGATTCGGAGCGTTCCAGACGCTGGCCCAAATGTCGCTCCGCCGCGAGCTTCCCGCGCCGCTGATCCCTGCGCAGGTCCGATGTGCGCTTACGGCGGTTATCCGCCGGACGATCGAGGCGCCGGGGACGTTTGATCCGGGCGGCTGGCTGACGATCGGTTTTTGCGGACACCAGCCGGAGATCGGAGAGACGTATATATCAACGGGCAGCCTGTATTTGTGCTCGGTCGTCTTTCTCCCGCTCGGCTTGCCGGCGGACGATCCGTTCTGGTGCGGAGAGGCGGAGTGGACGTCGCGCCGGGCGTGGTCGGGCAACGCTTTTGCCATCGATTCAGCGCTAAGGCGCAGCTGATGCTATGCCGGTGTATCCCTCGTTTCTGCAGATAGCCTCCGGGTTGCAGGAAAGTTTAAGTTTGCTCATGCGGTTTATCGGGCCAGCAGTGTAGTGTCGCAAGTTATTTAACGCGGCTGATCGGAGCTTGCCTGCTTCTAGTGTGAGTGAGGTAGGAACCGAATAATAGCGGTTTGCAGCTTTTATATGGTCCGCAAGCCGCTTGGCTGGGGAAATAAGAGCGGATTGAAGCTGCTAAAATCGGCGATATGGGTCCAGCCCCCGCCAACTGGCTGAAATAAGGGGTACAAACCGCCTTTATTGGTTTCGTTTTTGCGAAAAGGCCGAATATAGAGGGTGCAAAAGACTCTTATCTGGTTTTGAGCCCAGGCGGACAGACAGTCGACGTGTGACCGGGTACCGCAAGCCGGAAACCGCCTGACAGAGAAGCGCTCCATTTCCAAACGAAAGGACCCCAACTTCCACGGGGACGTGGAGGCTGAGGTCCTTTTTTCTAGAGGAACATCGGTTCCAGGCGGGCTCGCAAAATCGCAACCGATTTTGGATTAAGGAGACAGCCCCTTAAATGGAGCAAAACCCTGCTTCACTCCTGGCCGGAAACATACTGCGCCTTGTATTGGCCGGGCGTAATGCCGTGAACGCGTTTGAAGGCGCGTATGAAATAATTGGCTTCCATGCCCAGGGCAGAAGCGATGTCCTGTACGCTCATATCGAGACTGAGCAGCTGCAGCGACTTCTCGAATCGGATATCGTCCAAATATTGGTGCATCGTCACGCCGTACGCTTGCTTGAACAGCCGGTTCAAATGCTGGACGGTATACCCGAGGCTTTGGGCGTATTCGGCCAGCAGGATCGGCTCCGCATAATGCTCGCGGATCATTCTGGCCGCCATTTTGATGGCGCCGGAGCTGCTTTTCGTCCGGGTAGACGCCTCGTGATGGAGGAGCGACTGCTTCAGCACTTCAAGCAGCAGCTCGTAGAGCAGCGCAGAGACGTTCCACTCCTGCTCTGGGGGGTTATCCCGGACGAGCTGGAACAAGCTCTCGAACAATTTCCAGATCGACTCGGTCGATTGGAGCGGAATCGTTTCCATTAGCGGCAGATTCATCGTTTCCAGCAGATCGTTAACGGACGGCCCGGTGATCGTGACGAAGCCGTGTTTCCAGACGGTGTCGGGAAGCGGGTAGTAAGTATGCGGTACCCGGGCGGGCAGGATGCACGCCTGATTGTCAGCGAGCGTCCACAGCCTGCCGTCGTGCAGCGTCTCGAACTGACCGCTACCCGTATGGTTGACAAATAGATGGAGAACTGGAAATCCTTCCAGCCGGATGATTTTTTTCTGCTGAATAAGACCCATATTGTACAGGCGCAGGGGGATATTGCCCGAGGTCGCTTCGCTTGATATAAACTGGCGTCTCCGATTGCTCATCGATCATTTTCCTTCGCTATTTATTCAAAAAGTGCTATTGATCTTCAAAAAAGCAGATTGTTTTCATTTTCTTTGCGATGGTAATATAAACGTGTACATATAAGGGATGCTGATCAGATCCGCAGATGCGGGATACCGCAATCATAACGAACGTTATTTCATTTGTCTAGTAATCCGGCACCGTGGTGAAGGCAGAAGCCCACGGCACAGCGAAGGAGGAGAGGCTAGTTGAAGTACGCATTAAGCGCAGGCGCTTACAAAGGAAAAAATGTAATTGAATTACTGGAAAAGGTGGCGGAGCACGGTTTTCACGGTCTGGAATATTTGAACTGGAAATCGGTGGCGGATGTCCGTGAGCTGGTGAAGGCGCAGGATCGGTTAGGAGTCGGAATCAGCGCGGTATGCACCACCTTCTTCAATCTGGTTGACGGCGCGGCGAGGGAGCAGTATCTGGACGGACTTCGGCAAACGCTGGCGTTCTGCAAGGAGGCCGGTACGGCGAGCATCATAACGCAGACCGGGCAGGAGATACCGGGAATTTCCAGAGAGAAACAAACACACGATATGGTGGAGACGTTGAAGATCTGTGCCTCCATGTGTGAAGCGGCCGGTGTCGTGCTGGAGCTGGAGCCATTGAACGGGCTTATCAACCACCCCGGGCATTTCCTGCAAGCTTCGGATGAGTCCGCCGAAGTGATCGACCGGGTCGGCAGTCCGTTCATCAAGCTGGTGTTTGACGTGTATCACCAGCAAATTACCGAAGGCAACGTCATCCGTAACGCCGTCGTTTATATCGATCGGATCAATCATTTTCATATCGCGGACAATCCGGGGAGGAAGCAGCCGGGAACGGGCGAGTTGAATTATCTGAATATTTTGAAATCCATTAAGGATACCGGATTTGACGGTTTTGTCGGTCTGGAGTGTGGATATACGATCGATACGGATGAAGCGCTGCATCAGTTCAAGCGGGATATTCTCCGGCATGTGGAATCGTGAGATATCGGGAAAGGGTGATACGTAATGACACTTAAGGTCGGCTTTATCGGCACGGGAGGAGTCGCCAAGGGACATATCACGAACCTGGCTGCCATTGAAGGGGTTACGATTTCCGCATTTTGCGATTTGCAGCTGGAGCGCGCCGAAACGGCGGCTAAAGATTGGACGGATGCGAAAGCTTATTCCAGCATTACCGAGATGCTGGACGACCGTAAGCTGGATGCCGCCTTTGTGTGCGTGCCTCCTATGGCGCACGGCGAGGCGGAGCGGGCGTTGATCGAACGCGGCATTCCCTTTCTGGTGGAGAAGCCGCTTGGCGTGAACAACGAACTGCCGCGCCAGTTGGCGGAACAGATCGCCGGAAAAGGGCTGATCACGTCCGTAGGCTACCAGTGGCGCTATATCCAATCGCTCGACGAGGCGAAGCGCTTTCTGGAGTCCGGCTGCATCGGGATGTCGCTCGGTTATTGGCTCGGCAGTATGCCGAAAGTTCCGTGGTGGCGGGTGCAGCATTTATCCGGGGGGCAGTTTGTCGAGCAGACGACGCATATCACGGATCTGCTGAGATATTTGTGCGGCGAAGTGGTGGAAGTGTATGCGGCGTACGGGCATCGGATTCTCCATGAGCTGGAGGAAGGCGCTAACGTGGCGGATGTAGGAACGGTGACGATGAAGCTGGCGAACGGGAGCGTAGCGACCATCTCCAATTCGTGCATGCTGCCGGCCGGACATAAGACGGGACTGAACGTATACACCGGGCAGGGCGTAGTCGAGGTGCAGAGCAATGGAAGCCGGATCGTCAGAAACAAGGAGGAGGCTGCGGCACCTTTCGCGCTCACGCCAAATCCCCGGGTATTCGAAGATATCGCCTTCCTTGATGCGGTTCGCACGGGAGATCCGTCACCGATCAAGTCGTCTTATGCGGATTCCCTGAAAACACACGAAGTTACGGTTGCGGCGAATCTGTCGGCGGCGACGGGAAAGCCGGTCAAGCTGTAAAAATGTTGTTTAAAGCGTTTCTATAAGGTGTGCGGACACTGCTTCTTCCCTATGAAGCAGTGTTCTTTCATCATTCAAGAAATATAAACTTTCGGGAATCGGACGTGACGAATAGCGCCCGTAAGTGTCTCGGGACGTTGTTCTTCGTGCCGGTTCGGTTCTGTGCCTTGCTATTAGGCAGCATGCTGCCGAAACTTATTTTCCATCCTCTCCCAACGCGTGCGAGAGGAATACCGACAAAGTTTGTCGAAATGAACAGTTATGATGACTACCAGAAAAATTTGGATCATAACTACGATTTTTTTAGCCGTTCTGACCGGGTTTCGTTATTGGTGGCTGGAATCCCATTCGGCCGATTCCTACCCGGTCGCGGCCGGCGGCGTGCTAGACTTGCGGGGCTGGGAGCCGCTGACCGAGCATTCCCTTCCGCTTAACGGCGAATGGTTGTTTTATCCGGATACGTTGCTGTACAGCGATGGGACGGATGACACGGCCGATCGTCCTCATTCTGAGGGGCGGCCGATCCAAGTACCCGGCAGCTGGAGCTTCGACGATCGGCCGAAGGGCAGCGAGAAGTACGGATACGGCACTTACCGGTTGCGGATTTTGGTAGACTCGGGCAGGGGAAAGGAATACGGGGTTCGAGTAACGAGCGTAAAAAGCTCATCGGAAGTCTATGTAAACGGGCAATCGATCGGTCGTTCCGGCCAGCCGGCCGACAGCCAGGCAGACTATAAGCCGCTGGACGTTCCGTATACCGTAAAATTTTCAGTGGGCGAAGGAATTGACGAGATCGATCTGGTCATCCAGGCCGCCAATTTCGACAACCGTCTCAACGGCGGGATTTTCCGCTCGATCAAGTTTGGTCTGGAGACCACGTTGAGCAGGGACACCGGCTTGGCCAGAGATATGGTCTGGGTCGCTTGCGTCGCTTATGCGATTCATGTGCTGTACGGCTTCGTCCTGTACCTCGTCGGAGGCAGAGACCGCCGTCTGATCTATTACTCCCTCATGATCGTATGCATCATTATGGCGACTTTGCTGGACGGGGAAAGGTTACTGTATGTGTGGATTCCGTTCCCGTTCGTATGGAGTCTGAAGAGCATCTATCTCGTTATGATCAGCGGCGGTTTTTTTCTGTACCAGCTCGTTAAAGAAAAGGTTCCGTTTGTTCATCGAAGGGTTTCGCGGATCTATGAGCTGCTGTGCGGCATTGCGTTTATATCTGTGCTGGTCCTGCCGTTATCTGCCGCCCTGTCTTTGCAAGGGGGCTATCTGATTCTGATGTTCATTCCTTGTCTGATGACGCCGGTGCTGCTGTTCCGGTCGGCTGTCCGGATCGACATGGACAATATCTTCTTGCTGCTGGCTGCAACCGCTGCGATCAACAGCCTGATCTGGCTTGTTGTTATGCATATTGCCGGAATCGAGCTGATCTCTTATCCGTTCGATCTGATCATCGCCATGATTTGCTTTTCCGCTTACTGGTTCAGACGTTATATCCGGATGTCCGAGGAATCCAAGGAGCTGACGAACAAGCTGCGGCAGGCCGGCAAGCAGAAGGACGAATTTCTGTCCACCGTCGCCCACGAACTGCGCAATCCGCTGCACGGCCTCATCAACATCTCCCAATCGGTAGCGGCGAGGGAACAGTCCAAGCTCGGAATCGACAGCGTAAGCGATCTGCAGATGCTCGTCAAGGTGGGCAGGCGGATGTCGTATCTGCTTAACGACCTGCTGGATATGGCCCGGCTGAGAGACAACCGGATTCACCTGCAGCTGGCGGATCTGTCCGTGCACAGCGTCGCTTCGGGCGTTATGGATATGCTGCGGTTTATGACGGAAGGCAAGCCTCTCCGGCTGGTCAACCGCATTCCGGCCGAGTTCCCGCTCGTTCATGCCGATGAGAACAGACTGAACCAGATATTGTTCAATCTGCTGCATAATGCAGTGAAGTATTCGAACGCAGGCGAGGTGTCCGTGCAAGCCGAGGCGGACGGCGGATGGGCGGTCGTCTCCGTCTCCGATACGGGGCTGGGCATGGATGAGGAGCTGCTGAGCCGGGTATTCGAGCCGTACGAGCAGGTATCCCCGGATAAAGGTTCCCGCAGCGGCGGCTTCGGGTTGGGGTTGAACATATGCAAGCAACTGGTCGAGATGCATGGCGGCACGTTAACGGTCCGCTCGAAGCTGCACGAAGGCTCCGTATTCACCTTCCGGCTGAAGCTGGCGGCGGACAGGGAGGAAATGGACTCCGCGGTCCAGCAAACGGCAGCGGCCGATTCCGCATACGGAGGCAGCAGGGGGAGCAGCCAAGAGACCGCTCCGGCTAACGGACCGGCGCGCAGCCCGGCTCCGGAACGGCTCCGCTTGCTCGCGGTTGATGACGATCCGGTTAATCTGAATGTGCTGAAGGCTATATTTGCCGAGGAGCCGTACGAGCTATTCACGGCGATCGGGGGGAAGGAAGCGCTGCGCTTGCTGGAAACCGGCGTATGGGATTTGATCATCTCCGACGTCATGATGCCGATCATGTCCGGTTACGAGCTGACGGAGCGGGTCCGCGAACGTTATTCCGTCGAGGAGCTTCCGATTCTGCTGCTAACGGCGAGCAGCCAAGATCAAGATATCGAAGCCGGATTTCGCGCCGGCGCCAACGATTATGTCACCAAGCCGGTGAACGCGATCGAGTTGAAGGCCCGCGTACGGTCGCTGACGAATCTCAGAAAATCGGTGGGCGAACGGCTGCGGATGGAAGCGGCCTTGCTGCAAGCCCAGATCAAGCCGCATTTTCTCATCAATACGTTTAATGCGGTAACCGCGCTGAGCCGGATCGACAAAGACCGGATGGACGATCTGGTGGAGGAGCTGACTACGTATATCAAGTACGGGATCGATTTTCAAAACTCCGACGGGGCGGTGCCGCTGGACCATGAGCTGAAGCTCGTGCGTTCGTATTTGAACATTCAGCAGGAGAGGTTTGAAGAAAGGCTCCGGGTAGCCTGGGAGATCGACGATCACGTGACCGTGTTTCTGCCGCCGCTTACGATCCAGCCGCTTGTGGAAAATGCGGTAACGCACGGTATACTGAAACGGCGCTCGGGTGGAGAAGTCCGCATACGGATCAGCGATCTCGGAGCGGCTGTCGAAATATGCGTTTCCGATAACGGAACGGGGATCGATGAAGATACGGTCAAGCAGTTATTGAACCGGAACAAAAACAAACGTTCGGGAATCGGCCTATTGAATACGGATCGGCGGTTGAAGCAGTTTACCGGTCATGGGCTAAGAATAGAAAGCAGGACCGGTGCAGGGACTTCCGTCTCGTTTACAGTTGCCAAAACCGAACAACGGCTTCTCGGCTCCGATTAAAGAAATATCTCCTAATTAAAGATCGCCTGTTTTTGATCGATCGGTCGAAAACAGACGATCTTTCTTTCGTTTCCGGCGGCAGAAGAAGCTTATTTTTGAGGTTCCGGTCCGTAGTTTCTGCGGCAGGAGGCCCGGTATTGATTCGGCGTCATCCCGGTGCTTTGCCGGAAGATCCGGTTCAAGTAACCGTGGCTGTTCAGCCCGACCCGCTCGCCGATGTCGGCGATCGTCAGCTCCGTATTTTCCAGCAGCGATTTGGCCTGATTGATCTGGATGCCGCGCATATATTGAAGCGGCGTTTTGCCGGTATGTTTCTTGAGGCAGCGGGACAAGTAATCGAAATGATAATGAAGCGATTCCTCCAGATGCTGGTAGTGCAAAGGGACGTTGGCGTGCTGCTGCAAATACTCGATGACCTTCTCGGATAAATAAGCGGACCGGGAGCGTCCGCAAACTTGCGCAACTGACTGGATTTTGACCAGCAGCTCCGACACTAAAGCATGAAGCGGCAGCGCATTCGATACCGAGAACGAATGGAACATCAAATACATCCGTTCCAGCAAAGGCACGATCGATGGAGGGTCGATATAGGTCATTTTCGGCAAATACATCGATTGATCGAACGGGCGTTCGTCGTTGTCTTCGTTTCGCTGAAGCGGGTATGACCAAGGAATCTGCTCGCGGTCCAGCGACCGGATCGCTCTCGGATGGGACAGATGGACCCAGATCAGCTCCGTATGCTCGGGAGAGGGGCGATGCCCCCAATGGGTTTTGCCCGGTTCCAGTACGAGGATGTCGCCCTCCTTCATATTGTAAGCGATATCATCTTCCGTAATGTAAAAGGAACCTGATTGGACGAACACGATATTGTACGCCTCGAAGCATCTTCTGAAATGTTGATAGGCTTTGCCGGTGACCGATCTTCCGACCGTAATGACTTGCGGGAGCGGCGGGATTTTCAACTCCAGGCATAACACGGCCCCATCTTCCTTCCGTCGCCAGATTGGCTGTACGCCGACTATGCTTCCCATCTTATCATATCCCGGGCGTTACCGTAATCCGAAACAAATAGTCGGGATCGTCCAATTATTGTTCGTGATCCAATCTACAAAACAAACGCCAGATTTTATACATTAGTAATGAAAGCGCCATCGAATAAATCCAACGATCCAGGAAGGAAAAAACTTATGGAACCCGTACATTTACCAAAACCAAAACCGGAACCAAGAATCGAACGATTTGAACGACTCGGCTTCGGCATGTTTATTCACTGGGGTCTTTATTCGCAGCTCGGGAAGGGGGAGTGGATTCAGCAGATCGGCAAAATGGCTGGGGACGACTATATGCGGCTTGCGGATACGTTCTCTGCAGAAGAGTTTAACGCCAAGGAAATTGTCGCCATCGCCCAAAGAGCCGGGATGAAGTACATTACGCTCACGACGCGTCATCACGACGGCTTCTCGCTGTACGACACGCGGGGGTTGAACCGGTACGATGCTCCGCACAGTCTGGCGAAGCGGGATCTGGTCGCCGAATTCGTCGCAGCGTGCAGGGAAGGCGGCGTACTGCCCCTGTTTTATCATACGACATTGGACTGGTATGAGCTTTCCTTCCATTCCGATTTTGACGCTTATCTGGATTACTTGTACCAGTCTATAGAACGGTTATGCACCCATTATGGGCCGATCGGCGGGATCTGGTTCGACGGCAACTGGAGCAAGCCGGAAGCGGACTGGAAGCTGGACGATCTGTACGGGATGATTCGCAGGCTTCAGCCGGAAGCGATGATCATCAACAACACGGGGCTGTGGAAAAAAGGCGAGCTGGGCCATCCGGAGATCGACAGTGTCACGTACGAGCAGGGGCGTCCGAAGCCGATGGACCGAAGCGGCATGAGCAAATACGTGGCTGCCGAAATGTGCGAGACGATGAACGATCATTGGGGGATCGGGGATGCGGATTATATGTACAAGTCGGTTCCGCATTTGATCGAAAGTCTGTGCGCGTGCAGGAAGGTCGGGGCCAATTATTTACTAAATGTCGGTCCGTCCGCCGGCGGCAAAATCGTTCCGATCCAGCAGGCGATGCTGGAAGTGCTCGGTCAATGGCTGAAGGTGAACGGCAAGCCGATCTACGAAGGAAAACCGGCCGACGTGGAAGGGGAGGGAAGCAATTTTGCGCTGGAAACGCCGGGCGGCAAGCTGTATCTGTTCATCCATCATCTGAAAAGAAGCGGACATGCCGATGTAACCGTCGGAGGCGGAGGCCCGGGATCGAAAACATTTACGGGGCTGAGCCGGAAGGTCGAATCCGTACACTGGCTGGACAACGGAGAGAGGTTGGAATTTACTCAGGATGCGGCAGCCGGGACGTTTTCATTCACAGCGACGAGCTTCCCCTACGGCGTGAACTATGTGGTCAGAGTGGCGGAGGTTTGCTTCGCTTGACTATCGGTCCGAAGAACGGCTTCGGCATCGTATCGGCTATATTCGACTTAATTGTAAGCGCTGTCGTTGCTGCAACGAAACTTCGCTGCAAGATGGATATACGAATTCACGAAAAGGGGCCGAACAAAATGAATAACAAGCTCGCAATGGGATGGGTCATACCGATGACGGCGGTACTATTGGCTTCATGCGGAGGGAATGGAGGCGGAAGCGGCAAAGAGGGCAGCGGCGCCCCGGAGGGAGCGGTCAAGCCGGCGGACCAGCCGGTAACGCTCGTTGTGAACAATGGCGTAAACAGCGACGATCAGGAGCGGTTCATGCAGGATTACGGTAACGCGATCCGGAAAAAATTTCCCCACGTCACGCTGGAATACCATCCGAGCGCGGCGTTGAAAGATCGCGTTACGGCTCAGGAAACGATCGATATCGTGTACACCTCGATCGGGCTGACCCCGTCGCAGCTGATGGAATTCGGTTTGCAATACGACATCTCGGAGCTGATCAAGAAATATCAGTACGACTTAAACCGTCTGGAGCCGTCCACAGTGAAAATGCAGCAGCAGCTTGCCGACGGGGGCATATACGGTTTGCCCGTCCATACGACCACGCTGGCGTTGTATTACAACAAGGACATTTTCGACAAATTCGGCGCTCCTTACCCGAAGGACGGGATGACCTGGGACGAGCTGTACGAGCTGACCAAAAAAGTGAGCCGTACGGAAGGCGGAGTGATGTACCGCGGATTTTCCATGTCGTTCCCGCATATGATGCGCCTCAACCAGCAATCGCTTCCTTATCTGGAGTCCAAAACGAACAAGGTGCTGTACGGCAGCGACAACTTTAAGCAGATGACGGAAAATCTCACGAGATTTTTCAGGCTGCCGGGCAATGAGGGCGATGCGGATACCGCTGTGCTGAGCAAGCAGGTCAATCTGTTCATTAAGGATAAAACACTGGCGATGCTCGCTCACCTGACGACCAGCATGCGCGAGCCTGCGATGAGAGAAGCGTTCAAGACGATGAACTGGGACGTCGTCAGCTTGCCTTACCTGAAGGAATCGCCGGGACTCGGCCCGCAGTCGTATCCGACTTTCTTCTATGTGTCGTCCACCAGCAAGCATAAGGATGCCGCCTTCCAGGTCATTGCATACTTGACGTCGGATGAATTCCAGCTGGAGCAGTCGAAGAAAGGAATCCCTTCGATTCTGAAAAGCCCCGAGGTGATGAAGGCGTACGCCCAGGATGACGAATATTCGGCAGGCAAAAACCGGAAGGGCATGATTCCGGGAAAATACGCCGATCCGGCCTTGTACACCAAATATTCAAGCGCCGCCGAAGCCGGGCTGCTCACGGCGCTGAGCCGGATATCGCAAGGACAGGAAGACACCAATACGGCGCTGCGGGTGTCGACCGAGACGGCCGAGAAAGCGATCAAGGAGCTGCAGGCCAAATAAAGCTGAACGGGCAGCCGCATACAGCTGCCCGATTCCCGGATCGGATTCTGGAGAGGAGAATCAATATGGGCAACGTAAAATTCGGAGTGATCGGATTAGGCAATATGGGGACGATGACGGCCGACTACTTGTCGAAAGGCGAGATCGAAGGAGCGGAGCTTGCCGCCGTATGCGAGATGTTTCCCGAAAGGCTGAAATGGGCTGCCGGACATTTCCCGTCCTCCGTGGCCGGGTTCGACTCGATCGAAGCGATGCTTACCTCGGGAAGCATCGACGCCGTATACATCGCTACCCCTCATTTTGACCATCCCGCCATCGCGATTCGGGCGTTCGAGTGCGGCCTGCATGTGCTGACCGAGAAGCCGGCGGGCGTCTATACGAAGCAAGTCCGGCAGATGAACGAGTCGGCCGCCCGGGCGGGCACCGTGTTCGGAATCATGTACAATGCGCGGACACAGCCGTTGTACCGGAAGCTTCGGGAGCTCGTCATATCCGGCGAACTGGGGGCGATCCGGCGCACGAACTGGATCGTGACGAACTGGTACCGTCCGCAGAGCTATTACGATTCGGGCACGTGGAGAGGAACGTGGGCCGGCGAAGGCGGGGGCGTCCTCATTAATCAGGCTCCGCACCAGCTCGATCTGTGGCAGTGGACGATCGATATGATGCCGAAGCGGATTCGGGCGTCGTGTTATTTCGGGAAAAACCGCGATATCGAGGTAGAGGACGAAGTGATCGCATTTGCCGAATACGAGAACGGGGCGACCGGACAATTGATTACGTCGACGGGAGAGTCGCCGGGGACGAACCGGTACGAGGTGGTCGGAGACCGGGGTAAACTGGTGATCGAGGACGGGAAAATGACGTTCTGGAGGCTGAGGGTGCCGGAGACGGAGTTCAACCGGACGTCGACGGACCTGTTCCGCCAGCCGGAATGCTGGAAGTTCGACGTTCCGCTGCCGAAGCAGGAGAAGGACGGGCATCTGCTCACGACGCAAAATTTCGCCGATGCGATTCGTACAGGCACGCCGCTGATTGCCCCGGGGGAAGAGGGGATCAAGGGGCTGATGCTGTCCAACGCGATGCATTTGTCCGCTTGGACGGACGGTTGGGCCGACTTGCCGGTCGATGAGGACTTGTACTTGTCGCACCTGGAGGAGCGGATGCGGACCAGCCGATTCAAGCGGGCGAAGGATGGAGCTGAATAATCCGACGGAAGCCCACTATGAAGGAGTCCGCATCTTCAATTTTTGCGTAAAACAGGCTGTGCTTATAGCCGTTGTCGGCTTCGGGCACAGCCTTCCTTCATTCGCTTTGAAGATTGCGTTTAATCGTTAAACGATAATTCATCTACGCGGTCCAGCCTATACCGGCCCGCCGAAGCCGGATCACGGTTGATCCATTTGCCCTTCGTAAAGTCGGGGATGCAAACCGGGGCGCTGCCGAGCGCAATCGAATCTTCGGAAAGTACGGTAATCGCCATCCACACCGCCGTGTCGTAAACGTCGATCGGCGTCTCCGTTCCGTTTTTGACGCTTTCGGCGAAAGCGCGGATTACGAGATGGTCCATGCCGCCGTGGCCGCCTGTGATCCCGTCGCGCAGAAACTGCTTCCAGATCGGATGCTCGTATGCCTCGCGGTAGCCATCGAACGATTCCCATTTGTGGTGCGGACTTCTGCCCTCGATATGAATCGAGTTGTTGTCCTCCGTCCACAGCCCTTTCGTCCCTTGCACCCGGCCCGCCCGGGAATACGGACGCGGCAGCGTCGTATCGTGAATGATCGAGATCGTTTCGCCGCCGGCGCATTTGATCATCGTCGTGACGATGTCGCCTTGGGCGAACTCCGTTCTGGCCAGCGGATCGCTGTCCCCGAACTTGTCCGTCGCCCACTGGCGGATGCCGCGCGCTATCGAAGACATCGAGGTCAAGGTCATCAGACGGTTGCCGCGGTTAATATTCAACACTTTGGACACCGGGCCGAGTCCATGGATCGGATACAGCTCGCCGTTGCGGTGCAAATAGTTGCGGTACCGGTTATGGCGGTTCTGCTCGCCAAGCGCAACCTGGCTGCGCAGGTCATGCTCGTAGCCGCACTGGCAATGAATCAGCTCGCCGAGCAGCCCTTGCTTCACGATATGGAGGACGGCCAGCTCATCGCGTCCGTAGCAGCAGTTTTCCAGCAGCATGCACGGCACCCCGGTCTGCTCCGAAGTCCGGACCAGCTCCCAGCACTCTTCGAGCGAAGCGGCTCCGCCGACCTCGATCCCCGCGTATTTGCCGGCTTTCATTGCCGCGATTGCAATCTCGGCATGTGTAGTCCAGGTGGTAGCGATAATAACGCCTTGCAGATCGCCGCGGGCAAGCAGCTGCTTGTAGTCCGAATATCCTTCCGCCTTCGGTCTTCCCGTGCCCGCTACGATGTCCAGCGCGTTCTGCAGACGATCCTCGTAAGGGTCGCAGACGGCCGGTATGTCCACGTCGTCCATGGCCAGCAGATTTTGGAGCAAGCCCGTTCCTCGGGCGCCGAGTCCAATGACTCCCAAAGTAACCTTTGATTCGGATTGCATAAATAATTCCTTCCTTCCAAGTCTAGATATTCACGTCGGGTTTATCTCGATTTCTCGGCAATTTCTTTGTTCGCTGCTTCTTCCGCTTCGCGAATGGCTGTGTTGACGTCGACTTCACCATTGACTACCCGGGTAAGCGAGGTATTGATATGTTTGAACACGTAGGCCGTATTCGTATGCGGAGCGACCGGTGCGGCGAATTGGCTTTTAAATACGGCTTTAATATTTTTGCCTTTCAGCGATTTCATATTGTTTCCGTACATCTCTTTGATCGATTGGTCGCTGAGTGCGGTGAAGCGGCCGTGGTCGGTAATCAATTTCTGTACGTCGGTTGAGCCGAGTAATTCGATGACCTTGAATGCTTCTTCCTTGTGTTTGCCGAGTGAGGACAGCAGCAGGAAATGGCCTGACGAGGCGACCGTTGTGTTCGGTTTTTCCTTGAAGCTCGGGAATTGGGTGAGATCCCAGTTAAAATCTTGCGGCGTGCCGTACAATTTCTCGAGCGCAGCGATACGGGCGTCGTAACTGATCGCCATCGCAACCTTCTGATCTTTAAGAAAGCCGTTAGTTAACGTCGCTGCCGCATGGGCGTCCTTGTTATTCGGGATATCATTAAACGCTTTGTACATATCGAACAGCTTCTTCCAGCCTTCTTGGGTGGTTATATTCGCTTTGCCTGTTTTCGGATCGACGAGAGGCAGACCGAGCTGTGTAGAGACATCGCCGATCCCTTGGATGAAGGCGCCTTTATACTCGACGCCGTCCATAACACGCGATAGCTTTTTGGCCGTTTCCAGCGCATCGTCCCAGGTCATGCCTTCTTTCGGGTAGGGAACCCCAAACCGGTCGAAGATGTCTTTGTTGTAAAACGTAGCTGTAAAGTTCAAAGAGAACGGCAGTCCGTACAGCTTGCCGTCACCTGAGTACACTTGCGCAGTTTGAAGCGCGGCGGGATCGTATTTCTTCAGATCGATATTGTTTTTGTTGACATACGGATTCAGATCCTCGACCGTCTTCAAATCCCGGTGGTTCGTAATGCGCGGATACGTGCTGAAAATGAGATCCGGGAACTCGCCGGAGGCGATGAAATCTTGAATGCCCGCGTCGGCTTTGCTATTGACAACCAACTCCATGGTGATATGCGGGTATTTGGCTTTGACGGGCGCCGCAATCAAATTTTCGAATTCTTCCTTCGTGATCGTAGCGCCGTCCTGCATCATAATCAGTTTCACCGGTGCCGGCGGTTCGCTCGGCTTCTGGGCGGCGGGAGGAGCGGACGAGCTGCCGCTTCCTCCTGTTTCCGGTGTCGCTGCGCCTCCGCAAGCGGTCAAGACGGCTCCTAACATGCCGAGTGTTGCTATCGTGCTGCATGTTTGTTTCCAGACCATAACAATCATCCCCTTTTTCCACCTATGTAATCGATTTCTATATACGGGTGCAATCGTTCGAATGGATTCGATTATATGCTGAGAGAAACGTTTCCTACTCCGTCAAACCGGTCGTGCGGATGGTCCGGGTCCAGCAAGTAACGCGAAACGTTGCCATTTGCGACAGCGTTGCAATCGATGTCGATTAGAACGCCCTTCATTTTCGGCGATGCGGCCGGTGTGTTGATTTGTTTGTTGTTATCGAAGACGACAAGGGACGAAGCGTCGTACTTCGACAGTTTGACCGAGTTGCCGTGGCTGGCGAATGCGGCGGAAGCGTTATCTTCAAACCAGTTGTTCGTAATGAAGAGGGAGCGGATTTTCAAGCTGGCGTCTGACGTACTGTTGAAAATACCGGCCACGCCGTTGCGAATAAATTTGTTGGCGGTTACCAGCATACCGTCGCTGCTATAGAGGAATAACCCGATCTGCTCATTGTCGACGAACAAGTTGTTGCTGATCAATTCGACGTTCCGGCCTACGATGCGCAGCCCGTACTTCGTATGGGTGAACGTATTGTTGACGACGATGACATTGGTGCAGAGCGGCTGATTTTTCCCGGTCTCGATGTTCAGCCCCGTTCCGATACTATCGTGAATGAGGTTGCCGTCGATTAAAATATGATGCTGATCCGATCCGCCGCAGCTGATTTCGTATTTGCCTGCACTGCGGGTCACTCGGTTATTTCGCAAAATGACATTTTGGCTGCTGCGCGGCCAGGACGGATTCGGCTCCACGTCGATCCCGACCATCGGCTGCGTCCCTTGGATGATCCCGGCTTGATCAATCAGACAATTCGTCATCGTAACCCCGTCCTGCGCGATGAGCGATACGTTGTTGCGGCGGCATTTGGTGACCGTGCAGCAATCGATCAGGATTTGCTTGCTCACCTGTACTTGACGTGTCGGAGTGAACTGATAAATTCCGGTTACGGTAATGCCGTCCGTCATGGCTTCCGTAATGATGCAGTTGCGTACATTCACATTCGTACAGCCTTTGATTTTCAGGCACGTTTGGAAGCTTTCGCCGCTTGCCAATGCGGTCCGGTTCGAGATATTGCCGTTAAGCTGCAGTCCTTCGATCGTCATGTTCGTACAATTTTGCAAATACAACAACGAATAGTTGTCGACGGAAGTGGTGTAGGTACTGTCTTGCTGCTTCGGAATATCGGGTACCCCGGCTTGAATCTTCAAGATCGCATGAGAAGAGAAGATGTGAATGTTCGTTCGGTCGCTAAGCCATAATCCGCCGGTCTCCAAAGCGTAAAAGGCCGCTGCCGGCGGAATGTACAAGGTGCCGCCTTCCGGAGGGATCGCATCGATCGCGGCTTGCAAAGCGGGCGTATCGTTGTTAACGCCGTTACCTTTGGCGCCAAACCAAGTGACGTTATACGTTTTCCCTTCGATATGGCGCTTGAAGCGGGCGCCGCTGGAAGAGACGAGAACTGTGCCCGTGTTGTCGGGAGAAGACGAATCCGTCGGATCGTAACGGAAATGCCCTTCATGACCGGGATCGGTAAGGTAATATTGCTCATTGGGCTGTGGGGGTGTGTAGCTGCGCAGTTGTGAGAGAGTCATCGGGATTACACAATCGCTTGTCCCGGAAGGAGAGGGCGGGGAGCCGCTTACGCCCGTATTCCCGTTGCCGGCGCCGTGATTCGGAATACCGCCTTTGTCGGCATAGGCTGTCGATGGTCCTAAAGCCCCGGCCGGCAGCAGCCCGGCAGCGGTGAGTGACACTCCTGCCGCACCTAGCATGGTAAGCATTTTGCGTCTGCTTACTCGGGTCTTCGTGTGTGCTTCGATCGTAGTGATGCCGTTCGTTGCGGCGGCCGCGGGGAATTGGTGCTGCTCCGGCCGGCTCCGTTCGTGTTTGAAATCCCCCTCATGATTGATGTCCCTCTTGTGCATCGTGATCGCCTCCATAATAGGATGAAGTGGAAATCGATTGCTGCAGGTTCAAGGTTGGTAATCGCTTTCATGAGTAACATTACAATACGATAAGGGGGAATGTCAACGAAAAAGTTTCGTCCGTTATATAAAAGTAACCATAGTTATATTTCCGTTATTGCTTGGTTTGATATAAGGTTTCTTTTCCGAGAAATTCGACTTTGTCGACGTACAGCGTAGTGGCCTGGTCCTCCGTGAGCAGCCCTTCGATCTGTTTCATCATCGCCAGCATCATCTCTTCGGAGTCGATCCGTACGCTGGACAATACAGGCGTACTCGCCGTAATTAAGCTTGTGGCGCCGAATCCAAGCAGGCTGACTTGCTCGGGTACCGCAACGTGATGATCTTTGTGCCATTGCAGTGCAGCGAACTCCACGATCGTATTGCAGCACAATATCGCGGTATACGGCACTTCATATATTCGCAGCCGACGGCACAATTCGTAACCGTCTTCTTCCTTGCATGACTGCACCAGGCTCATATCAGGCGTAATTCCATGATCGATCAAAGCCTGCCGGTAACCACGCAACGTGACTATGTGAACTTGAAGGTCGATTCGCCCGAGAAACAGCGCGATATGTCGATGACCGAGATCGATCAATCTCTTCGTCGCCAAATAAGCCACTTGGGATTGATCGTAAACGATTTGCCGCATGTTGCTGGAGGGGGACGGCGCATGTTCTTCGAACGATTGCACCAAGTACGGGACGGCGACTTGCTCCAAGGCTTGAATCGTCTCCGAGGTGTAAGGTCCCCGCACGATGATGCCGGCCAGATCGGTCGTATGCAAAAAGTGCGTCAATTGCGCGATGGAATCATTTGTCTGCGGTATGTATTTGAATATCAGATCGCACTGCATCCGATCCGCAGCTCGTGAAATAACATCGAGCCGTGACATGAAACGAGGGTCGTCGATTTCCATATTGATAAGCAAAAGACAGAGACGATGGCGCGGTGTCGTATCTTTGTAGCCCAGATCTTTGGCCGCTTGCAGGATACGGTCTCGAGTTTCTTGCGAGATGCTGCTGGATGGCGAATTGTTCAGAACAAGCGAGACGGCGGTACGGGAAATGCCCAGATGATCGGCGATTTGTTTTTTGGTTACGCTCATGCGGGACGCATCCTTTACTTGAAATTTGAATGGACTCTCGAGGTGGCAAATCTGGAACCGGTTGCAGGTAATCTTTGCTTTCCCGCTTATTCCTTGCATCGAATGTATGGCGAGCTGCGGGCGTCAACCGGCTGGCGTCGTGCTGTTAAGTAACGCAATCCCCGACGGACCGAACAGCGCTTCAACAACTGGTGCCATTGGATCTTATTAAGGAATCGAATCCGGAATTACGGCAAGTATAACACGCGTTACTCGGAAAACGCAATCAAGAGGAGGGAGCCGTCCTCGGTTTTCTTTACACATAACTGAAAGAAGATCCCTATATCCGCAGCTGGCAGGAGCAGATCAAATCGATTGTCAGCCTATCCTAACAAGCAAAAGGCTGCCGAAACCGGCAGCCCTTGTCGTTTTATCAGCTTGCTTCTTCCTCGCCCTCGGAAAACTGGCTGTTGTACAAGTTTTCGTAGAAGCCGCCCCGCGCCAGCAGCTCGTCATGCGTGCCTTGCTCGATAATGTCGCCGTCCTTCATGACGAAGATCAGATCGGCATCGCGGATGGTCGACAGACGGTGAGCGATCACGAAGCTGGTGCGACCCTTCATGAGGTTCGCCATCGCTTTCTGGATCAGAATCTCGGTACGGGTATCGACCGAGCTCGTCGCTTCGTCCAGGATCAGAATTTGCGGATTGGACAAAATCGCGCGCGCGATCGTGAGCAGCTGCTTCTGACCTTGCGATACGTTGCTCGCTTCTTCGTTAAGCACCATGTCGTAACCGTCAGGCAGCGTACGGATGAAATGGTCCACCTGAGCGGCCTTCGCCGCCGCGTACAGCTCTTCGTCGGTCGCGTCCAGCTTCCCGTAACGGATATTTTCCTTGATCGTATTGTTGTACAGCCAAGTATCCTGCAGCACCATACCGAACAGCGAGCGCAGATCGTTGCGGGCAAAGTCCCGAATGTCGGTATCGTCGATCAGGATGGCGCCGCTCTGTATATCGTAGAAGCGCATCAGCAGCTTGATGATCGTCGATTTGCCGGCACCGGTAGGGCCGACGATGGCCACCTTCTGCCCGGGCTGAACAAGAGCCGTAAAGTTATTAATGACCGGCTTCTCCGGATTGTAGCCGAAGTGGACGTTGTCAAACCGGACCGCGCCTTTTACTTTGGAAGTGTCCGCAGGCGTTGCCGTATCTGCAGGCTCTTCTTCCTCGGCCAAAAACTCAAATACGCGTTCCGCAGCCGCAACCGTCTGCTGAAGGACGTTCGAGATGTTGGCCACCTGAGCAATAGGTTGGGTAAACTGGCGCATGTATTGGATAAACGCCTGGATATCCCCGACCGAGATTCGTCCGTTCACGGCCAAATATCCGCCTAGAATACAAACGGCAACATACCCGAGATTGCCGATAAACATCATGATCGGCATCATCATCCCGGAGAGAAACTGCGATTTCCATGCGGAATTGTACAGCTTTTCGTTATGTTCGTCGAACTTTTTGAGCGATTCTTCCTCGCCGTTGAATGCCTTCATCACCGTATGGCTGCCGTACATCTCCTCAATATGCCCGTTGACGTGCCCGAGCGACTCTTGTTGGGCCACGAAGTGCTTCTGCGACTTTTTCACGACGAACATAATGAAGATAAAGGACAGCGGCAGAACGAATAACGCGACTAGGGTCATTTGCCAGCTGATCGTAAACATCATGATCATAATACCGACGATGCTCGTAACGGAGGTGATGATCTGAGTCAAGCTTTGGTTCAGACTTTGACTGATGGCATCGACGTCATTCGTAATGTGCGACAATACTTCGCCGTAATTACGTTTATCAAAATATTTAAGGGGCAGCTTATGAATTTTCTCGGATATATCGCGCCTAAGATTATAGGTCACCTTCATCGCAACATTGGACATGATATAACCTTGAATATAAGCAAACAATGCGCTGATCAAATATAACGCAACCAGGATCAGCATAATCCGGCTGACGTAACCGAAATCGATGCCGTCGCCCGTGCCCGTGATCATGGCCATGACGCCTTCGAATACTTTCGTTGTCGCTTCCCCGAGTATTTTAGGGCCGAGAATGTTAAAGATCGTAGATCCGATCGCGAACAAGATGACGAAGAAAACGGCCGTTTTATACTTGCCTAGGTAAGCGATCAGCTTTCGGAACGTTCCTTTAAAGTCTTTCGCTTTCTCGCCGGGCATCATCATTCCCGGTCCGCCGGGTCCCCCGGGTCCGCCGCCCATCGGCCCTTTGTTTCTCGGTTTTCCGAACTTGGAGGCTCGTTCACTCATTGCAATTCCTCCTTCGAAAGCTGGGATGAAGCGATCTCCAGATAGGTCGGGCAATTCTGAAGCAATTCATCGTGGGTACCGATCCCAACGATTTTACCTTCATCCAAGACGATGATTTGGTCGGCATGCCGAATCGTGTTGACACGCTGTGCGACGATCAGAACGGTGCTGTCTCCCGTATATTTCTTCAGGGCTTGTCTGAGAGCCGTATCGGTTTTGTAATCAAGGGCGGAGAAGCTGTCGTCGAAAATATAGATGGGCGACTTCTTCACGAGCGCGCGTGCGATCGACAGACGCTGCTTCTGGCCTCCGGACACGTTGGCGCCGCCTTCCGATATGTTTTTCTCAAATCCGGCCTCATCCTTCTGGATGAAATCGGCGGCTTGGGCAATCTCCGCGGCATGACGCACTTCTTCGTCGGTGGCTTCTTTTTTGCCGTAGCGTAAATTGCTCGCAATCGAGCCGGACATCAACACTCCCTTCTGAGGGACATAACCGATCTGCTCATGAAGATCGTGCTGGGTTACGTCCTTCACGTTCACGCCATTAACGAAAACTTCGCCTGACGTTACGTCGTAGAAGCGAGGGATCAAGTTAATCAGCGTCGACTTGCCCGAACCCGTCGAGCCGATAAAGGCTGTCGTTTCCCCAGGTTTGGCCGTGAACGTGATGTCGTTCAGTACATCCTCCGGGGCATCCTGGTAATGAAAGCAAACGTTGCGGAATTCTACGACACCACGCATATCGGACTGAAACGGCTTCACTTGAACGGGATCTTCAATCGAAGGTTTCGTCGCAAGCACTTCGACGATACGCTGGGCGGATACGGAAGCGCGCGGCACCATAATGAACATCATCGAGATCATCAAGAAGGACATAATAATTTGCATCGCATATTGCATAAATGCCATCATATCTCCGACTTGCATGGCGGATACCGCGATCTGATTTGCACCGACCCATACGATAAGCAGGGTGATCAGGTTCATAATCAGCATCATGATCGGCATCATAAACACCATAACGCGGTTGACGAACAGGTTGGTATTCGTTAAATCCTGGTTAGCCGAATCGAAACGTCTTTTCTCGAAGCTTTGGTTGCTGAAGGCGCGGACGACCGAAAGACCGCTCAAATTTTCTCTCGCAACGAGATTTAATTTATCGATCAGCTTCTGGATGATTTTAAACTTGGGCATCGCGACATAAAAGACGATTCCGATCAATGCAATCAGCAGGGCGACGGCCCAGCCGATAATCCATGTCATGGAGCTGTTCTCTCTCAGCACCATAATGACGCCGCCGACCCCTAATATCGGAGCATAGAACAAGATCCGGATACCCATAATAATGAGCGTCTGAACCTGGGTAATATCGTTGGTCGTACGGGTAATCAGCGAGGAGGTCGAGAACTTGTCAAATTCGTTGTTCGAGAAGCTCTCGATCTTGCTGAACACGTCGCGCCGAAGCTTTTTGGCTATGCCTGCGGCGATCCGCGCCGATAAATATCCGACTCCGATCGTAGCGGCGGCCCCGCCTAATGCGATCAGCAGCATGAAAAATCCCGTCTTCATAATATACTGGTTCTGAATCCGGCCTACGTCCATTCCAAGCTCGCCATACAACAGCTTCACGAAAGCCGTACCCGTCTGAATCTGCATGGCGGGATCCATCTGGTCCGCCGAAGCGATCGCTTCATTCAGCTTTGCGGCGGGAAGCTGCTGAAGTACGGGGTTTAGAGCGTACAGCTCTTTGTAATCGACGTTGGTCATATCCAGCTTCTTGGCCGGAGCTGCTTGATTCCCCGAAGAGGCGGAGAGCTGCTTCGAGATTTCAATGAAGGTTGCGGCGGCTTTGCCGAAGATCGGATTTAATTCGTCGATAACCGTGTCGTTTTTTTCTTTTAAGATATATCCATTTTTGTTTTTCAGCAGGGGATAGGCGTCGGTATACTTGTTATCTCCCGCTTGGACGAGCGTGTAATGTTGATTTACCGTTTGCTTATCCCGCTCCTGCATGAGAGAGGTCATCAGCGTGAAGCCGTCCTCGCTGATCGCATCGGGTACGGCGCTTTCGATTCCGCTTTGCTGAATGCCTGTGTTGACAATGTCGGACATGTAATTCGGCAGATTCAGATCCGAGATCGCTTGACCGAACAACAACGCAATCGACAACACGAGCATCGCGCCGAAGGGCTTTAAATATTTGGCGAGTTTTGCCATGACGGGTTCCTTTCCTTTCTAGTAGGGATGTTTACGTTTGCCGGCTCCGGATATCGCCGATAATCTCATAAAGACGGGTGCAAAGCGAGATAAGCTGTTCGGTTTCCTCATGTCCGAGCCGTCCGACAATTTCGTCCGTAAAGGATAAGAACGCCTTTTTGGCTTTAGCAAGGGCGGCTTCCCCTTCGGAATCGAGCGTGATATAGACAACCCGCCTGTCATTTTTAGTGGTAACCCGCTTTACGTAACCTTTTTGTTCCAGCCCATTGATCATTTGCGAAACTGAGGGCATTGTGATGTGTAAAATCTCGCTTAATTCGGAAACTTTTATCCCCGGGGCAGCGGAATGCTCCTGCTCCTCGGAGCGGTTGCACCGCATCCGGCTATTGATAATTTCCAATACATGAAACTCGCGCTGGGGAATAATATCTTCAAATTGATGCTTCGACGACACGCGTCTAATTTGAGCCATTACCTCGATCAGCCGCTTGCCCTGACTCTTTTCCCGTTCCATCTCGGATCATCCTCCATTTTGAAGCGCCACCTTCTTTTTTCTAGTTTGTTGCTAGACCGTACCGTATGACTTGGATTCTGCTTGGCATATGTTTAGCCAACCTATTTATTAGCTTACCTATTTGTTAGTTTACCTAAATATATAACCGGAGTAAATAGATTTGTTTTTTCATGTACCATTACTACTTGCTATACGGAGCAACACAAAATGGTGAAACTGCCGGATTTATAATTTCTCTAGAGTCCGGCTCCTTTTGTGTAGTATAATCGTAACTGCATTGCCATATATAGGGATTTCATTTAGGCGAATTGTATTGTGCCGAATCGGGAAGAGGAGCGAAAAATGGAAACCAGGGAGACGAAATGGAAGCGCCTCAAAGAGGGGCTCCGATCGTATGTTTGGATACTTGGCTTCATGCGGCCGTATCGGGGGATGCTCCTGTTGCTGGTGAGCTGCGGTCTGCTAATCGGTTTGGGCGAGCTGTCGATTCCGAAAATGATCGGGATTATTATCGATCAGATCATCCCCTCCAAGGATGTTGTCGCGCTTGGCAAACTGCTGTGGATCTTCCTTGCCGTAATCGCCGTCATGTTGACCTTGTCAAGCGTCCGTAATCTGATCGAGCGCCGGATGCGGGAGTATACGTCCCGGGATATTCAGCTGCAATCGTTTCATCAGCTGCGCAGGCTTGGCTATCCTTACTTCGAGAATACGCCGACAGGCGAGATTTTGACCTTGCTTCGTTCGGATGTCGGCACCGTTCAGGAGCTGTACCGGCATCACATCCCGAATCTGATTACCCGGACGATTTTTATTCTCCTGTGTATCGGATTGATGCTTGGCTCGAGCATTACGCTTACTGTATTGTCGTTGTGCGCGTTTCTAATCTACTATTTTATCGGTCCGACGCTGGAAAGAAAAACCGGCATCCATCGCAGAGAAGCGTCGGAGCTGGATAAAAATTACCAGAAGCAAATCTACGATTCCGTCTCCGCAATGACGGAAGTGAAAGCTTACGGCGCAGAAAGATGGGTCTTTCAAGAGATCGATCAGAAATATAAAGCCTACTCGAAGCAATGGTTAAAAATGCTCGCCTATTTATACCGGTCGGAATCGTTCCGGCACTTCTCGCATTATGTCGGCGCAGCGCTGTTGTTTATTGCCGGCAGTTTCGAGATCCGGGAAGGACGAGTCCAGATCGGAGAGTTTATCACATTTCTTCTCTATTATTTTAGCATGATGGGCTTCATGCAAGCTTTGATCGGCTCGATAACGGAACAGAGGCTGCTCCTCGTTCAGGTAGACCGGTTGTACCGGTTTATTCACCTTGTGCCCGAGGTGAAGGAAGCGGCGGAGCCTGTCTCGTTAGAAAACGTGCGCGGCGAAATTACGTTTGAGAACGTCTCCTTTGCTTACGGGAGCGGGACGCCTGTGCTGCGTGATTTTAATTTAACGGTTCGTCCGGGTGAAAGAGTCGCGCTGGTAGGCGAAAGCGGGAGCGGCAAAACGACCGTTCTGAAGCTGTTGAGCCGATTTTACGATCCGCTGCAAGGCCGGATTTTGCTGGACGGGGTTCCGATCCGGGAGTTGTCGCTGGGGCAACTGCGGGAATCGATGGGATACGTGTTTCAAGAAACTTATTTATTCGGCAGCTCGGTCAGTGAGAATATCCGGTTCGGAAATCCGCTGTGTGCGGAGGAAGAGATAACGGCCGCTGCCGAACGTGCGGCCGCGCATCCGTTTATCCGGCAGCTTCCGGAAGGGTACGGGACCTGGATCGGCGAGCGTGGCGTGAAGCTGTCGGGCGGGCAGAAGCAGCGCATATCGGTCGCGCGTATGCTGCTCAAAAATCCGCCGATCGTATTGCTGGATGAAGCGACCTCCTCGCTCGATCGCGAGCATGAGCTGGAAATCGTCCGGTCGCTCCGAG
Organism: Paenibacillus sp. MAH-35; assembly: GCF_058135425.1. NCBI lineage: Bacteria > Bacillati > Bacillota > Bacilli > Caryophanales > Paenibacillaceae > Paenibacillus > Paenibacillus sp. MAH-35. Next base: position 77,893 of record NZ_JBYUPU010000032.1, read on the forward strand.
CGCTGGAGCAGGCCACCGTCCTGACTGTAGCCCATCGGTTATCCACGATCAGGGATTACGACCGGATTGTCATGATGGATCAGGGATCGATTGTGGAGGTCGGCGACTGGGAGTCGCTTATGAAGCAGCGTGGTTTGTTGTATCAATTGTGGAGGGGGAGTGACGAATATGAAGCAGGCTAACCCCAAGCCGGATGTGAGATGGTATTGGCAATTCGTAGCCCCGTTCCGGAGAAACTATGCGGTGATGCTTCTTCTTATGCTTGCCCAATGTCTAGTCACTCTTGGAGTTACCGGCATTCAAAAGTTTTTTGTCGACGATGTGATTCTTGTTGGCAGGTATGAGCGCTTGCCGGCGCTTATTGCCGTGTTCGTCGTTCTGATAATCTTATTTATGCTTCTATATATCCGGGTCGCCCACTATGTGTTTCTCAATCGGATGGACAGCAAACATTTGATCACCCGAAGTTTGATGGACGCGATTTTACGGCTGCCGCAGGCGGTATTCCAGCAGGAACGCACTTCAACCTATGTGCACCATATGACCCATGATGCGGATTCGATCGCCCAAGTGTTATCCAACCGGATTCCGAGAGGGCTGCAGCATCTGTTTTACGTTTTCTCGATTTTTATGATCTTAAGCCAGATGGGGCCGATGATTGTGATCGTGACCGCAGCCCTTATCGTTTTTTATGTATGGATCGGCAAATATTCCGGACCTATGATCAAACGAATCAGCCGGGAGGTCAACGATGAACGGATTCAGCTCGGTGTCGTCATCGAGGAAGGCATCTCCTCAACCCGCGAAGTGATCTCGTACAACCGGCAGCAGTGGGAGATGGACAAGTATCATTCCGGCTTTGCGCGTTATTTCCGCAAAGTGATGGAGGAAGGACGAAAGAGCAACCTGCAGCTGTTCATGACCGAGCCGACCAAATGGGGAATTCACGTCGCTGTGCTCGGTTTCGGCGGATATGCGGTGATCCGGGGGGATTTAAGCATCGGCATGTTCCTCGTCGCTTACCAATATATCGCCCAACTGGTCAATTCCTTCCAGAACTTGTTCAATTTCAGCATGGATCTGACGCGCGGCGTGGCATCGGCGGACCGGTTAAAGACGATCATGCGGCAAGCCGAGTCGCATTCGGGCACCCTTCGCTTGGGCGGGCCGGTCAACCATATCCGCTTTCAACAAATCCATTTTACGTATCCATCGCAAACGACCCCTGTATTCGAAGGGTTGTCTATGGATATTCCGGCCGGTCACAAAATCGCCCTGGTCGGCGTAAGCGGAGGGGGGAAATCGACCTTGCTGCAGATGCTGCTCCGAACGATCTCTCCCCAGCAAGGACAAGTCTTCATCAATCAGCAACCTCTGGAACAGCTGGCTGCGGATGACTGGAACCGGCGCTTGGCGATCGTGCTGCAGGAGCCTTATTTTTTCCCGGATACGGTACGGAGAAATGTAACGTTCGGCATGGACATAACCGAACAAGAGATGATCGATGCTTGCCGGAAAGCCCAAATTCATGAAACGATCATCCGCATGACGGACGGTTATGACAGCGTTCTCGGGGAACGGGGGATCACAATGTCAGGCGGGCAGCGGCAACGACTGGCGCTTGCTCGCGCCATGCTGCGCAATCCGGAAATTCTCGTGCTGGACGAAGCGACGTCAGCGCTTGATCTGGAGACGGAGCGACGGGTGATGCAGGCGCTGGATCAGGACCGTCAAGGCAAAACGACGATCTTAATCGCCCATCGGTTATCCACGATCAAAAATGCGGATCTCATCTATTTTTTGGCCGGAGGGCAAATGGAACATTGCGGTTCCTATGAAGAGCTGTACAGCCGCTCTTCTGCATTCCGGCGATTGGCCGAGCTGGACGAGGAGCAGCTGATCTCCAGTTCTTAAAGTTCCGGGGGAGCGTGGAAGTCCATCATCGATCGGTGAATCCGCCGTATTAGACCATTCATTTTTTGAAAAAATGTGTGCTTGCATGTATTGACTCTGACATTAATGTAAGGGTTTATGATGGACCTACCGGTTGGGAGAACGACCGGGGCTATAAGAACCGGGCTTATGAACCACTCGCAACTGCAGCTACCCAACAGGAGGAATGACCGATGAGTTTGTATGCTGTTGACGATACGACATTTCGAGGGATGATCCGCCAGCAGGGGGTGACGCTCGTCGAATTTGGAGCGGTGTGGTGTCCGCCATGCAAAGTGCTTTTGCCGATCCTGGGCGATCTGGCGAGCGAATACGGGGAACGGCTGTCGGTGTTGAAAGTGGACTGCGACGACTCCCCGACCCTCGCTTCCGAATACGGAATTATGTCGATGCCGACCGTTATCGTATTTCACAACGGAGTACCGGTGGAGAAGCTGGTCGGACTCCGGCCCAAAAGTGTGTATGCTGCGCTGGTTACGAAGTACGCAAGTTTATGAGCCGTCGCCCGCAGACCGGGTTAGAGGGAAAGTGACGGATGGAGAAATGCTTCCTAGTCTGGAGCAGCCGCCGGGAAGGATTTTTTACGGATACCGAGAATTGTAGTATTTGGAAGAGTCGATATCCATAAGTTGCCTATACGTTGGATCGAACATGACTTCGAATGAGGAGAGGTTGCCGTTGTTTTATGTGAATTCCCGCGCCATCATCGAGCGCGAACGCGATGGCACAACCGAGATCATCATCCAGACGCGCAACAAGCCGAACCAACCGAAACAGCTGGAGCTTCCGGGAGGCGGCGTGGAGCAGTTCGAGTCGCTGACAAGCGCGCTGCGCCGCGAAGTGAAGGAAGAAACCGGCCTCGATGTCGTGTGGATTGAAGGGGAAGATACGCGGATCGATACGGTCGGGATCAATCCGAATGTCGTCGTCGAATGTATCCGGCCTTTCACAGCATACCAGACGATTAAAGGCGGAATCGACTCGGTCGGGTATTACTTTCTATGCAGAGCGGAAGGCGAACTGCTTCCCGAAGGCGATTGCGCGCAAAATCCCCGATGGGTCACCGTAGACGAGCTCGCCGAACTTATTCGCAGCGATCCGCTGCAGTTTATTAATATCGATTGTGCCGCGATCACGTTTTATTTGAAGCACCGTATCCAATCGCCGGGATTTTAATCGGGACCGGTCTCTCCGGACAGGCGTGTAGCATGTATAAAACGACACAAGTCTTTTTCCTTGCGGGAAAAGGCTTTTTTTGCGTTTCGCAAAAAGGGTGTGCTTAAGCAAAAAGTGAAGCTTACCGCGATGGAGCCGTTTTGGTACATTGGAACCGGACAAAGTTCCGATCAGATCCGAGCCAATTCATGAGGAGGGTACACGATGAAACAAAAAAAGATAATGGCGGCCGCAGTGAAGGCAACGGCCGCTGCATGGCTAGCGATGTCCTTGATTGTATCCGGCTGTTCGAAAAACGAAGGAGATCCGACGGGAGAAGCTGGCGGAGGTGCGGCGAAAGGTAAGCGTCAAACTGTCCCCACCTTCAAACGGATTGAATCCCATGAGAAAATGAGGTAACCGAGAACGCAAGGAGGTTGCCCCATTTGGCAAATGAACATCTTCGACAGCAATGGGTCACACGCATC